>CALFCS010000173.1 GCA_937950565.1 uncultured Lachnospiraceae bacterium
TAGATTCAGTAAGTAAGGAAGAAATATTGGAGGAAATCAGCATGACGGAATTAGGGCAAATGATGATAAATAAAGGGAAAAAAGAAGGGCTCAAAGAAGGAATTAAAGAAAATCGTTTAGAAATTGCCAAGAACCTGATTGGTCTTTTAGATGAACAGGTAATAGCGGAACGTACAGGGCTTTCCCTGGATGCAGTGAAAGAGTTGAAAAATAACAGCACTTCTAAAGCTTAACATTTGGAATGTTGTGGATATATTCAACGATTGGCTGAATTGCAGCAGGGTTTGTGAAATCCATTTTCTTTCCGTAGCTGTCGAGAAGCTGCAGATCTTCATTGCTTAGTTCAGAAGGGTCTTTCTTTAAAAGCATTTTGCGGAGCATGGACATCATGGCTTTGTGGACAAAGTTTAAGTGTGGATAGTCAATGCCGCCCCGCAGATGAAATATTTTCATGTTTTTCATCATTTCGGAGGGCAGAGTTTTAGACAGGGCTTCGCGGATATGGGATACGTTAACAGGTTCAGCCGGATCTGCCAGTCCGCAGGTGAACAGGATTATTTTTTTATCAGACAGAAGCTCCCAGTTCTGGATGAGCAGCCGGATTCCGCTTACTCCGCCCGCATACAGACCGCCGCCATAGATGATGATATCGTATTTCTTGAAATCTTTTGGACAAAAGTTCTTTTTTTCAAATATTGGGCAGGAGAGTGCCCCTGCAATCCACTGTGCATAACGTTTGGTAGAACCGTATTTGGATTCAAATATTACAACTGTCTGATTCATATTAAAAACTCCCTTAAAAATATATGTGATATTGGGCTCAAAAGGTGCCATGGAATAAAATGGCACACTTGTGTCTTTTCTGTATTTATCATATACTGATGAATGAGATAAATCAAGATGCGAAAGGAAAGTGCTACAAACAACAAAATGTGTGACATTTTAATAGAGATGGGGTGAATGCAGATGAACGGACATCAAAGACAAAGGGAACAGTCAGGACAGATGATAGAAGAAGCGTTATTTTCTTTGTTGGAGGAGAAAAAGTTTGAGGAAATTACGGTTTCAGAAATTGCGGAACGGGCGGATGTGGCAAGAAGAACTTTCTATAGATTGTATGAAAGAAAAGAAGAGGTTCTCCATGGATATTTTCAACGATTATGTAAAGAGTATCAAAATTCATATCCGACATTGAGGGGATATGATTTAAAGCAGATAGCGGAAGATTTTTTTGGTTTTTGGTATTTACACAGGGAGATACTTTTGCATAAATGTGGATTGGAGGAGATGCTTTATCATGAAATTCGATGTGCGGCTGTTGCTGTTGTAAGTAGCCGTACCGGAGACAATATATCAAGCAGGGATGAGGACATGGAATATTTTGCATGCTATTCTACCGGAGGTTTTCTAATGCTGCTTGACCGCTGGATTTCGGGTGGAATGAAAGAATCACCACAAGTATATGCAGAAAATGTTAGCAGTGCGCTCTTGAAATTTATTGGATTTTCTCAGAAAGAAGGTTGACTCCTACGTTACGTAATAGTGTATGATGAACCTACACGGGAGGGAAAAGAAGATGAGGACAGTAAATGAAGTGAGCAAACTGGCAGGAGTAAGTATACGTACTCTGCAGTATTATGATAAAATCGGACTTTTGCATCCGACGGGATATACGGAGTCGGGTTACCGGCTGTATGACGATGCGGCTATGGAAAGGCTTCAGCAGATTTTGCTGTTCCGGGAGTTGGAATTTCCTTTAAAAGAGATCAGGCAGATTCTGGATGCTCCGGATTTTGATCGGAGGCTTGCTTTAGAGCAGCAGATTGAAATGCTGGAAATGAAGAAGGAACATTTGGAAAAGCTGATTTTGCATGCCCGTGAAATACAACAGAAAGAGGTGAAAATATTGGATTTTACTGCATTTGATACAAGAGAACTGGACGCATATGCAAAAGAGGCAAAAGAAGCATGGGGAAAATCGCCGGAATATCAGGAATTTGAAGAGAGGCAGAAGAAATGGACTGGAAGCGACGGCAAAGAAATAAGTAAGAAGATGATGGAAATTTTCGTCGGATTTGGTAAGTTGAAGGATTTGCAGGCTTCAGATGAGAAGGCTCAGAACAAAGTGAAGGAGCTGCAGGATTATATTACTGCACATTATTATACTTGTAATTTGGATATTCTTCGCTCCCTTGGAAAGATGTATTCCGGAGACAGTCGGTTTACGGAAAATATTGATGCTGCAGGAGGGCAGGGAACAGCTCATTTTGTTACGGAGGCCATTGAGATTTATTGTGACAGTCAGAAAGAGGGAGCGATGTAACATCAGGAATATATGGAAATTTGATTCTAATACTTTTTGTATATCTTTGATTAAATTCTATCCTATACCACCAAATTAAGATTACCTGCTTGATTCATAAAATCACGCAGGTTTTCTATATACTTATATGGTGCATACTCTGAATATATCTCCGGATCGTCTAGTATTACAATCTGCACATCTTTAGCGCGAATTGCCTCTAATGTATTCGGGACATTACTTGCTTCATTCAAATTTTTACATTTATACGCAATGCATCCTGGTTCATCAAATTTCTTTGCAATAATATAAAACCGATTATTATCTGTTACCATTATATTCACTTCCTTTACTTTTTGACTGGATCAACGCATGCAGTTCCTTTTCAAATTCTTTTTCTGTACATATATCTCCATGCCTATATTTATTATACAAAATTCTACCGATCTCTGCATCCCAATATTTATAAACTAATTTATGGCTCCAAATATTAAATTGGTAGTCTTTTGCACACCATAATTGAATTTCTATAGGATATGCCAAATTATCTCTTTGATAATATAAATGTATTGCCCTATATCCATCATCAATTTTCTTTCCATTTCTCAAATTAACTACTCGGAAATAATCCGGATACTCTTCTGGATATTCTTCAAAATGCAAACGAAATCCCAAAATATCATTAAAACATTGTTTAAAGCCACCTCCAGTTCGTAAGGTCTTTTCATATTTTCTCATTATTGAGTCTTCACTTTTAAACCGAGAACCTATTAAATTTTCTTGGGTGACAATATTTGTATATTCTGAACGATATTTATTAATATCTGATAGAATATCATCCAGAGATGTTTTCCGTAAGGATATCTGTTTAAGACTCTGTCCCAACGAGCTTTTATATGAAAGTTTATCTAATATTTCTTTGGATATAAATTTCATTATTTATCCACCTTTTCTTTTTGTTTCATCTGACACTTCTTATCCTATTCTCTACATTCCCAGTTTCATTTAATATACATATATTCAAAAATTGCATAAAGAGAAAATTTCTGAACGTTTAACAGGAATATTGATATCACCAACTGTACCAAATGAAAACAGTACATTAGAACGAGTGTTAGAATGTCAGACAAAAGACGGTTTCCATTGTATGAGTATTGACATAAATTATATATAAAAATATCGAAATCCTCCATTTTACAAGGATTCCGATATTCTTAATAAAAAAGTCGGAGTGACAGGATTTGAACCTGCGACCTCTACGTCCCGAACGTAGCGCTCTACCAAGCTGAGCCACACTCCGAAAAGTAACCGGATACTTTATTAGTATCCGGCGCCCCTGCCAAGGAACTACGGAAAAGGGACTTGAACCCCTACTAACAGAGTCAGAGTCTGCTGTGCTGCCAATTACACCATTCCGCAATGTTTCTAGCGAACATGTATTATTATATCAGCTTTTTTCTAAAAATCAAGTGTTTTTTTAAACTTTTTAAAAAATCTGCCAGCGGCTTGGGAGGGAAAAGAGATTGGCGGATTTGAGGCAATACTAAAAAACCTTAAAAAGTATAGTTTTCGCCCTTAAAATCTATTTTTTGTAGGGTTGAAGCAATTGAGAAAAATTTTTATAATAAAATAAATATGCTTTGCTATTCAAAATAGAAAAAGAAGAAATAAGGAGGGAGAAGGATGAAGAGGAAAGCGATTATAAGAAATTGTATTGCCAGCGTACTGATGGCAGTGGCACTCTTAAGTTCAAATGTTTCTGTGGCTCAGGCTGCTTCTGCCGGTACGGATACGACGGCAGCGCAGGAAGAAACGAAGACTCGGGTAACAGATGTATTTGAAGACGTAAGTGTAGGTGCGTGGTATGAGAAAAATGTGCAGTACGTGTATGACAATGAGATTATGAAGGGGACAGATGCATCTCATTTCAGACCAGATGATCCTTTGGCAAGGGCGCAGTTTGCAATTATTATCTGGCGTATGAACGAATCGCCGGAGATGAAATATGAGAAGAAATTTCCGGATGTAGAAAAGGGTGTATGGTACACAGATGCAATTCTCTGGGCGGCAGGTACAGGAGTTGTGAAAGGCTATTCTGATACTGGATATTTCGGACCGGCGGACAATATTAACCGTGAGCAGATGGCAGTTATGATGTATCGTTATGCAGAGTTTCTTGGATACGATACAAGTGCTTCCGGAAGTCTTGATAAATTTAAAGATGCGGCATCTGTAAATGCATTTGCAAAGGAAGCCTTTAAATGGGCGGTCGGAAAGAAAATTATCACAGGAAAATATGAAGAGACTGTGCTTGACCCGCAGGGAAATGCGACAAGGGCAGAATGTGCAGCAATTGTACAAAGATTTTTGAATGTTGTAGAGTCAGATAAACCGGATGATCCGAAACCGGACAATCCGGATGACCCGACACCAGACAACCCGGATGATCCGACACCAGATGACCCGGATAAGCCGATTTCACCGGACGAATATATGGAAGCAGTTCGCGGACTCATGACAGAAAAGGAAGCTTATGGAATTACAGATGAGGTGGCAGGAGTTGATTATGGAACACTGAAAAAATATACTTATTACTCCAGAACGGCAGAAAGAAATACGAATGTAAATGTGCTGCTTCCTGCCGGCTATTCCGAAGATGAGGAATATCCGGTGCTCTATATGCTTCATGGATATTGGGGAACGGAAGATTCTCTGCTTGATGCAGGCGATCCGTCTCTTCGCATTAAGCAGATTATCGGAAACCTTACCGCACAGGGAAAAGCTGAAAAAATGATTGTTGTATTCCCTTATATTTATTGTAGTAAAGATAAGCTGGCATGCGACGGAATGAATCTTGAGAATTCATTGAATTACGATAATTTTATCAATGATCTTACGACAGATTTGATGCCGTATATAGAAGAAAACTTTGCAGTTGCAACAGGAAAAGAGAACACTGCAATTACCGGATTTTCTATGGGTGGAAGAGAATCGCTTTTCATCGGCCTTACAAGAACGGATTTATTTGGTTATATTGGGGCAGTATGTCCGGCGCCGGGACTGACTCCGGGGGAGGATCTGGGTGCACATCCGGGACAGCTGAAAGAAGATGAACTGGTTGTTGACAGTGAAAAAGGAGATCCGTACCTGATTATGGTCAGTGCGGCGGTAAATGATGGTGTGGTAGGAAATGCTCCGCAGAATTACCATGCAATCCTGACAAGAAACGGAGTAAATCATGTATGGCATACTGTGTCAGACGGCGGGCACGACGGAGTCAGCATAAGACCGCATGTATATAATTTTGTCCGCTCTATTTTCAAAAAGGAATTTGAGAAAATAGACCCGGAGGTAAATGAGTGGGACAATTATCAGGAGACAGACAGCGAACAGATGCAGGCATTTTATAAAGATGCAATCTATAATATGGGAAATACCTCCAGATTGTGCAGTAAGATAAAAAAAGCGCAAAAGGGAGAGCAGGTTAAGGTTGCTTATCTTGGCGGCTCGATTACAGAAGGTGTCGGACTGACAGATACCTGTTATGCGTATCGCTCTTACAAGTATTTTGCAGATACCTTTGGAACCGGAAGCAATGTAGAGTACATAAATAAGGGACTTTCCGGAACATCTTCAGCAGTAGGTTTGATTCGTGCACAATATGATATCCTGAATGATAAACCGGATGTCATCTTTATCGAATTTTCTGTGAATGACCATCCGGAGGAATTGTATAAGAAGAGTTTTGAAGGGCTGGTAAAGCAGTGCTTGTCACAGGAAAATAATCCGGCAGTGATTATTTTGATTAATCGTTCCAGAAGTGGTTATTCGATGAAAGAGCAGATGGCAAAAGTTGGTAAGAATTATAATGTTCCGGTTCTCAGTATGGATGATTCTCTGACAAAAGCATTTAATTCCGGTTTGCTGAAGACGGATGATTATTTTACGGATGAATATCATCCGCATGCAGAAGGCGGCAAGCTGATTGCAGATACGATTGCATACTACTACCGTCAGGCATTAAAAACAGAAAATCAAAGTGATGAATATAAGATACCGAATACAACTGTTTATGGTACAGAATATGCAACTGCAACACTTGCACCGCCGTGGGAACTTCAGGATGTAGTGAATGGTTCATTTAAAGAAAGCTCTGATAATTATCGGTTCCCATATGGATGGAAATTTGAAAAGGGAAGTAATAATACTCCGATGACCTTTAAGGCATCCGGAAAGGGAATCTTTATCCTGTTCCAGTCAAATCAAAATGATGCATTTGGTAATCTGAAGGTGACGGTTAACGGAAAAACCTCTGTCATCAGCGGAAAGCGGAATTATGCATGGGGCGGACCGGATACAGAGATTGCCTATATTCAGGATACAAGCGGTACACTGGATGTTTCGATATGTATGGAAAATGCAAATACAGAATTCTCAATCTGGGGAATTGGTGTAATAAAATGAGACAAGGGACAAATAGATACAAAACGGATGCCTGCATCCGTTTTGTATCTATGGATCCGTAGTCGCAGCCTATTTGGAGGGCAACTCTTAATATATAATCAAATGTCGGATTCAGAATGTAAGAGCTCATCTATATACTTATCTGAGTTTCACGCGGGGAACCGGTGGCAAAATCCTGGATTCCGAAATGTTCTGTAATAATATCTTTCATAACCTTCCAGGAGAGGTCGAAGGTGAGATTATAAGCCTGGACAGTAGCGCCGAGAACAAACATGGCATCAGGGTCAGCACCACAGGAATTGCTGAGGGTAGCAAGGCTTTTAGAAAAGCTATTGTATCGGTTAATATATTTTTTTGCCATATAAATCCATATCCTTTCTTAAATATTCATTGCAGACTTCGTCATAATTGAAAATATCAATTTTTCGCAGAGTCGGGATATCATCAATCTCTTCTAAAAGGTTTTCTATATCTTTACAGCCATAGACAATAAAGTCAATATCACTGCGGCTTGTTGCTGTATTTTTTGCAAAGGAGCCAAATAAAGAAAGATGTTCTACATGATACTGTCTGCAAATAGCAGTAACTCTTTGGATAATTTCATCTATAGACATTGTGACAGTTGTATTCATACATGTATCCCTCCTATGGTATTACAATTATAGCATAGTCCGGGGTAAAAACAAATCCTGAATGTTTTGTTGCAGGGTATCTTTTTACTTGACTTATTCGTCTGTCTCCTATAGAATTAGTCATATAAGTATGACTAATTCTATAGGAGGTTTTGTATGAACAGATTAAAAGACAAAGTTGCAATTGTTACAGGTTCCACCAGCGGGATTGGAATCGGAATAGCCCGGTTGTATGCCGCAGAAGGTGCAAAGGTAGTAATTTGCGGACGAAGAGAAGAAAAGGGACAGGCTGTCGTAGAGCGCATTCAGGGAGAAGGAGGAGAAGCCTTTTATCATTTTATGGATATTACAGCTCCGGAAAGCATGAAAGCACTTGTTGAGGATGTTGCACAGAAGTATGGGAAAATTGATATTCTTGTAAATAATGCGGCTAATGTAGGCTTGAAAGATGGGCGGATAGATGAATTAACACTGGAAATGTGGGACGCAGTATTTCAGAGTGATGTAAGAGGAACATTTTATATTACCAAATGTGTTCTTCCTTATATGCAGAAGAATGAAGCAGGAGGTTCGATTATCAACATTGGCTCAATGGCTTCCTGTGGCGGGGATCTTGGAGCAACAGCATATGCCAGTGCAAAGGCAGGTGTAGATATGCTCACAAAGTCTACAGCGCTTCAGTATGGAAAAGATAATATCCGATGCAACTGTGTGCGTCCGGGTCTGATCGTCACCCCGGAAAATGATCAATATGTGGCTCAGGCAGTCAAGGATATCTTTTTAAGTAATATTATGGTGAATCGTTATGGATGCCCGGAAGATATTGGACATATGTGTGTATATCTTGGCTCAGATGAAAGCTGTTTTGTAAGCGGGCAGATTATTAATGTGGACGGCGGTATGAATTCACATGTTCCTACGGTTGCCCAGTTCAGGGAAGCTGGTTCACGTACCTGGTAATAAAAGAAGAATTACTTTTCAGAATGCATGCTCATGTGGTATAATGTCCACGAAAGCAATGAGCAGTGCCAAAGTGTAAAAAAAGCAATCGACTGCTTGCAGGCGGATTGCTTTTTTTTCACTTTGATAGGGTGAAAGCCCGTGAACGAAAGAGCGTGACGCTCTTGAGTTCGTGCACTGCGGGCTGTAGTGTGTGAACACTTGGCGAGGTATTACACGAGCCTAGTGAGAACATATGCCTTTATGGTATATTAATTTTAAAGTATAGGTGAGAAAATTGAAAACACAAGATGCAAAGACAGCATATGAGCTGGCCGTTTTATTTGATCAGAAGATTACAGCATTTTACCGGAATTCATATAAAGGGATTTTGGGAAGAGTGCAGATAGAGGTGCTGGACTATCTATATGAGAACAAGGAAGCAAGAATACAGGAAATCGCGGAGGCATTGAATGTTGTAAAGCAGCATGTGTCTAAAATTATATTTAGATTAAAGGAGCTGGGGCTGGTAACAGGCCGAACGGATTCTACAGACAGAAGGGCAAGTCTTTTTTGCCTGACGGAGAAAGGAAGAAGTTTTGTGCAGGAACACATTATGTCCAGCGATTGGAATTTTGAAAGGATGCTGGAAGGGCTTGGAAAGACAGACAGAGAAAAGCTGACAGAAGCAATGGAAGTAATGGTTGCTGTGTTGCGAAAAATGTAGGAAATAATGGACAGAAAAAAATATAGAGGTAACAGAGGATGCGGATAGGAATATTTGATTCGGGAATCGGAGGCCTGTCTGTTTTGCATCATGCAAAGAAAGTGATGCCGGAGGCGGAATTTGTCTATTATGCGGATGAAGCCCATGTGCCTTATGGGGAGAAGACAGAAGCGCAGATTCGAGAATATATAGATGAAATTATCAGGTTTATGCTGGACAGGCATGTGGATGCCATTGTGATTGCGTGTAACACGGCAACCAGTGTTGCCACAAAAGAATATAGAAGCAGTTTCCCGGTTCCTATTATAGGAATGGAGCCGGCTGTGAAGCAGGCGAAGGAAATGTATGCAGATGTGCCGGGAAGGATTCTGGTCGCGGCAACACCTGTGACGATAGCGGGGGACAAGCTTCATCATCTGTTGGAGAAAGTGGATGATGAACATAATGTGGATTTGATTGCGCTGCCACAGCTTGTGAGATTTGCAGAAAAGGGTGACTTTCTGACAGAAGATATCCGGGTATATCTGACGGAACAGTTAAAGGATTATCCGGTTGATGAATATAAAGCATTTGTGCTGGGGTGTACACACTTTAATTATTTTAAGGCATATTATAAAGAAATATTTCCAGAGCAGGTGCACTATGTAGATGGAAATGCGGGGACTGTAAGGCAGCTTCAGAGAAAGCTTGCGGAAATAGGGGTAGAAGAGTCAAAGGAGCCTGGAAGGACGGAATATTATTTTTCGGGCAGGCCTGTGACGGAAAAAGAAATGGAGCGTGTGAACGTATATATGCGTCAGCTGGACAGTCTGATGTTTATATAGAATGAGAGGAAAGGAGGTATTATATGAAATACCAGATACAAGGTGAGACGCTTCCGGTAGTGATTTGTCAGCTTGAGGGTGGAGAACAGATGATTACAGAGAGCGGCGCTATGGCATGGATGTCGCCTAATATGCAGATGGAGACAACCAGTAACGGAGGAATTGGAAAGGCATTGGGAAGAGCATTTGCCGGAGAACATTTATTCCAGAACAGATATACTGCACAGGGAGGCGCAGGAATGATTGCTTTCGCATCCAGCTTTCCAGGATCGATCAAAGCATTCCAGATTGCACCCGGACAGGATATGATTTTCCAGAAAAGTGCATTCCTGGCAGGAGAGAGTACGGTACAGTTGTCTGTGCATTTTAGGAAGAAGCTGGGAGCAGGTCTCTTTGGCGGAGAAGGATTTATCATGCAGAAGGTCAGCGGATATGGAACAGTATTTGCTGAGTTTGATGGCCATGTGGTTGAATATGACCTTCAGCCCGGACAGCAGATTATTGTTGATACAGGATATCTTGCGGCGATGTCAGCGACCTGTAGTATGGATATCCAGAAGGTTCCGGGTGTGAAGAACATGTTCTTTGGTGGAGAAGGAATTTTTAATACGGTAGTTACCGGACCTGGTCATGTATGGCTTCAGACGATGCCGATCAGTAATGTGGCAGGAGCAATCAGACCTTATATACCGACAGGCTCCTAAGACAAAGGAAGAAATTTCCCTTGAAATTTATGAATACATGTGTTAACATGAATCATAGTTTATTAAGAGAAAGCGTTGAAAGAGACTCTGTTCTTTACAACTTGACAGGAATGAAGCGTCACCGACTGAGAGCGCTTCTTAAGGGAGAAGGACAATAGGGAACACTCCGGAGCTGACCGGCCGAACAGAGAAAGTAGGCAGGTACGTGTGCACGCGTTAAGTGTAAGAGATGAATTCAAAGGCGAGTTCAAAGCGGGTGGTACCGCGGATAAGAATAAAAATTGGAAGAATCCGTCCCGAAATACATGGATAAGTGTATTTCGGGACTTTTTTGTTTCATAGGAAACTGCGTTCCCTATGAAACAAAAACCCTCCGGGA
>CALFCS010000174.1 GCA_937950565.1 uncultured Lachnospiraceae bacterium
CTGCTCTTGGTCAGCACGGTGTAAATATCGTTGAATTTACAAAACAGTTCAACGCAAGAACTGCAGATCAGGGAGATATGATTATTCCTGTAGTTATTACAGTTTACAATGACAGAAGTTTCAGCTTTATTACGAAGACACCGCCGGCAGCAGTGCTGATTAAGAAAGCATGTAAGATCAAATCCGGCTCCGGTGTTCCGAATAAGACAAAGGTTGCAACGAT
This sequence comes from uncultured Lachnospiraceae bacterium, assembly GCA_937950565.1. GTDB lineage: Bacteria > Bacillota > Clostridia > Lachnospirales > Lachnospiraceae > UBA7109. The sequence continues at coordinate 224 of CALFCS010000174.1, forward strand.
TACAAAGGAACAGGTTCGCGAAATCGCTGAGCTTAAGATGCCTGACTTAAATGCTGCAAGCGTAGAGGCTGCTATGAGCATGATCGCAGGCACATGCAGAAGTATGGGTGTAACCGTAGAGGAATAGAGCGCTTTTATAAAGTCAATGTAAACAAATATCGTGGGAGGGTTATCCCGACATTACCACAAGGAGGTTATTTAGATGAAAAGAGGAAAGAAATATGTTGAAGCTGCAAAAGCAATTGACAGAGGAACACTCTATGATGTTGCAGATGCAGTAGCATTAGTTAAAAAGACTGCAGTAGCAAAGTTTGATGAGACTATCGAAGCTCATATCAGAACCGGATGTGACGGACGTCATGCTGACCAGCAGATTCGTGGCGCAGTTGTACTGCCGCACGGAACAGGTAAAAAGGTTCGTATCCTTGTATTTGCAAAAGATGCGAAAGCAGAAGAGGCAAAGGCAGCAGGAGCAGATTATGTCGGAGGAATGGAACTGATTGAAAAGATTCAGAAAGAAAACTGGTTTGAATTTGACGTTGTAGTTGCTACACCAGATATGATGGGTGTTGTAGGACGTATCGGTCGTGTACTTGGACCAAAAGGTCTTATGCCGAACCCGAAAGCTGGTACAGTAACAATGGACGTAACAAAAGCAGTTCAGGAGATTAAAGCCGGTAAGATTGAGTACAGACTTGATAAAACAAACATTATCCATGTGCCAGTAGGTAAAGCTTCCTTTACCGAAGAACAACTTGCGGACAACTTCCAGACGCTGATTGATGCAATCAATAAAGCCAGACCGGCAGCAGTAAAAGGCCAGTTCTTAAAGAGCGTGGTACTTACTTCTACAATGGGACCGGGTGTTAAGATTAACCCGATGAAGCTGGCGTAATCTTTGATTATGATTATGAAAAAATAGAATGTGCAAAGCACATTCTATTTTTTTGCTTTATGTAAGGACAGGTTCTCCCATATCAAAAAGTATTTTGTTCGCATCAGAGACAGAAAGCTGATTGTTAATACAGAAGATTAAAATAGAATCGCGCTGCTTTTTGGGGTATAAGATTCCTTCGCCTGCCAGAGTCAGCGCTTTTTGCGTGTCATCAATAGAAAGTGACAGTGCAAGGCACAGAGAAATGATTTTGTCTCTGCCTGGCCGTTTGTCGCCATTTAGAATCTGATAGCCGTAATTGCGCTGGATTTCTGAGCGCCGGATAAGTTCTGCGGAAGTCATATTCTGTTGTTCCATGTTTGAAAGAATATACTCCGGAAAGGATTCGGATGCAAGGCTGGAAGCATGACTCTGTGTGTAATTGTGCAGCTCTGCCTCGTTTCGTGTGGATTTTAATATTTCTAATAATTCGTTAGTAGTTAATTTCTTTTTCATACAATTGCTTTCCTTTCTTGCGTGAAGGATAAAGATATCATATAATTATCAAGTAGAAAAATCAAGGGTGGCTACAGAATGAATCATACAGAAAGATATCGATTATCCAGGTATAAGGATTACGGGGCGCTGCAGGATAAAGAACATGTACGGCTGGTGCGAAATGAGCAGACGGGAAGGATTTTTATAAAGAAAATTGTGGACAAAGAGCAGAAGGCGATTTACCGTTTCTTGAAGGAACATCCAGATTCCCACTGGCCCGGAATAGAAGAATATGTCGAATTTGAAAACAAACTGGTAATAGTGGAGGAGTATGTTGAAGGGAGAGATTTGCAGACTTTAACAGAAGAGAAATGCCTGAATGAATATCAGTGTGCAGGTATTATCTGTGAGCTTTGTAAAGCGCTGCAAATCCTTCATGGGGCGGACGCCCCGATTATCTGCAGGGATTTGAAGGCGGAAAATATTCTCGTTACCACAGACGGAAATGTGAAGATTGTTGATTTTGATATTGCAAGAACTTATCAACCTGGGAAAAATCGTGACACTGTATTGATGGGGACGGCTGGTTATGCCGCGCCGGAGCAGTTCGGTTATTTTCAGACAGATAATCGTACAGATATATACGCGTTAGGTGTTCTTCTGAATTATATGCTGGTCGGCAAGTTTCCTTATGAAAAGATTTCGCATGGGAGATTTGAAAGGATTATTGAAAAATGCACTGCACTCAATCCGGCGGAGCGCTATCAATCGGTAGAGGAAATGAAGCGTGAGGTGTCAGAGATGGCGGGAATCGAGGAGGAATTTGTGTATCATGAGAGGCAGACCTTCAGGAAAAAGATGAGAAAATATATGCCGCCCGGATTTCGAAGTGGGACAATCTGGAAAATGTTCCTTGCAGTTATCGGGTATGTATCATTGTTATCATTTGTGAAGAAGTTGAATCTGGAAACAGAGAGTGTTCCGGATACACCGCCGTTTTTGTATGTGGAAAGAGTGCTGTTTTTTGTTTCTCAGATGTTGGAAATTCTTGTCGTGTGCAATTATATGGGCGTGCGTGAAAAGCTTCCAATTGTGAATAACGGAAGACGGAGCGTGAGGGTGGCAGGGTATATTCTGTATGAGTGTATTTTTACGGTGGCAAGTCTTGTTTTGATGGTGGCTCTCCAAGCCTGGTTTTGAAAAAATATATAAAAAGTATGCCGGCAGCATACCAATTAGAAAGAAATACGAAGTAAAATAAGAGGAACATGAAGGTACATGTTTCTCTTGTTTTATAATATGCGAAAAATATATCCCGGCTGTCTTTCTGGGAGACAAAACTGGAATAGTGTTACTTGCGTTCGGATTCCCGGCGGTTCAGATAATCTTTTAATACAAGATTGATGTACTGCGAAAATGAACGGTCATCCTGTTCGGCAAGTTTTTTCAGATTTTCGATAATGTCGGAATCCAAGGTAATGCTGACTTTACTTTTTAAAGGTTTCATAATGATACTCCTGTCTTTTGTTTGATATATATCTTCATTATGGGATAAATTATTGACTTATATGATAAAATAGGATAAAGTAGTATCAAGTAGTATTGAAGGAGGATGTGAAATGAGAAAGAGGTTATTAGTAATTATGCTGACAGCCAGTATGGCTCTGTCACTTTCTGCGTGCGGAAGTGGTAAGGGAAGTGATTCAGGGGAAGAAAAGAAAAAGGAACAAAATACGGAAAGCACGGAAGATGCAGGAAATGCAGATGCGGGGAATGCGGATGATGAAAAGGCAGACGCCAAAGAGCAGGATGAGACGAAGGTAGAGCAGATCAATCTTGTGAACGAGGAAGGAAGCCTTGTGTATGTCAGACATGAGTTGACGAAGGATTATAATGGAGCAGATGCTGTCCGCATTTATTTTACGTATACAAATAAATTAGATGAGCCGAAAAGTGCACAGCTGGCTTTTTATCCCCAGGTATTCCAGAATGGCGTAGAGTGTGAGTTTACGATAGGGGATTTGCAGGAAACAAATGAAGCTTCCTCAAATCTGAGCAAGCAGGTGATGAAGGATACTCCTCTGGAGGTTGCGTTTATCTATACGCTGCAGGATACTGCGAATCCGGTTACGTTAAAGGTAACAGATTATTCAGCTGAAAATATCCTGAAGGATATTTATCAGGAGCAGGAGTTAGCGCTTCAGTAAAAAAAGTTCAGCAAAAAAATGACATAAAAAGCTGTAAATTTGTTGACAGCAGCAACCAGGAGTGTTATCATACCATATGACTGCCAAAGACAGCAGGTGCGAAAGCGTAAGAAGATAAACGCCTGCCGAGGAAAGTTGTATTCGATAGTATGAAATTACAATGCCTCTGTGTCTTTGACACAGAGGATTTTTTATATTCCTTATAGCAGTCAGATAAATTATATAAGGAGGTGCACCATTCGTGGCAAAAGTTGAATTAAAACAACCTGTAGTGCAGGCTATTGCAGATGATGTTAAAGATGCAGCAAGCGTTGTGCTGGTAGACTACCGTGGACTTACTGTTGCGCAGGACACAGAGCTTCGTAAGCAGTTGAGAGAAGCTGGAATCATCTACAAGGTTTGCAAAAACACAATGATGAAGAGAGCTTTTGAAGGAACAGAGTTTGCAGCTTTAGATGAGCACTTGGAAGGACCGAGCGCAATTGCAATTTCTAAAGACGATGCAACAGCTCCGGCAAGAATTCTTGCAAAATTTGCAAAAGATGCGAAAGCTCTTGAATTAAAAGCAGGTGTAGTGGAAGGCGAAGCTTATGACCAGGCTGGTCTGCAGGCATTAGCAAGTATTCCTTCAAGAGAGGAATTACTTTCCAAATTGCTTGGAAGCTTACAGTCACCAATCACCAATCTTGCTCGTGTTCTTAATCAGATTGCAGAGCAGGGAGGAGCAGAGGCTTGCATGGCAGCCGCTCCGGCAGAAGAAGCAGCAGAAGCTCCAGCAGAAGAAACAGCAGAAGCTCCGGCTGAGGAGTAAATGAGAGTAGAGATTAATAAAAAATATTAAAAATGGAGGATAATAAAATGGCAAAATTAACAACAGCTGAATTTATTGATGCTATCAAAGAGTTATCAGTATTAGAATTAAATGATTTAGTAAAAGCATGTGAAGAAGAATTTGGTGTATCTGCAGCAGCAGGTGTCGTAGTTGCAGCAGCAGGCGGAGAAGCAGCTGCAGCAGAAGAGAAGGATGAGTTTGATGTAGAATTAGTATCTGCAGGTTCATCTAAGGTTAAAGTAATCAAAGTTGTTCGTGAGATCACAGGACTTGGCCTGAAAGAGGCTAAGGCAGTTGTAGATGAAGCTCCGAAGGTAGTGAAAGAGGGAGTTTCCAAGGCAGAGGCTGAAGAGATTAAGGCAAAACTTGAAGCAGAGGGTGCAGAAGTTAACCTTAAATAATTTGAGAAATCTGACAGGGACAGCTGTGAAAATCACGGCTGTCCTTTTTGGTGCTATTCACATTTTTTTTGACGGCTCTTTTTTGAAAAAATAATAAATATTCGTTGACAAGCCTGCGTTCTTCGTGCTATAGTTAAAAATGCGCTATTGTGGAAACTTATACCATAATATTGCCTGAAAATAAGACGAAGTATGTAGGTTTTTGTTTAAATTGCAATATTTACGGGCATCAGCGCCCACAAAAAAATATGTAAGGAGTGAAACGTCAATATGGAGAAAAACAGAATTCGCCCTATCAAAAGTGGAAAAAGTTCGCGTATGAGTTATTCCAGACAAAAAGAAGTTCTTCAGATGCCTGACTTGATCGAGGTTCAAAAGGACTCTTATAACTGGTTCCTGAATGAAGGATTGAAGGAAGTATTTGATGATATTTCCCCGATTTCTGATTACAGCGGACATCTGAGTCTGGAATTTGTAGACTTTACTTTATGTGAGGATGATGTAAAGTACACAATTGAAGAGTGCAAAGAGCGGGATGCAACCTATGCAGCACCGTTGAAAGTAAAGGTAAGACTCCACAACAAAGAGACTGATGAGATTAATGAGCATGAAATTTTTATGGGAGATCTGCCACTGATGACGAGTACCGGTACATTTGTAATTAATGGGGCGGAACGAGTTATCGTAAGCCAGCTTGTCCGTTCACCTGGTATTTATTATGCTATTTCCCATGATAAGATTGGGAAAGAGCTGTATTCTTCTACCGTAATTCCGAATCGTGGTGCATGGCTGGAATATGAGACTGACTCCAATGACGTTTTTTATGTAAGAGTAGATAGAACAAGAAAGGTACCGATTACCGTGCTGATTCGTGCGTTGGGTATCGGCACGAATCCTGAGATTGTAGAGTTGTTTGGCGAAGAGCCGAAAATCCTTGCAAGTTTTGAAAAGGATGCTGCTACGAATTACCAGGAAGGACTTTTGGAATTATATAAGAAGATTCGTCCGGGCGAGCCGCTTGCGGTTGACAGTGCGGAAAGCCTGATTATGAGTATGTTCTTTGATCCGAGACGTTATGATCTTGCCAAGGTTGGACGTTACAAATTTAATAAGAAGCTTATGCTCAGGAATCGTATCAGCGGACAGATTCTGGCAGAGGATGTGGTAAGTCCTCTTACCGGAGAGGTGATTGCAGAGGCGGGTACGAAGGTTACAAGAGAGATTGCCGACCAGATCCAGAATGCGGCGGTTCCTTTCGTATGGATTGACAAGCCGGAGGAAGAGAGAAAGATAAAGGTTCTTTCCAGTATGATGGTGGATCTTGCTTCCATCGTAGATATTGACCCGAAGGAAGTAGGGGTTACGGAACTCGTATATTATCCGGTCCTTGCAGGTCTTCTGGAAGAGACGGCAGGGGATATTGAGGAATTAAAGGATGCAATCAGAAGAGACATTCACGATTTGATTCCGAAGCATATTACAAAGGAAGACATCCTTGCATCTATTAACTATAATATTCATTTGGAATATGGACTTGGAAATGATGATGATATTGACCACCTCGGAAACAGACGTATCCGTGCGGTTGGCGAACTTCTTCAGAATCAGTATAGAATCGGTCTGTCAAGACTGGAACGAGTTGTTCGTGAGAGAATGACGACACAGGATTTGGAGGGAATATCTCCACAGTCCTTGATTAATATTAAACCGGTAACTGCGGCAGTGAAGGAATTCTTTGGTTCTTCACAGCTGTCACAGTTCATGGATCAGAATAACCCGCTCGGTGAGCTGACGCATAAGAGACGTTTGTCAGCGCTTGGACCAGGTGGTCTGTCAAGAGACCGTGCCGGTTTCGAGGTTCGTGACGTTCACTATTCTCATTATGGAAGAATGTGTCCGATTGAGACGCCTGAAGGACCGAACATTGGTCTGATCAACTCACTGGCATGTTATGCAAGAATTAACCAGTATGGATTTGTAGAGGCTCCGTATCGTAAGATTGATCATACGGATCCGGAAAATCCGGTTGTCACAGATGAAGTTGTGTATATGACTGCGGATGAAGAGGATAACTACCATGTGGCACAGGCGAACGAGGCATTGGATGCAGAAGGACATTTTGTGCGTAAGACAGTATCCGGACGTTATCGTGAAGAGACGCAGGAATATGAGAGAAAATTATTTGATTATATGGACGTGTCTCCGAAGATGGTATTCTCAGTTGCGACAGCATTGATTCCGTTCCTGGAAAATGACGATGCGAACCGTGCACTTATGGGTTCAAACATGCAGCGTCAGGCAGTTCCGCTTCTTATGACAGAGGCTCCGGTTGTCGGAACTGGTATGGAGGAGAAATCAGCGGTTGACTCAGGCGTATGTGTTGTTGCAAAAGAAGGCGGTGTAGTAGAGCGTTCAACATCTACAGAAATTACAATCCGTCAGGATGATGGTAATTTAAAGAGATATAAATTGACAAAATTCCTCAGAAGTAATCAGAGCAACTGTTATAACCAGAGACCGATTGTCTTCAAAGGTGACAGAGTAGAAGCCGGCGATGTAATCGCGGATGGTCCGTCAACATCAAATGGTGAGATGGCACTTGGCAAGAATCCGCTGATCGGATTTATGACTTGGGAAGGTTATAACTACGAGGATGCTGTACTTTTGAGTGAAAGACTTGTGCAGGAAGATGTATATACTTCTGTTCATATTGAAGAATATGAGGCAGAGGCCCGTGATACAAAGCTTGGACCGGAAGAAATCACTCGTGATATTCCGGGCGTTGGTGACGATGCGCTTAAGAATCTGGATGAAAGAGGTATTATCCGGATTGGCGCTGAGGTGCGTGCAGGAGATATCCTTGTAGGAAAAGTTACACCAAAGGGAGAGACAGAACTGACGGCGGAGGAAAGACTTCTTCGTGCAATCTTTGGTGAGAAAGCCCGTGAGGTAAGAGATACTTCTCTGAAAGTACCTCATGGTGAATATGGTATTGTTGTAGATGCGAAGGTATTTACAAGAGATAATGGAGATGAGTTATCACCGGGTGTAAATCAGTCTGTCCGCATTTACATTGCACAGAAGAGAAAGATATCTGTTGGGGATAAGATGGCCGGACGTCATGGTAACAAGGGTGTTGTTTCCCGTGTGCTCCCGGTAGAGGATATGCCGTTCCTTCCGAACGGACGTCCGCTTGATATTGTGTTGAATCCACTGGGCGTACCTTCCCGTATGAATATCGGACAGGTACTTGAGATTCATCTTTCCCTTGCGGCAAAAGCGCTTGGATTTAATATTGCTACACCGGTATTTGACGGTGCAGATGAAAATGATATTATGGATACCCTTGACCTGGCAAATGATTATGTAAACTTAAGCTGGGAAGAATTTGAGAAGAAGCATAAGAGAGAACTGCTTCCGGAAGTTATGCAGTATTTGTATGACAACAGAGAACACAGAAAGCTGTGGAAGGGAGTTCCGCTTTCAAGGGATGGTAAGGTTCGTCTCCGTGACGGAAGAACCGGAGAATATTTTGACAGCCCGGTAACAATCGGACACATGCATTATCTGAAACTGCATCACCTTGTTGATGATAAGATTCACGCACGTTCTACTGGTCCTTACTCACTGGTAACACAGCAGCCACTGGGTGGTAAGGCGCAGTTCGGAGGACAGCGTTTCGGTGAGATGGAAGTATGGGCGCTCGAGGCTTATGGCGCATCTTATACGCTGCAGGAGATTCTGACTGTGAAATCTGATGACGTTGTCGGACGTGTAAAGACCTATGAAGCGATTATCAAGGGAGAAAATATTCCGGAGCCTGGTATTCCGGAGTCCTTCAAGGTACTTCTGAAAGAGCTTCAGTCATTGGGACTTGATGTACGTGTACTCCGTGATGATAACACAGAGGTTGAGATTATGGAGACGGTTGATATGGGAGAAACCGATTTCCGTTCTCTGATTGAAGGAGACAGAAAATACCGTCAGGATGATGATTTCAGCGCTCAGGGCTATACAGAGCAGGAGTTCCAGGGAGAGGAGCTTGTGGATGTAGATGTAGACATAGATATAGAAGAACCTGAGGATGAATTTGAAATAGAGTTTGAGGAAACTGATGATTTTGCAATGGAATTAGAAGATGAGTAGAAAGGGGTGCCAGTATGCCAGAAAATAATAAAGAACAAACTTTTCAGCCAATGACTTTTGATGCAATCAAAATCGGTTTGGCATC
>CALFCS010000175.1 GCA_937950565.1 uncultured Lachnospiraceae bacterium
AGGAAGGGAGTTTGAGAAGATTAATCGAAATATCCGGAAATAGTGTTTCGGTAGCCAAATCTCCGAAGTCTTTCCAGCTCAATCATAACCTTCTGCATCTGATCACGCAGATGCATTATAATCATGGCTTTCATTGATTTCCCTAGCAAAATGACAAAGCAGATGTTAAAGGGCATGAAATTATTTTACCAAGTTGCTGAGGAAATACAATAACCTTTTAATCAGGTTCTCTGGAAATAAAGCGAAAATACTAAACTGCTCAAAAAGAAAACGAGAGTGCATTCAAAAATTCAACATAGCTGAATTTTGGGATACACTCCCGGGAATAAATAAGATTTTTTAACAACATTTATAGGTAGTGTTGTTCTCCATGTTTAGCATTTACAACTCCGATTCCTGCGCTAACAAGCACAAGTGCTATGATATTTTTCACAGAAAAAACGGACTCACCGAGAAATATTCCCGACATTATCACGCCAAAAACCGGAATAGAAAACGCAAACATTGTAACCTTTCCCACCGGATTATATTTTAACAGCAGCGTCCATATACTGAAAGCTGCCGCAGATAGTGCTGCCAAATACAAAAGAAGACAGGCTGCCTTTAAGGAATATACCTGTACTCGTCCTCCCATGCAGATTCCTATTATTATCATTAGCAGACTTCCAAACAATATCTGATATGACGTAATTGCCATCGGTGATTCCTGTTTTACTATTTTTTTCAAATATACATTACTGATTCCATAAGATGCGGCAGCCGCCAGCATAAGTCCCTCACCCCTAAAGGAAAAACTACCATTTAATATTCCTGTTAAATTTATCAGAATCACTCCTGCTAATCCAGCAATACATCCAAAGATGGTTTCCCAGGATAGCCTTTCATTTTTAAGCAGGAAATGCGCTGCTATAACAGATATAAACACATTTGAAGCATTTATAATTGCACTTTCTGATGATGAAATATACGCCAGACTAATGTGAAAACACGTATATTGAATCGTAGTCTGCAATAACCCCTGCCTGATAATCCCCGGAATCGACAGCTTCCTCACCCGCAAAATCCGTTTTTCCAAAATGCACCCGACAATAAAAGTAATTATTCCCGATATAAAAAAACGAACTCCTGCAAACAAAATCTGGCTACCCGTATCCGAAATTTTGAACAGTGGATATGCTATTTTCACACATGGGAATGCACTTCCCCACAGCACGCAGCAAAAAAGAGCTCCCAGGCTCAGCCACACCGGATTTTGCAGATTAATCTTTAATTTGGCCATACAATTCCTTTCCAGCATATGCTTTAATCCTTATTTATCGAATCGCCTGTAAATATCTTTTTGCTCTGTCTTCTATAATCTGAAATACTTCTTCATCACAATAGCTTGAAAACAAACCGGCATCTACAAGCTGCTTTCCGACTCCAAAACAACTGACACCGGCACTTTGAAATGCAGGTATATCTTCCGGACGGATTCCGCCCACAGCAGCAATAGGAATATAGTCAAGAGGCGCCTTTATCGCGCGGATATAAGCTTCTCCCAGATAATTTGCCGGAAATACTTTTACAATATCTGCACCTGCCTGATATGCCCTTATGATCTCACTTGGCGTAGCTGCTCCCGGTATAGAAACCAATCCCATTTCTTTAGTAGCACGAATTACCTCCTCATTTAAATTCGGAGAAATAATGTACTCCCCTCCAATCTCTGCAACCCTTTTTACCTGTAGCTTATTTATTACCGTTCCGGCACCAAGATGTATGGAATCCCCGTAATGCTTTCTTAAGCCTTCAATATTCCGGAGACTTTTTTCCATTGATAATTCCGATTCGTTATCAATAGCCAGCTCAAAAAAGTGCATACCCATATTTTTCAGGATATCTACTGTAGCAATCAGCTTTTCTTCCGGCAACCCTCTGAGAATAACAATCAGCTTTTCTTCTAAAATTCTATCCTTCAGATCACTCATCATCCTACTCACCTTCCTTCCATTTATAATATAATTCTGCGAGACGAAATGCCCCTTTCGCCGCCATCAGTTCGTCTTCATCCAAAAGATGAACCTTCTTTTCCTGCATAATATCTGTTAATATATCATAAACAGCCTGTGCAATTATCCGCTTACCTGCAATAACAAACTGCACCTCCTCCAAAGCCTCTGTCTTCTTAAACTCACATATACTTAGACAATCGTAATACATCAATACCCCTAACAGGAAATTGGCTGCCTTCTTTTTATCTTTATGTACATATTTTTGATAAATACGTGTTTTAAAAACTGCACTTGTAAAGGAATTCTTCTGTGCCGTCCGAGCTCCATCTGACACTGCCTGATAATCATATTCCTCTTCACCGACAAAGAAATCCGGAAGTGAATCCTTTAATAACGTATGGAAAAACAAAGCATCAAGCAGTTCTCCACTCATGGTTGTCTTACAACGGCAGATAAACCCTTTTTCATTTGCATATATTATTTTAGTATGGGAGCCTGGTAAAACAAAAATCAGATCCTCGCCCTTGCCACGCTCCCTCAACAAAGCCACCGCCTCTGTTTCTTCTCCACGCATAACATCCATCTGCTCCAGCGTATCTATTCCGATATTCTCTACATGGTTCCTGACTCCCGGAATCATGTAAAAAGGTATTCTGGTAATGTCATTAAAGAAGCGGCATTCTATTGCATTGCACAAAGCCCTTTCATCAACAGGTGCGCATAAATATGGAATTTCTTCAAGTCCCACATTAGAGGTTAACATCCCCGAGCAAAAAATCCCTTGAACCTGACTTTCTTCTATATGACTTTCTTCTATCAGGCCATCAATACATCTTTTTACCGTTTCACGGATCACCTGATCAGATCCATCCATAGCGGTATTCCTGACACCTGCTCTTTCTTTTTTAGAAGAAACAAAAGAACCATCCTGTCTCCACAAATATGCCCGGGTATTCGTTGTACCACCATCAAGAGTAATGATATATTTCAATTCATGATTATATTCTTCCGAATTTTGCAAGCAATTCATCAACGGTTGCTCCTCTCAAAATTTCTTCTCGTGTTGCAATTTCAAGATCTGCCTGAGCGCGTGCCTTTTTATATACAGCTTCCAGCTCATTGTACGGAACTACCGCAACACCGATTTCATCCGCAACAATTAAATCTCCTGGATTTACAATAACACCTCCGCAACAGACAGGAACATTTACCGCAATAGGTTCCTTCCTTCCCGAATATGCTGTATGCGCTGCTCTAGGTCCTGACGCCTTGGCGGTTATCGGAAACTCCAGCATCTTCGCCTCATCTGTATCACGGCAGCTGCCATCAATCACAGCGCCTGCTATACCGGCATTTCTTGCAAGGCCAGACATAAGTCCTCCCCAAATTGAGGTTTCCGTTTCTCCAAATGCATCAATTACAATAACATCCCCAGGTCTGGCAATTTCAAATACACACAGGCAATCCACGATATCTCCTGCTGTCAGCTTTACAGTAATAGCCGGACCAATTATTTTTTTATTGATGGATTTGGGCTTCATATCATGTCGCATTACCTGCTCTCTCTCCATTGCATCCCCTACAACGCAGGAAAGGGAATAAACATCTTCCATTTCTTTATATGGTTTAATCAGTTCCTCCTGGATATCCGGTCTCGGATTCATTATACATTTCATTATCTTTACACCTTTCTTTTAATTATTTGCCAATGCAGAACATTAGTCTGATTATTTTTGTAAGCATGCGATGCCTGAATCAGGAGCTTCTCATGGGATGTTCCTTTCCCAATGACCAAATTTAATGACAGCTGAAAGATATAGGGCTGTGACCATGTTTCCCCATAATCCTCTGACCTTTTATACTCCATCCATCTTACCGCAGAATATCCCTTTTCATCAAATGATCAATTAGGGTAAAAAGCTAAAATTTTTCCTTCCTCATACTCCACCAAAGCATGTCCCAAATGACCGCTCCGTCCATTTATTTCATGGTTCACAAAGACATTTCCTTCTGGTGGCACTACATCAATTTCATCTTCAAATTTCATCTAAAATTCACCACTTTATAAAATTGTAAGCATTTTCCAAATCAAGCAGCTTTGTTCTGTCAATCATATAAAGGCAGATAATGACTTTTTCTTCATATTCTTTACCTCTTTTCTGTACTTGGTGCAAATCAGCTTCATTTTAAAGA
>CALFCS010000176.1 GCA_937950565.1 uncultured Lachnospiraceae bacterium
TAACCGAAGGGTCGTTGGTTCAAACCCAACTCGGGGAGTTAAGGAAACCCTGTAAGCAGTAATGTTTACAGGGTTTTTTGCTGTACAGAAAACTTTTTTCTTCTCTGTCTCTTACAATTGTTCACAGAATTTTCACAAAATTATTAGCACTCACACTTGACGAGTGCTAATTCATATGCTATAGTACACATAGAACAGGAGAGAGGGAACGAAAAGGATATAAGATCCCGGTACTTCCAGACATCCCCGGTTCCAGTAAATAATAAACCAACATGTTTAATGGAAAAGGAGAGATGACTTATGATGACACCTAGTATTTTTGGAGAAAATTTATTTGACGATTTCTTTGATAGCTTTTTTGATTTTCCTGTATGGGATGATAAGGCCATGCAGAAGGCACAGAAGAAACTGTATGGACGCCATGCGGCAAATATGATGAAGACTGATGTACAAGAGCATGACGATCATTATGAAGTAGATATTGATCTGCCTGGTTTTAAGAAAGATGAATTATCTTTGGAATTAAAAGACGGCTATCTTTTAATCAGCGCAGCAAAAGGATATGACAAGGAAGAGAAGGAAAAAGAAAGTGGAAGATTTGTCCGCCGTGAAAGATATGCGGGAAGCATGAGCAGATCATTCTATGTTGGAGAAGATGTAAAACAGGAAGATATCCATGCAAGATATGAAAGTGGTGTATTGAAACTTTCCGTTCCGAAAATGGAAGCGAAGAAGCCACAGGTTGAAGAAAAGAAGTATATTGCCATCGAGGGTTAATGGCGCCTCGTTTCTATAGATGATATTATAATATGGGCAGCCCGGAGTTTTGTGTGATGTGAAATTGCAGAACTTCGGGCTGCTTTTTTAGCTTGACATTATTTCGGTATACCGATATTATGATAGAAGAGAGGATGTGTTCTGAATGTTGATTGAGATTCTGTTGAAAAAGCGAAACATGACTAAATATAGATTAGCTATAGACGCGGGAATTCCTCATGCTACACTGAACGATATCTGCAGTGGGAAAACCCGGTTGGAAAAATGTTCCGCCGAGACGGTGTATAAGCTTGCAAAGACACTTGGTGTGTCAATGGAACTTCTGACTGTTGAGGGGATTCGGCAAACGCAGCGGGAACGCTCTTACGAATACGGTTTACCGGCATATTTGCAGCATGACCTGGATGCATATAAGGATGGATTGAAAAATAAATCACCGCTGCTTGACTGTCTGTGGGGAGAACTGTACGGCAGTATCAATATTGCGGAGATTAATGACGGTGTAATTTCCAAAGAACATGCCGATTATCTGAGAGCAAAATACCTTTAGGGGAGTGGTAATAGATGGATGAAACAATTGATTTTACAAACTGTCGAGTGATACTTGGAAAAGTATATAACGGAGCAAACGGGAAAAAGATTGCTGTGGAATATAATGGAACACTGTATATGTTGAAATTCCCGCCATCCGGCAAAAATAAGCCTACAGAGCTTTCCTACACGAATAGCTGCTTTAGTGAACATATTGCAAGCAGCATTTTTAACCTGATTGGTGTCAAAGCTCATGAAACTTTACTCGGAACATTTAAGGTCGCTGGAAAGGAGAAAGTTGTTTGTGCCTGCAAGGATTTCACGGCAGATGGGAAGAGATTCTTTGACTTTTGCTCTATTAAGAATACAATTTTGGAATCGGATTCAAACGGAACAGGAACAGAACTTGAGGATATTCTTGATACTATTGAAAAGCAGCAGTATATAGCTCCGAAGGAACTGGAAAGACATTTTTGGGATGTGTTTATTGTAGATACTCTGCTCGGTAATTTTGACCGCCACAATGGCAACTGGGGGTTTCTTTTCGATGAAAGTACGGGAGAGACATTCCTTGCACCGGTCTATGATTGCGGAAGTTGCCTGCTGCCACAGGCTGATGAGAAGGTTATGAGAGAGGTGCTGACAAATGAGGATGCGTTGAATTCAAGAGTTTACCAGTATCCGACATCTGTCATTAAGCAGAACAGCAGAAAAATTAATTACTATGACTTTTTAATGAGTGCCGAATATGAGGGATGTAATAAGGCGGTAAAGCGGGTTGTACCTCGGATTGATGTGGATGAAATCAGCAGATTTATTGATGAGGTTCCGTATTTGTCTGAACTGCAAAAGAAGTTTTATAAGCGCTATATCAGAGCGAGATATGATTTGATTCTCGTTCCGGCTTTTGATTTGACAATTGTAATGTGAGCAGGAGGTTAAGTAAGTGGATTTACTGGTAAAAAATTTTAGCGAGTTAACAGCAGCAGAATTATATGAAATTTTAAAAGCACGGTCAGAAATTTTTGTTATGGAACAGCAGATTTTGTATCAGGACATGGATGATATTGATTATAGAAGCCTGCATTGTTTTTTTATGGAGGACAATCGTGTAACGGCATATTTACGAGCCTTTTATGAAGATGAGAGTAAAGGTTGTGTTAGAATAGGAAGGGTGTTGACATTAGAGCACGGGAAGGGTCTGGGAAAAGAGTTAATGCTTCGAAGTATGGAAGCGATATGTTCCAGGATGAAATGTAATAAATTCTGTATGGATGCGCAGAAATATGCGATAGGATTTTATGAAAAATTAGGATTTAAAGTCACTTCAGATGAATTTTTAGAGGAAGGTATCATGCACGTTGTTATGGAATTAGATTTATAATTTCATAGAAAATTAAAGTAAAGAAAAATGCGTGAGCAGGGAGAAGCTATTATGAAAGCTATTCAAACAGACAGCCTGACAAAATATTACGGAAAATTCAGAGGGATTATTATGTGAATCTATCGGTTGATGAAGGAGATTTTTATGGATTTATTGGACCCAACGGAGCAGGAAAAAGCACAACGATACGGACCTTGCTGGGACTGATTTCTGCTACAAGTGGTTCCGCTACAATTTTTGGTAAGGATATTGTGAAAGATAAGCAGGAGATTCTTTCTGCGATTGGTTATCTTCCATCGGAAGCTATGTTTTATAATGGGATGAAAGTAAGGGATATTCTAAAGTTTTCTGCTGCAATGCGGAAAAAGGACTGTACAGAGGAAGCGGAAAGCGGTGTTCTACTTTTTGAATATTATTGCAAATCTGACAGATGAGGTACGGTGGTTAAAATATATCACGCCATTTGGTTACACGGAAAGCGCTTCGATTATCGCTGACCGTGCAATAGATGGTAAATACCTGACAGTTGGGATTCTGCTTGGTCTGATTGGTGTGGTGGCTGCATTTTTGAAATATAACAAAAAGGATATTGCCTGAAATGTGAAATATAGCTGTAGATTATCTGACAGCTATATTTCATATGTAAGAATGTAATCATCCATCACAAAGCCATTACCGATATCAGCTACCTGTTCATTTGTGATTTTAAATCCGAGATGGTCATAAATGGCAAGTGTATTTGAATTATGCTTATTGCAGGTGAGCCAGATGCGGTTGAGTTTCCGTTCTTTACATAGATTTACAAGAAACTGAAAGGCTTCTGTCGCCAGATGCTGGCCACGGAAATCTTCTTTAATATACAGTTTACTGAGAAAAAGGGCGTCTTTTTCCTGATGAATACCGGTATATCCCACAAGGGTGTGAGAACTGTAGATTTGATAATATTCGTATCCGTCATTTTCAATCTGTGACTTGAGTGCAGGATAAGACTGGAACTTTTCTACCATATAATCTACTTGCGCTTTTCCGATAATCGGTACAAAATGTTGATTCCAGATTTCTTCTGCTAAGGTAGCAATATTCTGGATTTCACTGTCTGTTTCGGCAAGAATTAATTGTTGTGTATTCATTTGTATTTCCCCCAAATTTAAAAATAATCTTTATAATAGTTTAATAGAATAATTATTTCTTTTCTCCTATTATAGATGATATAATAAATGTGTACAATGATGAATTTTATTATGGAGGAGCAGTATGGCCGGGTTTGTTTCATTAAAAGATGTAAAGAAAATATATCATATGGGTGAGGTTGAAATTATGGCTGCGGCCGGAATTGATTTTGAAATACAAAAGGGCGAATTTGCAGTTGTGATTGGTCCGAGTGGTGCGGGAAAAACAACGGTTTTAAATATTCTTGGAGGTATGGATACTGCAACAGAAGGAGAAGTGCTTGTAGATGGTATGGATATCGCAAAGTATACCGGGAGACAGCTTACTGCATATAGAAGAGATGATATCGGATTCGTTTTTCAGTTTTATAATCTGATTCCGAATCTGACTGCCCTGGAAAATGTTGAGCTTGCACTTCAGATTTGTAAGAATCCAATGGATGCCAGAGAGGTGTTGGAGGAAGTCGGACTGGGGGAAAGATTAGATAATTTTCCGGCGCAGCTGTCCGGAGGAGAACAGCAGAGAGTGTCGATTGCCAGGGCGCTTGCGAAGAATCCAAAGCTTCTTCTTTGCGATGAACCGACCGGAGCGCTTGATTATAATACAGGAAAATCTATTTTAAAGCTATTGCAGGATACTTGTCGCAGCAAAGGGATGACGGTGATTTTGATTACCCATAACTCAGCGATAGCGCCTATGGCAGACCGTGTGATTAAATTGAAGAATGGACGGGTATCGAGTGTTGTGGAGAATCCGAACCCGGTTCCGGTAGAAACAATAGAATGGTAGGAGACAGATGAAACGAGGAAGAAAAGCAACAAGAAAAGATTTTTATATGGAAATTAGGAAGAGTCCGGGAAGGTTCCTGTCGATTCTCTTTATTGTTGCGCTCGGAGTTGCATTTTTTTCCGGGATTCGTGCGTCAGAGCCGGATATGAGATTAAGTGGTGATTCCTATTTTGACCAGGCAAATCTTATGGATATTAAGGCTTTCAGTACGTTTGGTGTTACAGAAGACGATATCAAGGCGATTGAGGCACTGGATGGAGTGAAGCACGCAGAAGGGGCGTACAGCAGTGATTTCCTTTATAATATGGAAGAGGAGCAGCAGGTTGTACATGTTATGTCGCTTCAGAAGGATATGAACCTTGTGGAAGTGAGTGAAGGGCGTCTTCCCGAAAAAGTCGGCGAATGTATGGCAGACAGTGAGTCAGGATATCAGATTGGAGATATCATTACCCTGGAGTCTGGGACAGAAGATCCGGTAACAGATACTCTGAAATCAGAGACACTTGAAGTGGTCGGACTTGGAAGCAGCCCGTGTTATCTCTCCTTTGGGCGTGGCAGTGCGACCGTGGGGGATGGAAGTATCCGCGCATTTCTTGTAGTGCCGGAAGAAACTTTTGATATGGAAGTGTATTCGGAAGTATACCTTCAGGCAGAAGGGGCAAAAGAGCTGACTGCATTTACGGATGCATATGAAAAACGTGTGGAAGAGGTGCAGGAGCGGGTAGAAGAAATTACAAAAAAACGTGCGGAAATACGGAAGCAGGAGATACAGGAGGAAGCAGAAGAAGAGCTTACAAAAGCCAGAGAAGAACTGGAGGAAGGAAGAGTAGAGGCACAGACAGAACTTTCGGATGCCTGGAATGAGATAGAGGATGCCAGGAGTCAGCTGGAAGATGGAAAAAAGAAGATAGAGGATGGAAGAAAACAGCTGGAGAATGCAGAAAATACTTTGAATTCTAAGCAGAAGGAACTAGACGCAGCGAAGTCAGAATACGAAGCAGGTATGCGGAAGCTTGCGGATGGGAAGAAGCAGTATGAGAAGGGCCTTGCAGAATATGAAGCGGGAAGACCGCAGGCAGAGGAGCAGATTGCCGCAGGCAGACAAGCGCTTACCGGGTTCCGGCAGGAGCTTGACAAGGGCTGGAGTGCATATGAAGGGCTTATGAGACAGATTGCGCAGATGGAAGCCGCTCCGCCGGAAACGGGTACTCCTGAATATGAGCAGTGGAAAATCATGCTGGATACATTAAAGAGACAGGCGCAGGAGACAAAGGCGACGCTTGATGCACAGGAGCAATCCTACGCGCAGGAAGTGCAGAAGATTGAGGCGGCGCAGGAGCAGTTAAATTCTGCGCAGAATATGCTCGCTCAGACAAAGGCGACGCTTGATTCTTCGGAAGCGCAGCTTGCTGCCGCAAAGATGCAGATTACATCCGGGCAGAAACAGATTACAGCAGGAAGGGAAGAGTTAAAAAAGCAGGAAAAAGAACTGAATAAAGGGGAACAAGAAATCAAGGAAAACGAAGGGAAGCTTGCGGATGCCCTCAAGGAATATGAAGAAGGAAAGCAGGAGGCGGAACAAGAGCTCGCAGATGCAGAAAAAGAGATCACCGATGCAGAGGCTGAGCTTGCAGATATGGGAAAGCCGAAATGGTATGTATATGACAGGAGTATGCTGATTGAATATAATGGGTTCGGTGAGAATGCGGAAAGACTGGGGGCAATCGGAAGAGTGTTTCCGGTATTGTTTTTCCTCGTTGCAGCGCTAATCAGTCTGACGAGCATGACACGTATGGTAGAGGAGCAGCGGACGTCAATCGGAACAATGAAAGCGCTGGGATACAGTAAATTTGCAATTGCTTCGAAATATATGGGATATGCAATGTTTGCTACAGTAGGAGGAAGTGCGCTGGGAGTCCTTGTGGGAGAGAAAATACTTCCATATATTATTGTTTATGCATATGGGATTCTGTATAAGCACCTGCCTCGGATACTGGTTCCATATCAGTGGAGTTATGCGGTAATGGCTTCTGTGGCGGCAGTATTTTGTACGATGCTTGCAACTGTTATGGCATGTTACAAGGAACTGGGTGCGCAGCCGGCGGTACTGATGCGTCCTCCGTCACCTAAGAATGGGCGCCGGGTATTCTTTGAGAGAATCACGGTCCTGTGGAAACGCTTGAATTTCACATGGAAATCTACCGTCCGGAACCTGATGCGCTATAAAAAACGTTTCTTTATGACAATCTTTGGAACCGGAGGCTGCATGGCGCTTATGCTGGTTGGCTTCGGACTCAAGGATTCCTGCTATGAAATCGCAGATCTTCAATATGAGGACATTCAGCTTTATGATGGAAGCATTTATCTGGAAGAAGATATTACGCAGGGCCATAGAGAAAAGCTGGAAAAGATCCTTGAAAAAGAACCGGATGTAGAGAATTATATGAGCGCCGATATGCAGAATGTTACGCTTGTAAACGGAGAAAATGAGCGTGCAGTGTACATCTGTGTTTTGAGTGAGGTGGAGAAGGTTCCTGAATTTGTGGATTTCCATGACCGCAGGACAAAGGAAAAATATCAATTGTCAGATCAGGGGGTCATTGTAAGTGAGAAGACGGCGAGGCTTCTGGATGCTAAGACAGGAGATTCCGTATGGATTAAGGACGAAGCCGGTGAAAACAAAGAAGTGAAGATAGAACATATCTGTGAAAATTATCTGGGGCATTATATGTATTTTACTCCTGCGTATTATGAAAAAATATATGATGAAGCGCCCGAGTATAATAGTATATTCTTTGCGGTAAAGGATTCTGTAACGCAAAAACAGATGGAGAAAATCGGCCGGCGGATGCTGGAAATGGAGGGAGTGCTCAGCGCCAGTTATATGTTTGACATTGAAAAACAGCTGGATGATATGCTGCGGAGTCTGAATCTGGTCATTATTGTGTTGATTATTTCCGCAGGAATGCTCGCTTTTGTTGTCCTTTACAATCTGAATACAGTGAATATTGCAGAACGGAAAAGAGAGCTTGCGACTCTTAAGGTGCTGGGATTTTATGATGGTGAGGTGGCTCAGTATGTATACCGGGAAAATATCCTTCTGACATTTTTAGGCGGGGCTTTAGGAGTTATTCTTGGAAATATGCTGCATCGGTTTATTATTGAAACCGTAGAGGTGGATTCAGCTATGTTTGGAAGAATCATTCATATGCCGAGCTATGTATACAGCCTGGCGCTTACAGTTCTATTTTCTCTGCTGATTAATGGGGTGATGTATTTTAAACTCAGGAAGATTGATATGGTAGAGTCACTGAAGAGTATTGAATAAAATTTATAGAAATTTTATATTTTTAAGAAAATTGTTAGCACTCTTGATGAAAGAGTGCTAATTTCTTGTTGACTTTTTGGGCGGACGGTATTATCATATCTTTTAGATAAAAATGACAGAGTGATTTCTGTCCTGTATAGAATAAAATAATAAGAATTAGGAGTGGTAAGAAATGGCAGCAAAAAAAGGAAGTTTATCAATCAGCAGTGAAAACATATTTCCGATTATAAAGAAATGGGTGTATTCCGACCATGATATCTTTGTGCGTGAGATGGTATCTAATGGATGTGATGCAATTACCAAGCTTAAGAAGCTGGACGTGATGGGTGAGTACCAGCTGCCGGATGATTATAAGCCGGCGATTCAGGTTGTTGTGAATCCGGAAGAGAAGACTTTAAAGTTTATTGACAATGGTCTTGGTATGACAGCAGATGAAGTAGAAGAGTATATTACGCAGATTGCATTTTCAGGAGCGACAGAATTTCTTGAAAAATACAAAGATAAAACAACTGAGGATGACATGATTGGTCATTTTGGACTTGGATTCTATTCTGCATTTATGGTAGCAGATGAAGTTCATATTGATACACTGTCTTATAAAGACGGTGCGACTCCGGTACACTGGGTAAGTGACGGCGGTACAGAGTATGAGATGGAAGATGGTACAAAGACGACCGTTGGCTCCGAGATGACTCTGTATCTCAATGAAGACAGTCTTGAATTTGCCAATGAATATCGCGTAAGAGAAGTACTGGAGAAATATTGTTCCTTTATGCCGGTAGAGATTTTCCTGTCAAATGCGAATGCAGAGACAGAATATGAGACCATCGATGAGGCAGATTTGAAAGAGACTGATGTGGTTGTTGAGCATATTCATGAAGATGCTAAGACAGAAGAGAAGGAAAATGAAAATGGTGAAAAGGAAGTGGTAGAAGTTTCTCCTGCAAAGGAAATGGTTAAGATTGAGAAACGCCCGGTATCGATCAGCGACATTCACCCGCTTTGGACAAAGCATCCGAATGAATGCTCAGATGAAGATTATCAGGAATTTTACCGTAAGGTCTTCCTGGATTATAAAGAACCGTTATTCTGGATACATCTGAATATGGATTATCCGTTTAATTTAAAGGGCATTCTGTAT
>CALFCS010000177.1 GCA_937950565.1 uncultured Lachnospiraceae bacterium
GTAAGGAAGATTATGAACCCGGGCTGGTTTACCAAAAAGTATTTTGAAAAGAGTGGAGAGAAAATTGATGCTTCGAAACCCGATATGGATGTAGAGCTTCTTACCATAAATGAATATTCAAGACCCGGGACCAAGACACAGAAGATTAAGGGAATCGTTGTACATTATACTGCGAACCCCGGGGCGACGGCGATGGGCAACCGAAATTATTTTGAAGGATTAAAGGATAGTCATGATACAAAAGCCAGCAGCAATTTTATTGTGGGTCTGGATGGGGAGATTATTCAGTGCGTGCCGACATGGGAGGTGGCATACGCCTCCAATGAGCGGAATATCGATACGGTTTCCATTGAATGCTGTCATCCGGATGAAACCGGGAAATTTAATGAAAGCACATACCGCTCCATGGTACAATTGTGTGCGTGGCTGTGCCTGAAGTTTGACTTGGACGAAGGGGACCTGCTTAGGCATTATGATGTTACCGGGAAGAATTGTCCCAAATATTTTGTGGAAAATGTGGATGCATGGGAGCAGTTCCAGAAAGATGTGGGGAAGGCAATGAAACAGTAGTGCTTTTCGGAAAAATATGCTATACTTATCCGGTGTAAGAAAAAGAAATGAGGACATTATAGATGCAGAAGAAGTTTCATTATAATATTGCGCTGATTGGATTTATGGGAGCAGGGAAGAGTACAGTTTCAGAACATCTTGGCAGAATGCTGGATATGGAAATTATTGAAATGGACCAGCTGATTTCCAGGAGGGAAGGGATGCGTATTTCTGATATTTTTGAAAAACACGGAGAGGAGTATTTCCGGACTCTGGAGACGAAGCTTCTGATAGAATTACAGACCGGAAAGAATGTCATTATATCCTGCGGCGGTGGTGTTGCCATGCGGGAAAAGAATGTACAGGAAATAAAAAAGAACGGACGGATTGTTCTTCTTCGTGCGACGCCCCGGACGATTCTTGCGCGTGTTGGAAACAGCGACGACAGGCCGCTTCTTGCCGGACGCAAGGATGTAGAATCCATCAGCAGGATGATGGAAACTCGCCGGGAAAAGTATGAGGCGGCGGCAGACATTATCGTAGATACGGATGAAAAGGATGTATCACAGATATGTGAGGAAATTATCCAGAAATTATTAGAAAAGGACAGGTAAAATGTTTCAGGTTTTTTATCCGGATGCGTATGTTGCATCCACGTATGTGATTGATTTTGAGGCGTTGTATGAAAAAGGTTACCGGGGAATTATCTTTGATATTGACAATACATTAGTTCCTCATGGCGCCCCGGCGGATGAACGCGCGGTCAGACTGTTTGAACGTCTTAGAAAAACGGGTTTTGATATGTGTCTGATTTCGAATAATCAGGAGCCGAGAGTAAAGCCCTTCGCAGATAAAGTGAAAAGTAAATATGTATTTGATGCACATAAGCCTTCTACAAAAAATTATAAAAAAGCGATGGGGCTGATGCATACTGATGAAACCTCAACCATATTTATCGGAGACCAGCTGTTTACAGATGTGTGGGGAGCAAAAAGAAGCGGAATCAGGAGTATTCTTGTAAAACCGATTCATCCAAAAGAAGAGATACAGATTGTTCTGAAAAGGTATTTGGAAAAAATTGTTCTCTATTTTTATAAGAGGGATAAAAGAAGGAAGGTTTGAAGACGCATATGGACGGGGATAACGGAGAAATGAAAATAAAACCGCTTAAAATAAGAGATATTAAAATCGGGGAAGGAATTCCCAAAATCTGCATACCTATTACAGGATGTACCAAAGAAGAGATTAGAAAGGAAGCGGAAGCCCTAAAAGAACTGCCGGCAGATATGGTGGAATGGCGGGCAGACTGGTTTGAAGAAGTTTTCGATGGAGAAAAGGTAAAGGAAATCCTTGCCGGACTGAGGAAAACACTGGGTAACCTGCCGCTTCTGTTTACTTTCCGGACAGCTTCTGAAGGTGGGGAGAAGGAGGCAGAAGGCGCGGAATACGAGAGGCTCAATCAGACGGCGGTGTCTTCCGGATGTGTGGATCTGATTGATGTGGAACTTTTTGCCGGAGATGCTGTTGTGGAGAGGATGATACGAAATGCGCATGAATCTGGCGTAAAGGTTGTGGCATCCAATCATGATTTTTATAAAACTCCGGAAAAGGGAGAGCTTATCCGCCGTTTGTGCAAAATGCAGGAATTGGGCGCTGATATCTTGAAGGTGGCTGTTATGCCACAGAACAGACAGGATGTATTGACGCTTCTTGCGGCGACTGAGGAGATGAACCGGATTTATGCACAGCGACCTGTTGTCACGATGTCTATGTCGGAAATGGGAATGATAAGCCGTCTGTGCGGACAGATATTTGGCTCAGCGATTACGTTCGGTTCGGCCGGGAAAGCATCGGCTCCGGGACAGATGAAGGCAGAGGAATTAAAGACTGTGTTAACGATTTTGGGAAAATAATTAAGCGAGTTAATACAGATTACAAGAAAATAGAAAAATATAGTTGAAAATTAGCATGCTTTATTATAGAATTAAAAAGATAAAACGTATTAAGCGCTATTCGGGCGTGACTAAGGAGGATTTATGTAATGGCAGATGCTTATATTGAGAAAGGTACCACATATGAAATTGACGGAAAAGTATATGAATGTCTGGAATTCTTACATGTAAAACCAGGTAAGGGTTCTGCTTTTGTCCGTACTAAGCTTAAAGATATTATTAATGGCGGTGTCGTTGAGCGTACGTTTAATCCGTCGAAGGATGTTTTGAAGAAAGCATTTATTGACAGAAAATCCGTTCAGTATCTTTATAAAGACGGAAATTTGTATTATTTCATGGATATGGAAACATTTGAGCAGACACCGGTAGATGAGGCAGATGTAGGGGATTCCCTTAAGTTTGTAAAAGAGAATGAGATGGTAACCATGAAGTCTTATCAGGGCAAAGTGTTTGCTATTGAGCCGCCGTTTACGGTAGAACTTCTGATTACCGAGTCTGAGCCAGGTGTGAAGGGTAACACTGCAACAGGCGCTACAAAGCCGGCAATTGTTGAGACGGGCGCTCAGGTTATGGTTCCGCTGTTTGTAGAGCAGGGTGAGAAGATTAAGATTGATACTCGTACAGGAGAATATCTGTCCAGAGCATAGGAATGTTTCCGGGAAAATTTAAGAAACCAGGAAAGAAAAAAGTCTTGCATTTTATGCAGGGCTTTTTTATAATGTTTATACCATAATATTCAAACACAAAAATATTGCTGCCTGATACAGAAAGGAAAAAATATGACATTTTATCAGTTTGTGGAGGCAGTGGAATCAAATGTACAAAGGGAGGTGGCAAGTGGCGTAAGCGTCAGTATCCATACTGCGCAGAAGAATAATGGAATATGCAGAAAAGGTATATCGCTCTCCGAAAGGGGAAGCAATATATCACCGACTATCTATCTGGAGGAGTATTACCGCCAGTTTCAGAAGGGATATTCTGTTGAGGATATTGTACAGGAGATTTTGCTTCTATATGGGAAAATTCGTTTCCCAAAGCCGTGGAAGGAAGAAACCTTAAAAGATTATCCTGTACTGAAGAACAGAATTCTTTATCGTATCGTAAATCGTCAGGCAAATCGGGAACTGTTAAAAGAAGTACCGAGCGTGCCATATCTTAATCTTTCAATTGTATTTCACGTATTATTAGAAATAAATACCTGTGGGATTGCAACAATGCCGGTAAGAAATGAACATTTAAAGATGTGGAAGGTTACTTGTGAGGAGATTTATAAACAGGCTTGTCAGAATACACACAAAATATTTCCCTGCGAATTTAAGTCCATGCATGCAATGATTGCAGAGCTTACAGGTGTAGAAGATAAAGAAAGAGAAGATGAAATGTATGTGCTGAGTAATGAAATCCGAAGCTTTGGGGCGGCGGCAATTCTTTATCCGGGGTGTCTTAAAAAGATTCGGGATTATCTGGGTGAAGATTATTATGTTCTTCCAAGCAGCGTACATGAGGTGATTGTTGTACGGGAAAGTACTGCACCGGACAAAAGGTACTTGAACGAGATGGTGTCAGAAATTAATGAAAGCCAGGTGGAGGCAGAAGAAGTCCTGTCGGACAATGCATATTTTTACAGCGCCAGTCAGGGGCGTCTGAGTCTTTAAAATGAAATAAAAAATAAAAGATAAAGGAAATGTGCGATTTGTCGATAGCATTTCCTTTACTTTATTTGGAAAATGTGTTACTATTACAAAGGTGATTTTATATCATTTATTTATGCACCCGTAGCTCAGGGGATAGAGCACCGCCCTCCGGAGGCGGGAGCGGCGGTTCGAATCCGCCCGGGTGTGTACTGAAAAGAAACAGTACTGATTGTGTGGGAGGTAGGCGATGAGGAAGAGACGCATCGTTCCCTGGCTGCTTGCATTTGCCGTTGTGGCTGCGGGATTTGGTCTTACCAGAGAAAAAGCACAGGAGGTACAGAAGATAAATGCAAAGGTTGTGGAAGTGGGAAATATTGGGTATGGTTCGATGGAGCTGAATCCGCTTCGGGAAGATCAATATCCGAAGCTTTCACAGACGGTGAAGGAATATTATGCAACCCTGCGTAAGGATTCCGGATTTATAGAGTATTATGATAATGTCCGGGTATACACAAAGCATGGGAAAACTGCGGGAACATATATTGCGTTTGTTACCTATGAGATGAAAATAAAAGATATTTATACCAAGGTGCCGGGACTTGGGACTCTGTATATTACGAAGGAAAATATGGAGGAAGATACTTACCGGATTGAGAAGGACAAGCATAGCCCGCAAGTGAAACAGTGTGTTGCCGCATTGAGCGAGCATGAAGATGTGCAGGAACTGCTTGCAGAGGTAAATGCAAGATATGAACAGGCTGTGAATTCAGATGCACTTTTAAAAGAAGCATTGACTGACTTGAAAAATGCATATGAAAGACAGGCGGAAAGTGAATAATTGAAAATACAGGCCGGCCCGAATGAAGGGGCTGGTCTTTGTATATTCTTTTTATATAATTTGAAATTTAAACAAACTTTTATCACAATTTGAACACATTTAAGCATTACACTAGGTACATAAAAGAAATGAAATGATGGAAGGAGAAAAAATTATGGATAATCAATATAGTTATTATACACCGGAGCAGGATTATAATCAGCCGGAGCAGGAACCGAAAAAGAAGAAAAAAGTGCCAAAGGCAGTGAAGGTAATATGTGTCGGGCTGGCATTTGGATTAGTGGCAGGACTTACCTTTCAGGCGGTCAATGTTGTGACCGGCAAGATATTTGAAACTGTGGTAGGAGAAAAGAAGAGCGCCAAGACGGTAGAAAAGGTAGACAGTGCAAAGCTTACAACATCTTCCGCGGGAAGTGTAACATCAGAAATCACAGAGATAGCACAGAATGCAATGCCGTCAGTTGTATCCATTACTAATATGAGCATTACGGAAGTGCAGAGCTTTTTTGGCGGTATCCATGAGCAGGAAAGTGTAAGTGCAGGCTCTGGAATTATTATCAGCCAAAATGAGGACGAACTTCTGATTCTTACAAATAACCATGTAGTAGAGGGAAGTAATACTTTGACAGTATCCTTTATTGATGAGTCCAGTGTGGAAGCGAATATAAAAGGAACAGATGCAAACAGGGATCTGGCTGTAGTGGCAGTTAAACTGGAAGATATTGATGATGAGACGATGGATGAGATTGCGGTAGCAACTCTTGGAGATTCTACAAAATTAAAAGTAGGTGAGCCTGCAATTGCAATTGGAAATGCGTTGGGATATGGACAATCTGTGACAAGTGGTATTGTATCTGCGACAAAACGTACACTGGAAGGATTCGAGGGCGAGCTGATTCAGACGGATGCTGCGATTAATCCGGGAAACAGCGGAGGCGCACTTTTGAATGCAAACGGAGAAGTGATTGGTGTTAATACCGTGAAAATTGCGGTTAATGAAGTAGAGGGAATTGGATATGCAATTCCGATATCCGATGTAAGCGATATGATTACAGAGCTTATGAACCGCGAGACCAGAACAAAGGTTGCGGAAGGTGAGCAGGGATATCTTGGAATCGAAGGCGAGGATGTAACAAGCAGCAGCGCTCAGATGTATGGAATGCCGGTGGGAGTCTATATTTACAGACTGGAGAAAAATGGAGCAGCTGACAGGGCAGGGCTTTCAAAGGGTTCTATTATCACTGCGCTTGGAGGAACCAGTGTGAATGATATGGAATCTTTAAAAGAACAGCTTCAATATTACCGTGCAGGGGAAACAGTAGAGGTAACGGTACAGATTCCGAGTGAAAGTGGTGAATATAAGGAAAAGACAGTAGAAGTTACCCTTGGAAGAAAGTCATAATGGTGGTATAATGTAAATAATAGGCGGCGGACACAGAAGTTTGCTGCGGATATATTAAGTACATTACGAGGAGGAAAAACTACCAATGAAATGTCCAGTATGTGGCGAGACACTGCGCCCGGGTAAAAAAGATCCGAATTATCTTCTGTGCTATACTTGTAAGAAAAAATATAAAGTACCAGGCAAGAAAACAGTAAAAGAAGAACAGAAGTATTCGAATATTCCACCGAAGACAGTTCGCAAAAAAAGAGAAAAAGAAATGAAGAAAGCATATGATGAGATGTTATCTGTTGAAGAGGAATATCAGGAGGATAAAGTATCTGTAGTTCCGATAGTTGTCCTTACAATTGCGATTTTGGCTGTAGCGGGAATCATTGCGTATATGCTTTTGAAATAAGAGTAAAACGGACCCTTTGCGGGGTCCGTTTTGTGTTGCTGGAAGAAATGTTATTTCTAAATAAGAAGTTATTAGAAAAGAAGAAGTTATTTACAGTCAGGATGGATATCAAATTCCGGATTGACTGCATAGAAATTCTTGCTGTCCAGATTATCCTGCACGATACGAAGCGCTTCACCAAATCTTTGATAATGGACGATTTCACGCTGGCGAAGGAAACGGATCGGCTCGCAGATTTCCGGATCTTTTACAAGACGCAGGATGTTATCATAGGTGGTCCGGGCTTTTTGTTCTGCAGCCATATCCTCATGAAGGTCTGTGATTGGGTCTCCTTTGGACTGGAAATAGGTTGCTGTCCATGGCGCACCGCTTGCAGCCTGTGGCCAGAGAGCCAGTGTATGGTCAACGTAATATTTATCAAAACCGGATTCTTTTAGCTGCTCAGGAGTCAGGTCTCTTGTGAGCTGATGGACGATCGCACAGACAATCTCCATATGGGCAAGTTCCTCCGTGCCCACTGAAGCATCGGAAATGTTCCAGTTTATCAAATACGAGGACAAGCATGAGGTTTTCGGTTTTAAGGTACATAGCTTTTCTACCTTTGATAAAATCAAAAAATATGATGAAGCTGATACATTGAAAAGTGTAGAAAAGCCTTATTTTACTGAGGTTGGCAAGACAAGACGGACTATAAATTTATATGTTGTGGCTTCTGCAAAATTTCAAATTGCGTGCTAAATTACTGTTTCCTACTCACGGACAAATCGCCTATTTTCCTTATAGTAAACTGCCCACTTGTTTGTTTTTGAAGTGGGCAGTTTACTATTGACTTTCTATATGGAAATCGCATATAATATAGTAAAGTACCCAACCAATAAACAAATTTGAGGTAATTAAATAGAGGTGGACAAATGCTTCGTGAAAACGATATTAAAAATGTGAGAAAGCTATTCAATCGACATCACTATGTAATGACTACTGCCGAGCTTCTTGAAGCTAAGCTATACTATGCAGATATTAAACAGCTTTTAGATGAGGGTTTTATTGAAAGAATAAGACGAGGTTACTATCATTGGATTGAAAACTGCGAAGCCAGAGAAATAGTTATCATCAATAGTTTGTTTCCCGATGCTGTTCTTTGTATGGAAACTGCTCTATTTTATTATGAATACAGCGATAGAAACCCCGCTGAGTGGAATTTTGCCATAGACAGGAATGTTTCAAAATTGCGAACCAATATAGAGTACCCATTCATTAAAGCATATCGCATTGAGTCCAATTTGGTTACGCTTGGTGAAACAACAGGTGAGATTGATTTTACAAAAGTGCGGATTTATGACCGTGACAGAACAATTTGTGATGTTCTGAAAAATATGAGTAAAATGGATAAAGAAATTTTCAATAAAGCAATACAAGGGTATGTTAATGACCCGAAAAAGAATATACCAAACCTTATGATGTATGCAAAAAAACTGCGTGTGCAGAAAAAGGTTAAAGAATTGATTGGAGTGTGGTTGTAATGGCAGATTTAGCAGCTTCCGTTCTGGCAAAGCTGAGAAATAAAGCAAAAGCTTCTGGTATCAGCT
>CALFCS010000178.1 GCA_937950565.1 uncultured Lachnospiraceae bacterium
GCCTTCGAAAGAATCGTATTTGCCTCACGGTTCATCTCCTGTGCAATAAAATCAAGCTTACGGCCGATTCCTGCCTCGTCAGACTGCAAAGTCTCCTTCATATGTACAATATGACTTCTCAGACGTACAATCTCTTCATCCGTACATATTTTATCTGCAAATAAAACAACCTCCGCCGCAATACGGCTTTCTTCAATCTGCGTATCCGCAAGAAGCTCTTGCACCTTGCTCTCAAGCTTCTCCCGGTACTGGCTGATAATCATCGGCGCACGCTCCTCAATAAACGCAACAAGCTCAAGCATACCGTCAAGCTTCGCAATAATATCCGCTTTCAGATGCTCTCCCTCCGTCTGTCTGGTCTCCACAAACTGCTTTACCGCACCATCAAGCGCCTTCTTCAATCCATTCCACAGCTCTTCTTCATCCACAACCTGCTCTTCCATTGTCAAAATCTCAGGATAACGGGATAATGTAGATACCCGGATATCATTTTCAAGGGAAAACGTCTCTCCCATCTGCTTAAGATAAGCCAGATATTCTCCTGCAAGAGCCTCATTATACTTCAAAGAAACCTGTCCCTCCGACAAATCCTCATAAGTAATAAACAAATCCACTTTTCCTCTGGAAATACTCTGCTTCATCAGACTGCGAATCGCAGTCTCAAAAAAATTCAGCTTTTTGGGCATGCGGATATTCACATCCAGATAGCGGTGATTCACACCCTTCATTTCCACTGTAAATCTCTTCTCTCCGTCCGTTGTCTCACACCGTCCGAAGCCTGTCATACTCTTTATCATGATGTAACCTCTTCTATTACCATTTACAGATGTTCACAATTACAAATGGCAACCTCTTCCAAAAAATAATTTCTTCCATCCATTATAAGTCATTTGGAATTCAACGTCAACTATGATATACTAAACGATAAATGACGAAAGGACAAAGTACTATGGCATTTGATGGAATTACTGTCGCGGCGCTTACCCGCGAATTAACCGAAAACATAACCGGCGGACGCATCGCCAAAATTACGCAGCCGGAGCCTGATGAACTTCTGCTCACACTCAAGCTGCCTGATGGGCAGAAACGCCTCTATATCTCGGCAAGTGCGTCTCTCCCGCTCATTTATCTGACGGATGAAAACAAACCCAGCCCTATGACTGCTCCTAATTTCTGTATGCTGCTTCGGAAACATATCGGAAACGGGCGGATTATCAGTATCACACAGCCAAAGCTGGAACGAATTATCTTCATTGAAATTGAGCATCTGAACGAACTGGGGGATCTCTGCCGCAAAAAATTAATTGTTGAAATTATGGGAAAACACAGCAACATCATTTTCTGCGATGACAACGGGCAGATCATCGACAGCATCAAACACATTTCTGCACAGACAAGCTCTGTCCGTGAAGTATTACCGGGCCGGAAATATTTTATACCGGACACAATGAAAAAACACAACCCACTTGATGTGAGCGAAACTTCTTTTATTCATGCATTAAAAGAAAAACCGGTTCCCCTTGGCAAAGCAATCTATACGAGCTTTACCGGAATCAGCCCGGTTGCCGCTGAAGACATTTGCTGCCGTGCAGGAATTGATTCCTCCCCGAATGCAGGTGAACTTTCGGACGATATCCTGGTCCACCTCTACCGGCAGTTTACTTACTATATAGACGAGCTGCGCTCCGGCAGTTTCCATCCGGCAGTCTATTATAATGGAAAAGACCCTGTAGAATATTCCGCACTGCCGCTTACCCATTATGCAAACTGCCGCCGGGAGGAGTTCGACTCTATTTCCATGCTTCTCAAGAGCTATTATGAATCGAAAAACACATTGACACGTATCCGGCAAAAAAGCGCTGACCTCAGGCATGTAGTGCAGACTGCATTGGAAAGAAACCGCAAAAAATACGATTTACAGAGGAAACAGCTTCGCGACACAGAGAACCGTGAAAAATATAAAGTGTATGGCGAGTTAATTAATACTTACGGCTACAACCTTGAACCAGGCTCCCGCTCTCTCACCTGCCTGAATTATTATACAAATGAAGAAATTACAATTCCTCTGGAGCCCACAAAAACTCCACAGGAAAACTCACAGAAATATTTTGCAAAATACAACAAACAGAAACGAACCTTTGAGGCGCTTACAAAGCTGATTCAGGAAACCCATGAAGATATTCTGTATCTGGAATCCATCAGCACAGCCCTGGACATTGCCCTGAGTGAAGCTGACCTGGCACAAATCAAAGAGGAGTTGATGCAAAGCGGCTATGTCCGACGAAAATATACAAAGAAAAAAGTGAAGCTCACAAGCAAGCCGCTCCACTATATTTCTGCTGATGGATATCACATGTATGTCGGGAAAAATAATCTGCAGAATGATGAACTGACCTTCTCCTTTGCCAATGGAAACGACTGGTGGTTCCACGCAAAGGGCGCGCCCGGTTCCCATGTCATCGTCCGGACAAATGGAGACGAGCTTCCAGACAGCACCTTTGAAGATGCCGGACGGCTGGCCGCCTATTATTCCAAAAACCGTGGCGGAGACAAAGTGGAAATCGACTATATCGAGAAAAAACACGTCAAAAAACCAAACGGGGCAAAGCCGGGATTTGTCATATATTATACAAACTATTCCCTTGTCATTGACTCCGATATTTCAAAAATAAAAGCCGTGCAGGATTAATCCTGCACGGTACCAGCGAGATAATCAATAAACTGCTGTGCAGTTCTTCCTGACAATCCCCCATGACTCAGCTCCCATTTATTAGCTTCCAGCAGAAGCTCTTCCTCCGGCATCACAATACCATTCTTTCTGGCAAGCTGTCTGACAATCTCCTGGAACTGCTTCTTATCCGGCTTTCCAAAATAAATCGTCACGCCAAACCTCGCTACCAGAGATAATTTCTCCTGCACCGTATCATTTGTATGAAGCTCCTCATCTCTGTCCGCTTTATCCTTAAACGTCTCCCGAATCAGATGTCTCCGGTTACTTGTCGCATAAATCAGCACGTTATCCGGTTTCTTCTCAAGACCGCCTTCAATCACCGCTTTCAAATATTTATACTCAATTTCAAATTCCTCAAAAGATAAATCGTCCATATAAATAATAAACTTATAATTCCGGTTTTTAATCTGCGCTATGATATCATTCAAATCCTGGAACTGATGCTTATAAACTTCAATCATACGAAGCCCCTTGTCGTAATACTGGTTCAAAATTGCCTTGATCGAAGAAGACTTTCCGGTGCCTGCATCTCCAAAAAGAAGGCAGTTATTCGCTTTTTTCCCCTCCACAAATGCTTCTGTATTATCAATCAGCTTTTTCTTTGCAATCTCATAACCCACCAGATCATCAAGATGCACATGGGCAATCTTTGTAATCGGTACAATCTCAGCGCCGTCCTCTTTGTGCATAACGCGGAACGCCTTATGAAGCCCCAGCTTTCCGACCCCGAATTCCTTATAAAACTGGGTAATCACACTCTGAAACTCTTCTGCACTCTCTGTCCTGGCAAGATGCTTCGCCAAATCGCAAATCCTGTCCCGGATTCTCTGGTTAAATACGTTCCCATGTCCACTGCTTCCCTTATAATTAAAAATCAGAGACAGACATTCCATTTCCAGCGCATCCTGGATTTCCGAAAAATCATAGTCGAACATTTCTTTAAAAATCGCAAAATCATGAAGCGCTACCTCATTAATACTTCCTTCTACATTTCCTACAATCTCACAGGACGTGCTGTAAGCATTCTCATGGCTTGCAAGCAGATAAGTAAGATATGTATGCCACAGATTACCTTCAAAACCATGATTTACCGAAAGCTCAAGAAGCTCCCCAATACAGTCTGCAAATCCCTTCTTCAGAGTCTCTTCTGAATAATCGATGTTTTCATAGTTCGCTGTCAGAAATGCCATTCTTTCTAGAAGGCCATCCTCTTCCATGTCACGATATACAATCAATTCATTAATTCTCATCATCATTCACCCCTTAGTAATTCCCAAGAATCTTAAGACTCCGGCTTTCCTCACGCAACGCACGGATTGTGTTCTTCACTGCCGGGTCTTCCAGATTGCCTTCAAAATCTATAAAAAACCGATATTCCCAGCTTCTTCCCTCAATAGGTCTCGATTCAATCCTTGTCATATTCAGATCATTATAAATAAAATGTGACAAAAGGTGATACAAAGAACCACTCTCATGCGGAAGCTCAAAGCAAATGCTGATTTTGGACGCACCCTTTAAAAATACCTTCTGGTTCGTTACAACAATAAATCTTGTAGAATTATTCTTATCATTGTTCACTCCATCCGCCAGCACTTCCAGTCCATAAACCTCAGCCGCATAAGCGCTGCACACGGCCGCCTGCGTCTTATCCTCATCCTCCAGTATCTTCTTTGCCGCAATCGCAGTATTCGCCACACTAATCTGCTGCCAGCTGCTGTGCTCGTCCAGAAAATGCGAAGTCTGCATCAATGCCTCCGCCTTAGAATAAACCCGCTCAATCTCACCAAGCTTCGCTCCCGGAAGCCCGGAAAGCGTATGGGCGATTGGAATAATCGTCTCTCCAACGATATAATTTTCAAATTCCACCAGTAAATCATACATTTCGTTTACTGAACCGGCAGAAGAATTTTCAATCGGAAGCACCGCATAATCCGCCGCACCTTCCTCAATTGCTTCCATCGCTTCTCTGAATGTACGGACATGATAATTATTACATTTCTCGCCAAAATAATTCTTCATGGCGGCCTGTCCATAAGCTCCCTCCGTGCCCTGGAACACAATTCTTGCATTCTCCGCCTCCAGCGAATCAATCTCAATAAACGGCAGACGTCCAAGCGCTCCCGCCTCTACCAGCTGACGGTACTGAAGCTTTCTGCTCATGGACATCAGCTGTTGGTATAATTCCTGAATTCCTTTTTTATTAAACTCTGATGTCACTTTTCCTGCAACATCCTGAAGCTTTTCCTTTTCCCTCTGACGGTCAAACACCTTTTTCCCCGTCTCTACTTTATATTCACCTACCTGCTGACAGATGCCCATCCTCTCTTCATATAATTTTACAATCTGATTATCTACCTCATCAAGCTGTCTGCGCAGTTCCTGTAAAGATGCCATACTCATCTCTCCTTTTTCCTTTTAAAGCTTTACGAAGTATATCATATTTTTACTATAAAATCTACCTTTGAAAAAATATCCATCCAGACATTGAAAATATTTATGGTTTGGTATATGATTAGACAGAGAAATTTAACAAAGAATTTTCAGTCAACTTAAGGAGGGTTTTATGAGACACTTAATGAGCCCACTGGATTTTTCCGTGGAAGAATTAGAAAAGCTAATGGACCTGGCAAACGACATAGAAGCGAATCCTCAGAAATACGCTCATGCATGTGAAGGAAAGAAACTGGCCACTTTATTCTATGAACCAAGCACAAGAACAAGACTCAGCCACGAAGCGGCTATGTTAAACCTCGGCGGAAGCGTTCTTGGATTCTCATCTGCCGATTCAAGCTCAGCCTCAAAAGGCGAAAGCGTTGCCGACACCATCCGCGTCATTTCCTGTTACGCAGATATTTGTGCAATGCGTCATCCAAAAGAAGGCGCCGCACTGGTCGCAGGCACACACTCCAGAATTCCTGTTATCAACGCAGGCGACGGCGGACATCAGCATCCGACGCAGACACTTACCGATCTTTTAACCATCCGTTCCCTAAAAGGAAGACTTGACAATATGACTATCGGTCTTTGCGGAGACCTGAAATTCGGACGTACCGTCCACTCTCTGATCCATGCACTGGTTCGTTACCCTGGCATCAAATTCATACTGATTTCACCGGAAGAGCTCAGAGTCCCCGGCTACATACGTAAAGATGTGCTCGACCGCCTGAATATTGAATATAAAGAAGTTGTGCGCCTGGAGGATGCGCTCCCGGAGCTTGATCTTCTCTACATGACCCGTGTGCAGAAGGAACGTTTCTTTAATGAAGAAGATTATGTCCGGATGAAAGACTTCTATATTCTGGATTCTAAAAAAATGGAGCTGGCAAGGGAAGATATGTATGTCCTGCATCCACTTCCAAGAGTAAATGAAATATCTGTTGAAATAGACAAAGACCCAAGAGCCGCTTATTTCAAGCAGGCACAATACGGTGTATACATCAGAATGGCTCTGATACTGACGCTGTTAAATATCGAAGTATAGGGGGACTCTATCATGGTAAAAAACACACTGAACGTCGGACAAATATCTGAAGGATTTGTTCTTGACCACATCCAGGCAGGACGAAGCATGGATATCTACAAATATCTTCATCTTGATAAGCTGGACTGCTGTGTCGCAATTATCAAAAATGCAAAAAGCAGTAAAATGGGCAAAAAGGATATTATAAAAATTGAATGTCCGATTGATTTCATGGATCTCGATATTTTAGGATTCATTGACCACAACATTACTGTTAATATTATAAAGGACGAACAGATTGTGGAAAAGAAATGTCTCCACCTTCCAAAAGAAATCCGGAATATTATCCGCTGCAAGAACCCCCGGTGCATTACCTCTATCGAGCAGGAGCTTGATCATGTATTTGTACTGACAGACCCGGAAAAAGAAGTATACCGCTGTAAATACTGCGAAGAGAAATACGACGGACGCTTCCGGAAACGGTAAGAACAGGACACATAAAAAGGTTGTAATTTTTCTATAAACAAAAGCCAGATAAAGAACAAGGTCTTCTATGATAAAATCAAATATCATAGGAGACCTTAAATCATTTTGCCTGCTCTTCCACTTCTTTTTTTAATCTGTCATATAAGACAATCCCCTCATTGGTATTAAGGTTTATTTTTTTCTTAAACAGAAGTGTCCATGATGCTTGATTTTTTGTGTAATCCTTTTTCATTTCTGGGAAAAAAGATCTACAAAAATAGTATTCATCCATACCATGAGATAAAAAAAGATACAAATTTCTGTTTTCCATATTGTTCCGCATCAAATAATCTGCATCAATCAAAGAATAGACATTTGCCTTCTGATTATACTTAAATACTGTATCGTTACTATCCAACATTTCCTGTAATAAAGGAAGAAAATGCACCCTTTCTTCTATTTTTTTATAGAAATCTGATGATTCTACCTGTTCAGTTGTAATTTTTCCCGCCACAATTTCGTCAAATATTTTTCCTCTGTCTCGATTTAATTCTGGACGATCAGAAAGATACTGAAGCCCCATTAAATGAAAACAATCTTTCTTGTCGAAAGTTATATGAAGTGTTACCGCAACACCTTTTCTGCCTAAAACAATTTCATATTCTGTATTTAAAAGTGGCAGAAATGCGGTCACACAATCAAAAATGTTTGGCATAATCCTTCATCCTTTTTGTCTAAGATTAAAGAAAGCTCTGCTTATGCAGAGCTTTCCGACATTTTCTTTCAAGACCGAAATCCCTATCCAGATTGTGGTAAATGTCAAACCCTTATAAAGCTCATAAGGCACTGCTCTCTGGCACAACACCTTACTTCCACGCTTGGCAGACACTCAAGTTGCCTGTCTTTAATATTATATTACCTTCTTCTGGAAAGTATGTCAATCAATACTTACAATTTATGATCTGTTTTATCTATTTATTTTCTTCATACCACTGCTTGTACTCATCCAGCCGCTGAATATATCCACTGAACTCGGGAACGGTAAAATCTAACTCCTTATATCTAATAGGATAAATGATTTCTTTACTAATCAGCTGTGCCCTTGTAGTCGATATCTGGTTAACATTTTTATGAAGATTCTTCGCAATATTAGAAATTGTGCATGGCAGTTCCCCACATTTAACCATAGCAAAAACAAATTTTTTGTCGCTATCCGCACATCTTTCATACCTGACTTTAAAGAAACCAATATCTAATGTTTTGAAAAACTCACTCACATTTTCCTCTACATGAAAACGTCTAATTTCATCTTCATTTGTATTTTTGTATACAATCTGACACATCTGCTGTATAAAAAACGGATAGCCTTTTGTAATAGAGATAATCTTGTCTATGGCTTCTGCTGAATATGTGATTCCAAATTTGCCGGCAGGTATTTCTATTGCCTTTTTTGACTGTCCATCAGCCAATGAACCAATCTCTTTATATAAAAATAACCTCTCTGAATAAGATTTTTCATCAGATAACATCTTATATATCTTCGGAAGGCCCGCTCCGATAACCATTACAGGATACCCTAACTGATTCGTACGATGTAATGCAGAAATCAGTGACCCCAGCTCTTTGGATTTCATATACTGAATCTCATCTATAAAAAAGCAGATTGGTGTTTCAGATTTGTATGCCGTCTCCCCAATCGTTGTGAAAACATCTGTTAAGCTTTGAGTAAGATTGGTAGATTTATATAACTCCTGTTCCTGCAAGGATAAAGAAAATGTACTGTCGTTGGGATCAAAAGAAACCACTAATGCCTTAATTGCATCCAAAGGTTTCTGTATTAAATTTTTAAATTTTTCCTTTGTGCTCACTTTTCTCAGAAAAGCCTGCGAGCAGGCTGCAATCTGCGAAATAAAGTCATTCCGCTCTTCCACCTCAATATGCCTGCAAAAAATATCTTTGTCTTCCGCTATTTTCTGCAGCTTATTGATAAGAACTGTCTTTCCGCCTCCTCTTAATCCACTAAAAATAATTGACTGCGTCGGAATATTCATTATAAGGGCATCAAACATCTGCTCAACATTCTGTATATCTTCCTCTCTGCCCGCAAGATATGTCGGCATCAATCCTGGCCCAGGTCTATATGGATTCACCTTAAACATATAATCGCCTCCCGATTATACTTTCACACATAATCACGCTTTCGTCAATAAAGAAACTCCATCTTATTATTCAAAATCTCCAAACTCGCCCTCTTCAAATTCATCCTCAATCTCATCCTCGGATTCCTGGTCTTCTAACGTTTCCTCCTGTTTCTGTTGGGATGCTTCTTCTTTATCCTTTTTACCATGACATCCTGCAAATGACAAAGCTATTACAGAAATCATTATCAAACAAAATAATCTTTTTTTCAACTTCTTCACCTGCCTTTCATTCAAGTTCTTATTTCCGCCTTTATAACGCTCTTAATATCCGATTAAAGAAGAAGTCCGATTCCAAAAGATATTTTTTTCTTTTTGAAATCGGACTTCTCATGCATCATTACAATCGACTTCTAGATTATATGAATCCCTATCTAAAATAAGTTATAATATATTATTCCCAATCTCCAAATTCTCCTTCTTCAAAGTCATCTTGACCTGATGTTGTTATAATATCCTCTGTGCCAAATTCTAAAATTTCCACTTCCGGATCTAAATATCTCTTTTTCATTGCCATGCCTCCCTATTATTTAGCAACAACCGCTTCGCAGCTTACATAGTCGCTATAAACTGTATTTGTCTTTCCATTTTTATCCGTATACGTTACATAAGCTTTTCCATACCACGTATCTGACTCGCTGCATACCTGTCTTGCTACATATGTTCCCTGGCGGCCTGTTGTTGTTGCAACTGCTCTTTTCGTTCTCGTTGCACCCAATACAAGTTTGGATGGATCTGATCCAAGTCCTGTCCAACCTTTGCTATCTGTGATAACAATTCCATGACCCACTATTGTACATCCTTCCGGAAGAGAACGCTTGGATGTAAAGGCAACTTTCTTCGTTGATTTGTTATATGATGCGGTACAAAGGATTGTAACCTGTTCCTCAACTGTTGCTTCATCTTCTACATAAACAGGAGTAAGTGTTACATCCTCCATAACGTAAAAGCTATAGTTCGGTGCATAACATACAATCTTATTCTTATCTGTCTTCCAGTACGCAAACTTCTGGTTTGCCGGTGCTTCCGGCGCTGTTACCTTTGCAAGTGACAGTGCCTCGTATTTTCCAACTTCCTCAACAGTGCCATTATTACTAATTGAAACCGTATACTTCTTAGCTTCAACCGTAATCTTAATTGTTGCTTCTACATACTCATCAAGCATATCAGGATTTACTTTTACCTTTGCAGTAATATCAGCTGTTCCCGTTGCAATTGCAGTAACTGTTCCATCTGCCGCTACAGTCGCCACTGCAGGATTGCTTGATGACCAATCTACTGTCTTATCTGCCTCTGCTCCCGCTTCCACAACAGCCTCAAGAGTTGCTGTATCATCAACCGTCATTGTCATCTCAGCACCCTGAGTAATTGAAACTCCGGTTACTGTCAAATCTTCCGCAGTCGGGAGAGCATCAATAGAAGCTTTGGTATTTGCAACAAGCTGTTCAATATCAGCTATCGCCTGCTTCATCTCTTCCAAAGTTGCAGTCTCAGTGACTTTTATCTCGTCCAATGCTGTAAGCGCCTCATCTTGAATCGTGTAATATGTATCTAGCTGTTCCTCTAAATACTCCACATCAACATTGTAATCTTTTATAATAGCTGTCGCTGCAGTCTTTGCGCTATTAAAATCTTCCCGTGTCTTCTGCAAATCTGTCGGAATTACGTCAATTACTCCTTTTGCAGTTGCAAGAGCCTCCGCCACCTCAGCTTCTGTTGTTGCTTTGTTAATGGCAGCTGTTCCTCCAGCAATGCTATTTTCAAGAGTCATCTGCTCTTCTGCCCGATAATCTGCCACATTTTTATAAGCCTTTAATTCTTCGATTGCCTCTGCTTTAATTTCATCAAGGCTCTTTTTAACGGTAAGATTAATACTTGCAGATTTCTCACCCTCTTTATCTCTTGTAGTAGCAGTAATCGTTACTTCTCCCGGTGCAACTGGTGTTACAAGTCCAGCAACATCTACTGTAGCAACTGCATCATTTGATGTAGTCCAAACAATATCCTGGTATTTTGCTTCAGTCGGTGTAATATTTGCTGTCAACTGCAAGGTGCTTCCTGTTTCAACCACTGTTGCATCACCAGCAGCAGTAACAGAAATTTCACTGATTGGTTCACTTGCGATTTCATTAGCAGTTAAGGCATAGTTGTAAATTTTGTAATTATCCAACAAACCTTTAAAATACAGATTTGTATCCCAGTCCGAAGACCCAATCCATAATTTGCTGTCTTCAGTCAAGAATGTAGTCAAATCCGCATTAAAATTCGGGTATTTATTAACCAAAGATTTATTTGCATAAATGTATGTACCCTCTTCTGCAAAAACAACATCAACATGCTGCCATTGATCAGTCGGCCCTATGTATCCGTTACACCAGCTATTCTCTGTCCGATACACATCTATCCAACCGTTTGGCCAATCCTTAATTCCAATCAGTCCATTAGCCTCGGGATTATTTGAATTAGATGCATAAAACAACCATCTCATATTATGATTTTCATCACCTGACGGCTTTACATCATACGAAACTGTCATTTCATTACAACCTACCAATGGACTTTTCTCCGTTCCTTCTTTTGTTACATTCAAATTCAGATTGCCAGCACTCATATCCAAATATTTTCTGTCCCCATCAGTTGCAATTGTCACATTACCGGATGGTGTTGCAATTGCTCCAGCGCCCTGAAAACCGTTTACTTCATCGTCAAAGGAAAAATCTGCTATCAATTCTCCCTGTTCCCCCTTAACAGTTACCGAAACTGTGTCCGTACCTATCACCTGATCTCCATAGGATAATGTAGCAGTAATATCTGCAGTTCCCTTTGTTCTTCCTGTTATAACTCCTTCTGGCGAAACAGTTGCGACTTCTTCCTGAGAAGAACTCCAGCTCAAGTTATACCCTTCTGAACCTCCAAGCACACCCGCATCCAATTCAAATGTTTCGCCAACTCTAATCAATACGTCTTTTGTCGTTATCTCAACATTTTTATAAAGTGCTTCTACTTGTTCTACTGTAAGTGTTTCATCATAAATCTTTAATTCATCAATCATACAATTTGGTGTACGATCCCAGTAGTTTACTCCAAGAAAAATGTCCATAAGATTATCTTGAACAAGTTCTCTTCCATTTTGATCTGCAGATATCAATTCTCCATCTTTATATACTGCAAACTTTGCTCCATCAACCGCTATAGTATATTGATTCCATGTATTCTGGCTATATGAAATCTTAGGCACATCCCTACCATTCACCCATACTTGAAGCTCTCCTCCATCTGGAGACCCCGAAAAAGACATCCAGTTATTAACATCAAACATACTTGATGTCAAAAAGCAAATTGGATTCGTATTAGGAACTGCTTCCCTGCTATTTACCCAAAGGCTGACGGTATATGTTGCATCTACGGAAACACCTTTCATCCAAGCTCCATAACCCTTTCCTTCACT
This sequence comes from uncultured Lachnospiraceae bacterium, assembly GCA_937950565.1. Classification (GTDB taxonomy): domain Bacteria; phylum Bacillota; class Clostridia; order Lachnospirales; family Lachnospiraceae; genus UBA7109. The sequence goes on from CALFCS010000178.1 coordinate 12,303, forward strand.
GTCTCTCAAATCAAGTGCTTTTCCAAACTTTCCTTCTGAAAATGTTGCTCCACCTTGATATACCTCCGGGATAGAATCTTGTGATGGTTCTGAATCTACGCGAAGTGTAACCTCTGGCTTCTGTGTACCTGTACCACCAATTTCCAGATTGTTCTCAAAACTCATCTCATATTTTGCTGACGGCACTGCTACTGTATGCACTGCTGCTTCTACTTCTACCGGCTCAGCCAGCAGTCCGCCCGGCACACTTGTCATTACCATTGCTGCCGCAAGTAGCCCTGAACATAATTTTTTCCAGTTAATCATATTTCCCTCCATTTTTCTCATATTTTTTCTTCTTTACTACACATACCAAACTTTTTCTCATCACCTCGCTGAAAATAGTCACAATATTTTTCCCTCTTCGCAAGTTATGTGTTATACTGTAAACACTGTAGACTACTTATTTTCTTTTTGTAAAAAGCATAAAACCTACCTCAGAGCTGTTCATTCTTTTCGTAGAATTAACAGTTCTGCGAAATAACAGGCGCAAAAGTATCCAGTAAATGCATTTGTGACTTCTTGCATTCGATATCCGAATGCACATATTGATTCATTGTAAAATTAACATTCGAATGTCCCAGTATTTCACTCAGCGTTTTTGTATCAAATCCAAGCCGTATGCATTTGGTGGCAAATGTATGTCGGAGTGTATGAAAGGTATAATGCGGAAGCCTGCATTTCTTTAAAATAGAGGAAAATCCGTATTGAAGGGTTCTTGGCTCATAAGGGTATGTCCGTCTTCCAAGAATATATAAATGCTCATCTAATTCAGGAATTCCATATATTTTCATATATTCTATAAGAATTTCAGGAATGGGTATATCTCTGTAGGATTCATAGCTTTTTGGCAGTGTAACAATTAATTTTGACTTTCCATCGCCCGAAGCATCTTCACATTTCAGTCTCTGCACAGTCTTGGTAACGTGCAGTATACCATTGCAAAAATCGATATCTTTTCGTTGCAGGGCACAGATTTCACCCAGTCTTGTACCTGTAAATAGCGCAATAGACGTTCCTAATGTGCTATCTGAAAAATGAGATAGTGTGTGACGGATAAGAATCTCCTGTTCTTCAGGAGAAATCACGACAATTTTATTACTTTTTTTCATGGAAATACCAAAATTCACATCAATATTATTGATATAATGCAGCTTGTTTCCATAATTAAGAATCGCCTTTACCAAAAACAAAATAGTTTTCATTGTACTCCAGGAAAGAGATGCATCCGGTCTGTCGTGGTAAATAGTAAAAAGCGTCTGGTCTACAACTGCAGAATTGAGCATTTTCAGCTTCAGACTTCCCATAACAGGGTAAATATGCTTTTGCAGTAAATACATATATTTTGTATATGTAGACATTTTGATTTTTTCTTTGTGGAATTCTATCCATAGAACTCCTAAATCATAAAAAGTATTAATTTTATTTTGCGTATTTATATTTGATATTGAACAAAAAATCCGTTTCATTGCAGTACCTCGCTTGTTTAAAGTTTGTATTTCATCTGATTTTATACATAAAATATTGTTATTTTTTTGGGTATAATTGACAAAATATTGTTGAATAGTTATAATACTTACAGATGTGAAAACGGAACATTTCGCAGAACTGTTAATTCTACGAAAAGAATGAATAGTTCTTTGGTTAATTTTGTATTTTTTCAACTAGCATTTTAAAAGCAGTGGACGGCAAGCCATCCACTGCTAATTTAATTTCCTCTTATATATTTTCAATCAAAAATTATAGATAACTCCTAATCTTCAGTACCGTCTGTTCCCCCTGCTTCTCGCTCACCAGTTCAAACAAATTTTCTCTGGTTGCAAACAAATTCTTCGGATTTCTCCCAATAATCAAATACTGATTCCGATCATCGACTGCAATATATTTTCTAATATCATCATTTAGAAGCACATCCGCATTATCAATTACAATAAGCTTTCCCTTCGCAAGCTTAATCAGACTAACAATATCTTTCTGATAATCTACATAATTCAAGCAGACAATATCGGGATTCAAAGCCATGCACTCCTTTATAAATGAAAATGATGCTGTTTTTCCAGTTCCGGAATCTCCCATCAATATCGTGATATTATTTGTAAATGTAAAATCCAAAACAAATGAAGTATGAACTGTAGAAAAATGACTCATTACAATTGGCTTACTCTTCATTATCCCACCACTCCTTTAACTCTTCATAATCACTAATTTCTTTTTGACACAAAGAGACCTGCACATTTACTGCTTTCATACCAAAAGGAATTAATGCATAATCACTATATACATTTCCTGACTTCAGACCATATAAAACCTCTAGTGCATTATTCCCACACTCCTTCAAACAAAATACTTTGTCAGGATTGTATACTACATTCAACACCGTCTTACATCCTGAAGACAACTTATCTATATCCAATATAATATCATCAAATTTCGAACGTATTTTGTATTTGCTAATTAACTTTGCCTGATCTATTTTCTCTATTAATTTTTCAGCTTTTTCATCAAGTTTGGCGGCGGTATTTTGGTTAAAATAAATATCATTTAATTCAACATATTCCATACCTTGTGGAATATCATTTTTATTCTTGAAAATTGTTATCACACTACCACCTCCAGACCTATATTCTGAAACTGAGTTATAAGACTTGTTCCTTCATAAATATGATGCATCTTATCACGAAGCTTTAACCTGCTATTATCAAGGCCACAAATATCATTTTCCATTCGCTCTTTCCACTCACAACAGGATTTTATCCAACACTCACCAATATTCCCTTTTGATACTTCAAACCCTGTATTTCTTGTTAAACCAAACAGAATGCTTGCGGATAGTTGTTCTATATTATAGTTGTCAATATGTTCATTATATTCTACAATTTCTCGAATGTCTTTATAATTAGGTTCGCCATTTTCAATTGCATTAACAAGCTTCTCTCTTGCTATAATCGCCTTTATTCGCTTTGTTAAAAACTCATCATCTGGTGCATAAATCCATGTTATTAAATCCTTAAATTCAAGCAGCAAATATTCAAAACATATAATATCCATCAAAAGGACATTATCTTTTTCATCGACATATTGTTTCAATAATTTCTGTTCCATAACCACCTGTAGATTATCAAAAGAATTATCAAATACAATGATATACCTATTCTCAGTATCTACCAATTTCCTAACAGCTTTTATCAATTCACTATTATTTTCCTTACTCTCAACTACTACTTCTGAGCATAACTGCTCCACAAGTGTTTGCCAAAATATATAACTAGATTTGCCTTTTCTATCTTCAATCCATAAATATGTTTTAGCTATCATCAAGCCCCTTCCTTTCTAATTTTGTCTACCGTCATAGAACCTATCTCTTTTTATTTAATTTTGATTATACCATTTTAGACTAATATAATCCACAAAATATTCACCAATCAGTATAATTGTCAGATATGTAAAAAACAGAGACACATCTTCTATTCTCGATGCCTCTCTGTTCATTTCTCAAATCATATCTTAAATATTTTTCTCTATCTCACCGAATCTTCCTTGCCTCCAGGTAATATCGTTTCTCCCTGGCATGACCCATGGAAAAGGTCTTTCTCGGCAGAACTCCATCCAGAATAATCTCTTTGAACAGACGTTCTTTCTTAAGCGCCGGAAGCAGAAATCCGATTGCCCCTTCCTCACATGCAAGTTCTTTCAGTGTATCATCCCCATGAATATAATCAATACGCCCGGCATGTTCTGCAAGATATTCATCCAGAAACTGTTGCAAAACTCCAATTGGGAGCTCTCCTTCTTCCTTCTTAAGAATGATTGTTCCACTTCTCTCCCCGGCATACCAGGTAACAACATCGCCCTCTTCTGCACAGATTTTCTCCTGCAGCCGCGTCAAAAGTTCTTCCGGATTCGTTTTCTTAACAATCCGGTGTATCGCCTCAAACTGCTGCACTTCATCATGAATATTTTCAAGTTCTACCATGGCGTATCTTGCCGGGTGATGCTGAAAATCTCTATCCGGATATTTCTTTTTCAACTCCTCATAACAGGCTTTTGCTGATGCCAGTGAATGATTGCCATCTCCTACGGCAAACAATATGTTCGCACCCTCCGGATATTTGTCCGCCATCCGCCTGGCATAACGTTCTAAGCGCCTCTGTGTTTCATCCACAGCCTCTCCCTGCACGAGCCATCCTTCTATATGCCCGCCGCCTTCCATCAACTCAAAATCATAAAGCTTCGGAAGTACTTCCTTTCTTTCGGATAATGACTCTATGACAATTCTTTCCTCATCGTCACAGAGGAGCAGCACATGAGACAACTCCAGGGATGCTCCCTGCCGGATTTTCATTCTCGGCGGAATCCTTTCTTCGACAGTCTTCTCTGTAACGCGGACTGCAGCCGAATTCTCTATATGATAATCATATGCTTCCAGGTCAACAACCCCTACCAGACCCTTTCGCACACTGCCATTTGAAAGTTTTCTCTCCACATAAATATAAGACTTTTTAAAAGTCTTAAAAATATCATTTCGCAAATATGCATCCATTGTATCATGGATTTTTTCTATTCTGACTTGATTATCTTCCGCAAGCACAGCTTCCGGTAAAATCAATTCCAGAGCCGAAGGTTCCTTTCCCGTCTTCTCCCGAACCCGTTCCCAATACTCCGGCTGAGAGGTAAACTGATCACAGGCAATAACTGCCCACTTTTCTATCGACTCTACTTGTGGCAACATCATATCTGCCGGTAAAAACACCTTCATAGTTCCAATCTCCTACCGCTTTCATTCTATATCTTCTTCCTCTTTTTGGGGCAGATGCGCTTCCATCCACGCATCCTCCATAGCCGCCACTCTCAGCATACAATATAAAACAAACGCATTTCCAACTGCCAACACTGCTATTCCGATTTTTATCGCCGCTCCCACTTTACGTCCTCCAAACTGATATCATATTCCTACTATCAGTATTGGCTCAAAAGGAGAAAGTTTATTCAATATAGTCTATAATAACATCTGACTCACTGCTCTTCATTTTCACTATTACTTTCATAATATTTGGCATATCGTTTTCCATATTTGCCATAATACTTATTGTAATATCCAACATTTTTCTTTCTGTCGACCTTATTTAAAACCACACCAAGAATCGGACATCCGGTGTTTTCCATTTTGTGTTTCACATCCAATGCAAAATTACGCTTGATAGCGCCTGACTCCAGCAAAAGAACAGAACCGTCACATTCCTTCGCAATAACTGCCGCATCTACTACAAGTCCAATCGGAGCAGCATCAATGATAACATAATCATACATGCTTTTCATAGAAGCAATCAGCTTTCCAAATCTCTTCCCGGATAAAAGCTCTGTCGGATTCGGTACAGAAGGTCCTGCAAATATAATATGCATACCCGGTATATTTGTCGCATACACAACATTAGATAATTCCATCTGCCCGGACAGAAAATGAGATAATCCTCCGTCAATAGCCGGAACCTGCAGCCTGGATACCATCACCGATTTTCTAAGATCAGTATCAATAACCAAAACCTTCTTCTTAAGCTCTGTAAGGGCATGTGCCAGATGAACAGATACTTCTGTCTTTCCTTCCCCGGAAATTGCACTTGTCATAAGGATTACTCTTTTATCGTCTCCACAAAACAAGAGATTCGTACGCAGATTACGCAATTCTTCTCTTTCTTCATAACTCATCGGAGTTAAAGATATGGATATTTTTTTCATAATCGTCTCCCTGTATTCTATCGCTTTAGTATTTTATCAGGATTTTCCTGAAAAATCCTGACAGCGGCATCTCTTCCCCATTTTTTTTCAACATAATGCGCACACTTTCCAATTCTGGAAGGTCTGCTGGATATATCATGTGCATCTGAGCCGACAAAATGAATCTCTTCCCGCTCCATAAGCATCTTGCACATTTTTTTTGCCCTTCCACCATTTTTTCCAAGAATAGAATCTGCATTCACCTGAATCTGTGCACCAAGGGCAATAGCATTCGAAATATTATCCAAAGACCGTAGAAATGCATCATATCTCTCCGCATGTGCAACTATAGGAATATACCCCGCAGTCACAAGCTCATAAAGCTCGCTGCGAATTCTGGCATAAGAATCCATGCTTGAAAATTCCACCAACACATACTTCCCACCTGCCAGTGTGGGTCTGAAACCTCTCTTCAGCTTTTCAGCCATACCAATCTCGCGATAATATTCACATCCAAGATGCAGGCGAATCCCTTCTTCCCCGAGATTCGCCGCATATACTCTTACCTTTTGAAATCTTTTTCTTATAATATCCGCTGGTGTTTCGAACATACCTCTTCGAAAATGCGGAGTTACAATGATATCCCGTACACCTTCATTATATGCCTTTTTAAGCATGGCACGTGTCATAGAACTGTCGCATGCCCCGTCATCCACCTTCGGGAGGAGATGACAATGAATATCTGTAACCGTCATCATATCTTTCACAAATTAAAATTCTCTTCTGCGCAGGCAGATTCCAGCTCCGGCAAATAATACAATTGCTGCCATAGCAATCGGAAGCATACTGTTCTGACCTGTCTTCGGTGATGTACTTCCACTTGTTCCTGCCACTGTAGCAGAATCAAGAATAATCGCAATCGGTCCCATATGATTCATCGTAACCGTAATGGTTCCGTTGCCAGCTTTCGCATCAATCAGCTCCCATTTACCAGTTGCCTCATTATAACAGGATACATATACCTTTGAAGAAGGAGTGATTCCAGGTGCTGAAAGTGTTACCGTAACCGGAAAAGTAACCTGGGATGCATCCCCCTCAATTGCCACTTCACGGATATCATATACCTTCATGGTGTCTTTATATTTGTCACCCATGATATCTTTCAATGTATCTTTATTACGGATACTCTGTGCCGCCTGGGCATATTGACCGGAAACATCTTTGACAACGACATTGACGTTGTTCCCATTCTTATCTACCGCTGATACAACTCCACCGATAACACCTACCGCATTCGGACTCTTGGCAGCCATTACAGACATCCCCATCGAAAGTACCATTCCCGCAACGAGAACCATGCTAATTAATTTTCTTGTTTTCTTCCACATACTAATACACTCCTTATTACTTTCATTTGTTATGAAGTATTCCCTACTGATTTGTCATACTTTTTTATATTATAACCGTTTTTTTATCACTTTGCAACCGGTATAAAGAACATATCGTTACAATTCACACCCCAGCCAGCTTTGCTGGCTGTTTGTGCAAAACGTAGAAAA
>CALFCS010000179.1 GCA_937950565.1 uncultured Lachnospiraceae bacterium
TCACACTTACGCATATGTTCGTATTTTCTAACTGATATAAAACAATTTCATGTTCTTGATTCATTTTTTCACCCCTTACTTGCATTCTTTCATCCTCTTGCTAATCTGTATTTCTTAATGTTACCTCGTCCATTACACGAATGCAGGTCACAAACACCACCCATCCACCCAGTGTTATCTAGTCCATTTTACCGCTTTTCATTCACAAAATATAGAAAAATCAGCACTAAACAACACTAAATAATGTGCTAATTACCCCATCAGTAGATTAGCTGACGAAGTATTCCACGGCGTTATTGGGGAAGAATTCCTTGAATTCACCATATAGCTGCGCCGCCAGCGTCTTATTATGTGCAATGATAAGAGTTGGTTTATTCAGTTCCTGGATAACGTTTGCCATCGTGAAGATCTTTCCGGAGCCGGTGACACCGAGAAGTGTCTGGCACTGGTTGCCTTCCTTAAAGCCTTTTACTAATTGTTCAATCGCCTGCGGCTGGTCGCCAGTCGGGGCGTATTCTGATACTAATTCAAAATGATCCATGAATGATTTCCTCCTATGAATGCATTTGAAATTGTCAGATCGTTTCTGACAAATCTATTATTAATTTACATATTTTGCGCCTGATTATATATCAATTGATTGCGCTCTAATTCTCTTTGTAGTTCTTCCACTGTTGGCAAAACAGTCATATATTTCGATGCAAATATTTGTTGGCTCTCCTGCAACACAGAGTATTTTACCATTGTTTCATCTTTATCGGTACAAAATATAATCCCAATTGTCGGATTATCATCCTCTCTACGTTTCAAATCATCAAACATCCGCACATACATATCCATTTGCCCAATATCCTGATGTGTCAATTTTGTTGTTTTTAAGTCAATTACAACAAAACATTTCAAAATATAATTGTAGAATACCAAATCAATATAGAAATCTGTTGTTTCTGTGCATATCCGCATTTGTCTTCCAACGAATGAAAAACCTTTTCCCATTTCCAACAAGAATTTTTGTAGATTATTAATTATTGCCGTTTCCAGATTACTTTCTAATTGGCTTGTACTTTGCCCTACTCCCATAAATTCCAATACAAATGGATCTTTCACAAACTCCAATGCCTTATTTCCACTTTCAGGCAATTGCGTAGAAAGCATTCTCTTATAATATCCACTTTTTATATTACGCTCTAAAGTTTTTACAGACCAATTTTCATTGGCAACTTCATTTAAATAAAAATTTCTCTCTCCCTCATCAGAAATACGCATAATGCTTCTCAAATGAGACCATGGCACTTCTCTAATTTTTGTGTATCCATAAGATTCTTGCGGAAAAGTCAAATAAAAACGTCTACAATTTTTCAAACTAGCAATAGAAAAACCTGTTCCAAATTCATCTGATAATTCTTTAGATAAATTTTTTATTAAATAAGAACCATATTTTGCCTTTTCTTTCCCTAATTGTTCTTCTTCAACTATTCGCTTTCCAACATTCCAATACGCATATGTCATAATACTACCAGCATTTTTATAGGCCTGCTCTCTTGCTTTGTACAATATTTCTCGAATATCTTCATAAAGCTGCTTTTCTCTATTATCTTCAATCTCATAATTTTTCTTTTCAATTCTATTTTTTTCATCCATATCATGAATCCCTCCACTTGAATTGGCTACACATGTGTAGCCAATTCATTCATACCTGTGTTTACATATTATCAGCCTTTATATGTGCTAATTGATAATGCTGAAAACCAATCGGCTATGTAAAAATAGAGCTTAATTTATAATATCACATGTAGATAATTCAATTTGTATTTTCTGATATCCTCCATTATATCTTCCCGGCATTTCTTGTAAGCGACAATATATCGGAAATTCATTTGTTGTTGTATTCCCATTTAAATCATCAAAAGTAATTTTCACTGTCGCATATTTTTGTTTCTTTTTTACAAAATTATTTCCAAACTCCATTCTAGTCTTTTCATCTATTGCATATTCATCAAATGCACCCATAAGCACACTCATGATATGGTGTAAAACTTCAATCAGTTCATTTGAAATCTGTACTTTATATCCTTCAGTATCAACCTTAATAGGCAACATATAATCAGTATATAATATCTCCTTCTTTTCTGTATCAAAATATTTATCAAAATATGAATGTGGTATCCCATATTCAAGAAGTATATCATATAATTCAGAATCATAAGGACTACTCCATTCAATTCTAACATTTAGTGCAGAATCTTTACCAACATTGGCAAACCTCATAAAGCTTGTATTAAATGGATTAAAATCAATTCTATGGTTATCAACATATTCTTTTCCAATAGGACGTATATCTTCTGTAATATTGTCTTTTGATATGTAAACGCCTTTTCCATTTTCATAATATCCATAAACAACCGTTCTCATCGGAATAACATAAGCCATTATATCTTGCTTTAAAGATGCTAACGTAAAATATATAGCAATTAATGTTGCTAATCCCCCTAATATTCCACCCAAAAAACTACCCAAGTATGACATCCAGTTAGAATTATCCGCACATTTCCAAGCAACTATTCCAAAACTTACTATACACGTTACGGCATATCCTATGATAAAATTTCGAAACATTTTTATTTGCCGTTTTCCCATAACTACTCTCTTCCTATTCCTTTTACATATTACTTCAAGTAAAAACGAGTATCCATCATAACACTTTGCAAAATATTTTATCTAAACCTTTTAACACCTCACCTTGTGTATTATCTAGTATTACTCAATCCATTACACGAATACGAGTCACAAACTCCACCCATCCACCCTGTGTTATCCAGTCCATTTTACCGCTTTTCATCCACAAAATATAGAAAAAGCAACACCAAACAGCACTAAATAAGGTTTCATTTACCCCATCAGTAGATTAGGACACAAAACTCATTCCTATCGCTAGCTCTGATTATATCAGAATATATGATAAAAGTACAGAGATAAATCGAATGTTTGTTCTATTTTTCTTTATATTTTTTACCCAGAGCAAAACCTACTCTTGCCTGTCTTCTTATATAATTTTCCGTGCATATAGTGTATGAACTTCTTATAAGCACAAAGAAATCGTCACATATCAAAGCGACGATTTCTACTACGTTTATAACATATCCGGTTCTGGTACTGCTTCATCAAATAACTGCAGCAGGTCATGGTTAGCACCTACATTGGTAACTTCAAAATGGTTCAGGCACGGGGCAAGCCATTCCATTTCTCTGCTCATCTCCCGAATCAGGTCAAAGATCTCCAAATCCGTAGCCTTATATTTAGAATGATATCCGGAATACTGCTCATGCGAAAAATTCCGTTTTAACAGAAAATCCCATATCTTTCCATAAGCGCCATTGGGATTCGTTTCTGAATAGTATTCTTTCAGTTCCTTTACCTGAAGGTCAAAATACAATGCCTTTAAATGCTTTGCCTCTCTCCTTGCCATTATGCCACACTCAATTTCTTTGTATAATGGCACAAAACATCTTCCACTGTAAAATCTTCCTCGGTTTCCCCGTCATCACTGTTGTACCATATCCATTTAGTCACATAATCCATAAACCATGCTTTTTCTTTCAGAGACGTAATGATACATCCAAATGCACCATAGTCTTTTGGATTTCCATTTCCCACAAAGCACAACGTCCCGTCAGATTCCTCCGTCTTATTCAGACGGTATTTGGCAAATGCTTGTTCCAGCGCCTGATAAATGCTTTCCACCTGGTATTTCCGATCAGCGACAATCTTCTTTTCATCCATTTTTATTTCTAATTTCAGCATATCTGCCTCCTTGATTTCTAACAGCCATGCACATCTTTTTCTTGTGTCATTATTATAGCCGACTTCTCCTGAAAAATCTACTCTGTTTTTATAGTCTCATCATTTCACGAACCACTCGGTCTGTCATTTTCACAGCGCCGGCAAGCACCAACATGTTAAAAATCAGTTCCCCGACATAACTCCATACCATCAAACTTTCTTGCTTGCATTTCGGGCAGTAGGGGGGAGTTTTTCAGTTCCGTATCTTCCCGTATCTGTAACCTCGTTTTGTTTCAGCAGACAGGACAACGTATCCATTCTGTTTGTGTCATGGCTTTTTATGCCTCTTAAAATAATCAATCATAAACAATGTAATTACACTCGCAAGAATAATCGCAAACGATAATATATCCCATATATCAAAGAACGAAATAGAAAGGATTTTTGCAACGCTGATATTTATTATTAAGCATAATGGTATTGTTAATAATAATGAATATGCCATTGCTATTATTTTGCGTTCTTTCAGCTTTCTAAATATCAAGTAAACGCACCATAAATGGACAACAGAAAAAAGGGATATTCTAATTCCAAGTGTCATAATTAAATTATTATCAACGATTTTACTTATCACATATAGGAACGGAATAATTAATACACTAAAAACTGTCAAAGAACCAAATATTCCTTTGTTTCCATATTTTATAAACGGCATGAATACAAACCACACAAAAAGTATTGAACTGATTGGATATAGTGACCAAGTAAATGTCCCCGATATTGCTATATCGCAAATAGAACAAACAATGATACCTATCAAAAGTAATATTGAAAATGATATTGACAACACATTTTGAAAAGATATAATTTTTCGTTTAGCCGATTTTTCTGCATAAGCGAAAGCGTTGTCGATGGTTTTTTTCATATCCTTAGAGGCGGTAGCTTCACTCCTCTGACCATTAAGTAACTCACTCGTTGTTACACCAAGAATATCGGCAATGGAAGTTAGAAGTGTAATGTCTGGGTAACTTAATCCTCTTTCCCATTTCGAAATAGCTTTATCGGTAATATGTAATTGAACTGCTAAATCTTTTGTGTTATTTTCTTTTCTTTTCGCAATTCAGCAATGAATTGTCCAGTTCTGTTCTCGTCCATATGAATGTTCCTTTCTGAATGTCACTTTTCTAATTACGGCTATATTATATATTGGCTATACTTAAATAACAACCGACCAATGGTTTATTTGATGCAGTAAACCAACAGCAGAGTTACTTATTCATCACTGTTTAGTTCACTTTTGTTAAGATGTTATTCATAATCAATTAGCGTTGCCTTGTTTTTTATTTATTTTATATCTGCCATCAGCAGGTTTTTCTGCGTTTTTTGGAATAAGCCATACTCGGCTTAGACATCCCGGATCCGTTCCCGTTTCCGGTATAGTTCCAGTGCCTTGATAATCGTATCTTCTATTTGTTTCGTGGACGTCCCCGGAGAAAAATACTTATCAATGCGTTTTCTGGATATTTTAAACTGCTCTACCTGATTCGGTTTCTCCTCCGATAAAATAGATAAGATTACATCTTCATTCAGTCTCCCTTCTTCTGAAAACTTACGCATTTTAATTGCCTGTGCATGGCTTGGTGTGCAGTCCTCTAACTGCATGGTATCGTAAAGGATTTGCTGTTCTTCTTTCGGCAGGTAAGACAACTCTACCGCTGGGCACATGGTAATCTGCAATACTTCCTTGTCTTTTCATTGCGTCCAGTTTCATTTTATAAGCAAATGCTTTTTCTGACGGTAAGATTTCTTCCCGCTGAAGATTAGAATCAACCATGATAATTGTTGCCTCATCATCACTCACGTTTCGGACAATACACGGTATCGTCTGCTTATCTGCCAGCTCGCTCGCATAACGTTTTTACATTCTTCAGAACCTCGGAAAAAACGATACACCTCCCACATTCTCCCCCGCCCGGGAACCAATATTCTTTCTCCTAACACGTTCTGAAGTAAAAGCAGATATACTTCTATATCACATAGTTTACCGGATCTCACGAAATAGCAGCCGCCATTCGTATAAAAAAGTTCTCATGACTTGTTGCTGCACATATATTCTGTTAGCTTGCAGAGCACACGGCTTTCACCCATTAGGAACATGCGCCGCAAGGGAGACCAAAAATGCCCTGGAAAACAGCTTCTCAAGCACTGAATTCCAGGGCATTCTCTCCCCACTCATACTATTATAATATCCTTACCAATTATCTCTCACTTTAAAAGTATCTACCGTTTTTCTTCTTTCTTACAGCTTCTATCGTTTGCAGCAGCATATCCACATCAATAGGTTTGGCAATGTGAGCATCCATGCCGTTTCTGAGGGCATTCTCCCGATCCTCTTCAAAGGCATTGGCAGTCATGGCAAGAATCGGAACTGCAGACAACTCTGGGTCCTCCAGACTGCGAATTGCCTTTGCTGCCTCATATCCATTCATCACCGGCATCTGAATATCCATGAGAACAAGCTCATAATATCCATGCGAAGACCGCTTCACCATATCTACTGCAACCTGTCCATTCTCCGCCGATTCCGTCTCAAATCCGGCGTCCTCCAGAATTGTCTCGGCAATTTCTCTGTTCAATTCGTTATCCTCTACCAACAGAATCCTGCCTGTATGAGGCTCACTCCCCCTCTGTTTCTCCACATTTTCCTGACAGGGTACATCCCCCTTCTTTTCCACACGGAAGGTAAGGAATATCTGCACCTTCGTTCCCTGGCCCGGCTCGCTTTCCACCTCTATCTTTCCATTCATCATTTCCACAAGGCTTTTAGTCAGGGCCAGTCCCAATCCGGTTCCCCCGATTCCGCTGATTGTAGTATTCTTTTCCCTTTCAAAGAGATCAAATACATGTGACAGGAACTCGGAACTCATACCAATCCCATTATCCTGGACACAGAATTCATAATTCACAAATCCTGGTGCGGCTCCTCTTTTCTGCACAATATCCACATCAATCCTGCCTCCCGGATTCGTATATTTCAAAGAATTTTCAACCACATTCAAGAGAATCTCGCACAGTCTCATTCTGTCACAATAAATCCTCGTATTTTCCGTCTCTGTCAGATGTATCCTAAGCTGGAGAAGCTTCTTATCCGCCTCAATCTGCATCATATCATTTAAATCTTTAAGAATCTCCGGCAGGCTGCAAAGCGTCTCCTCCAGGCACATATTCCCACTCTCTATCTGGCTCATATCCAGTACATTATTTAACAGGCTCAACAGATAATTTCCGGAAACCTGAATTTTTTCAAGATACTCCTTTACCCTGTCCCGGTCATCCAGATGAGCTGACAACAAGTTCGTAAATCCCATAATTGCGTTCATCGGAGTCCGGATATCGTGTGACATGTTCGAGAGAAAGATTCCCTTTGCCCGGTTCGCCCGATTTGCCTGTACCAGCGCATCTTCCAGCAACTTTTTCTGCTCCATCTCACGGCGTGTCTGCTCATCCACACTTCGAAAACCAGTAATGATTCGTTTTTCTTCCTGCCATGATCCGGTACGCACGACTTTCATCTCATAGTAATTGATATCTTCTCCACAAATTGCCCGGTAATTTACACAAAATAATTTTTTTTCGGACAGTTCTTTTTTTATTCTCTCAGAACAGAGCGTTTCCCGCAAAATGTCTCTGTCTTCCTCCACCACGTACCGGCTGATATATTTTTCCATGCAGTCATCGAAAATCAAATTACCTGAAAATGTCTCTGCAAAACTCTTGCTGTCCTCCTTTACCCGCAGCAGCATTCCAATTTTCTTGTCAAGATTAAAATAGCAGACCAGATTATAATCTACACTCAGCGCCCGCATCAGTTCCATCTGTCGATGCCTTTTTTCCTTTTCTTCCTGTTTCTGAGTAGTACAGTCCAGAAGGAATCTCTGATAATACAACTCGCCATTTTCCCTGAGCAGCTTCACATTTCCCATAAGATGGAGAATTTTCCCGTTCCGGTGCTTTGCCCTGTACTCGACACTGACACTGTCTCCCTCATGCTCCAGACTTTGGATGCACTCCCGTAATCTGGATTTATCCTCCTCCACTACAGACCTGGCCACCATTTGAAAACCATCCTCTTCCATCTCTTCCTGCGTCTCATAACCCAGAAGCCGCAAGGCAGCCTGATTCACACGGATAATATGGCTGCCATCCAGAGAATGGCAGAGGACTCCACAATCAATATAAGAAAATATCGTTTCCAGCGTCCGGTTCTTTTTTACAAGTTCCTGCTCGTAGGCTCTCTCCTGGGTAATGTCAATCCCAATCCCAACTGTCCCCATAACGCTTCCGTCCAAATCATACAGCGGAGACTTATAAGTGGTAAGTATCTTCATGCATTCCCCTGTTTTTACCAGCTCCTCCGATATACAGGTCCGTTTCTTCTCGAACACCTCCCTGTCCGATTCCGCACAGTCATGTCCTTCGTTTCCCGGGTCATCCGGATCCACATCCCAGATAAAATAATGATCCCGGCCTTCTACCAGCTTTTTGGGCTTATTCACAGTTCTGCAGAAGCTGTCATTCACCTTATGATGAATCCCATCCTTATCCTTAAACCAGATGAGATTCGGCACCCCGTTAATTGCCGCCTCAAAAAACTGGTTTGTCTTCCATTCCTCTGCAGCCTTTTTGCGCGCCCGCTGCCATTTCCGTATACGAAACCTTAACTCCTCCTCCGGCATAGGCAATGTCCACAGATCAGAAACATCCGGCAGATATTCAAGAATCTCCCGTTTCTGCTCCTGCCACGCAAGAACGATTAGTTCCGTTCCTTCCGCAAGTCCGGATATTACCTCCTTCAACATATTCCCGGCGTCTGCCCCCTGCAAATTTACAAAAACCACATCCGCTCTGCCCTCCTGGAAAATATGCGTAAACTGTTCCATTGGAGGAAGCTCTCTGATAATCTCAAAAGCTCTGCACGGCTGTCCTGTTAAATGAATATGAAGTTGGCAGTGATACATCTTATATCCCCCCGTTTCCTTTCCTTTATTCTGATTCTATTATGCCAATGAAGTCAACATTTCCAGCTGCCCTTCATCGGAAAATACCTTCTTTGATGCCTCTCTGGCATAACGCCCGCACTCTTCCGGATGCTCCATCATCCAGATAATATGAGCACAGATATCTTCCGGATGAAACGGGCAGATTCTTCCTTCAACTCCGTCTGTGAGCTGTTCCCGGTTTCCGCTGCAGTCTGAAACGAGAATCGCACATCCAAGGGTCTGTGCTTCCTGCACAGCAATGCTTTTTCCCTCATAACGGGTGGCATGGACATACAAATCCGTCTGGGCAAAATAAGGATATGGATTATCTACAGCCCCAAGAAGGATAAAATCTTCCACAAGCCCCAGGCTCTTTATGTACTTTTGGAGCTTCTCCCTCTGGTCACCCTCTCCCAGCACATACCACCGGGCCTTCTTTCCGCTCTCCTTCAGCAGCTTCATTGCTTTCACCGAAATCTCCAAAGCCTTCTGTTTTGTCAATCTTCCTACCGTAAGAATGCGAAACCCTTCATAATCATCCGTAAAACCAGTTCCGGCAAGAGCTTTTGTACGAATTGCATCCTGATCAATCATATTGTGAAAGACAAAGGTTTTGGCTGCCATTTCCGGATAAACCGCAGTAAAACAGTCCATCACTTCATCCGATACTGTAAAAATCTGCTGATAAGCTTCATAACAGTCCAAATCAAGCTGCCTGCTATAGTTTGCCATACGATAGTCAATATGGACAAACGCCGCTTTTTTCTTCGCCTTTACATGATCTGCAACATAATAGGTAGCACCGCCCTCCAGAAAGGCGACCGCCACATCAAACTGTGTTTTACTTACAGGCGCAGCATCTGACCAGACTCTCCACACCAGCTTATCCGGCGCAACCCGCTTATTTTTCAACATATACATTAGATTTTTAAACAGATAGCCGCTTAATTTTAATCCTGTTCCATGCTTTACAAGACAGCCAAATGTTCTCCATAAAAGCCTGCGTTTTCCTCTGCCATCCAAAACCGAAGAATTGTCATACTGTAAATTTAACAGATGCACATAATCCGGCAGCTCCTCAATCATCTCTCCCTGCCCGGTCAGTACAAACAATGAAATATCATATTTGTCCGGATTCAAACGCCTCAAAAGTTCCAGCAAAGCGATTTCTGCTCCCGCACGGCTAAAGGTATTAATGACAAATAATATTTTTTTCTTCATCTTTTCCAGCCTCATTTTCTCAGAGAAAGCTTTAAAGCCTTCTCCGTCTTATTCCTGTTCCTAAAATATTAAGTATAAATTCTACAGCATCCCGGTATTCTTCCCTCCGGTGAAACACAAGCCAGAACAGTCCCGGGGGCAGACACAAACATAGAAGAATCCGACAAATCCACTGTGCCGCCTCTCCAGCCGGAACCAGCCAGTGAAAAATCCCATAGCTGATAAAACAAGCAAAAAAAGTAACGATTCCAAACCAGAGCAGGCTCTTAAGATATTTCATATAGCTTTGATCCAGGAAATAACACCGGTAAAGGATATGTGCTCCCCATCCTGCATTAATAAAAACAAGACAAAAAATAGTCGCATATATGACTCCCGTCACGCCACACACCCTTACAAGCAGTATGTTTAACAACAGATTCACTGCAGATTCTACCACCGGACGAAGCTTGTCCTGCCACCACAATCCTGCGGCCTGACGGTACGTATAGCACAGATCTCCCATCTTCCATGTAAAAAAATACAGACAGAACAATACCATAATACGGTCGTCAAAAAGATATGCTTCTCCCACCCACAGCTTCATAAATGGCTGATACAGGCAAAAATAACATACGGTCAACCATCCAATCAGCCACAGATAAATAAAGTGAAACTTCTCAAAATCCCGGTGATTCTTCTGAACACTTTCCTTCACAATAGAATTTCCGATACCCGCTGTAATCCCCGTAGTTATAGCCCCCAGAAAATAGGTGGATGCATTAATCAGGTAGAAATAATTATTAAACTTCGCAAGCACCGTAAGACCTAAAGCAGATGAAATAATAATAGAATCAAAGGAATTACGGCATACATCATTAATCTTATAAAACAACAATCCGGTCACACGCTTCATAATATCCCTTTTGATTGTACGGTCCAGAGCTCCGTCGCATACATATTCCGGATATAGCCGTTTTGTTGCTACATAAACAGCCAGATTTCTTACAACTGTAAATATAGGAATCAGGATGCAATACATATAATAGCTCTTCATCACTACAAGCAGAAGTATCTGAAGGATGCTTCTGAAAATAGTGATTCCTGTACTAATAAAACTAAGAATATCCGATCTCTGGTCCGCTGTCAGCAATGCTTCCCTGTAGCCAAACATAAAATAACTGAATGCAACATTAGCCAGATTCACCAGATACAGCACATAAATGCTCACATCCGCCGGCACCTCTCCTTTAATCATCATCGGCAAAAACGGGGTCACCATAAGTCCCGCCACACTCACCACCACACCGATAATGCGGTATATTCTGCGGTACAGCTTCAATAAAGCACAGACAGTCTCCACATCTCCCTTAGCAATCGGTTCATACATGCTAAATGTCACCGCATATCCAAAGCCTAACTCGGCAAGACCCAGCACCTGCAAAATAGATGCATACAGAGAATTTAACCCAAGATACAGCGAACCAAGGGTATACACGATCACTGTCCTTGTAATAAACATAAACGCAAAGAGAACAACCTGGTATATCAGCCCGCCTGCGATATTGCGCTTTGCACGTTCTGTTCTGGAAGATTTCATAGGGCCTCCTCCCCCTGCTTCAGAGAATCCCGGGAAAAGCCCTTCTTCCAATGCTCGTAACTATGCGCTTCTATAACCTCCTCCGGATATGGAAGAAATGGTTTTCCCAAAAATTCCCGGATATCCTCACAGGTCACGCTGCTTATATCCCGTGGGAGCAAAAATATATTATTTTCACAGTAAAAATCATACTTTACAATGTCCGGATTATTTGTTATCAGCTTTTTCGAAAAAAATACGGCTTCCAGCGTTCTCATAGTGATAGCGCTCTGTCCTTCCTGAATAATTTCCAGAAGAATACCGCTTTTTTTCATCTCCTTTAAGTATTCGGAGTATCCCATCGGACGTTCAATTATAGTCAAATTACTCTCAGACAAATCTGTTTTGTTCTTCTTTCCCTTTAAAATACGTATATCACATATGGCTCCACTGCTCTTCATCAGACTTCCAATCGCTGATAAATATTCTTCGCGCCCTTTACCAGTACCCACAAAGAAAAGCCTGTTACGCTCTCCCGCAGGCTGTCTGCCTACCTTGGGATAAAAGATATGATTGTATTTAAATCCATAAGTCTTGCAGTCCCTTGGATCAGTAGAATAAATATGGTCTTTAAACTGAAAATTTTTATAATTACAATGAACTTTATCTATCTTATTCCAGCAAAAAAGGTAAACCTCACAGTCGGGATTTATTTTTTTTATGTAAGTTTCCATACCTGTCTGGTACCCATAATCAAAAATAACTACCATCTCTGCCTTTTTTATCTTCTGCTTCCATTTGCCCCAGAATACCGCACAAAGAGGGCTTCCAACCAGATAAAGAGCCTTGTAGGCCAGATACCATAAACCCTTGCGCTCAGAGCAGAAAGGTGCAAATACCCTGTCTTTATAATAAGGGAAAAAATACAGCGACGGTTTTTCATAAATCATAACAATCGATTCATCTTTCCTGGCACTCATCTTTCTCCTCCTCTATCTCCTTTCCTCTCACTCCGGTATCTGGCATCCGTAATCCTGCGGTCAACTCCAATCCTCCTGATGGCTGCGATGGAAACAGCAAACATCCGGTATCCATGCAGAGAAAAGAGCAGCGCCGCCAGCCGGATAACAATCTTCCAGGAAACCGGAGCAATCTGGTTCACCCAGCGTCCGCGGGACAATCCTGCCATCGCTTTTTTCACCAGCGGATTTTTTCCATAAATCTTAAGCTTTTCTACCGCATGCGAAATTCCATGTTCTCCATGGGAAAGCTCCTGCTTTACCAGAAAAAAGCTTCCGAAAAACAGATGGAAGGCAACCAGATCCCCATAAGACTTCCGGATCTGACGTTCCTTCAAAAACTTTACAAAATCCTGTGCAATCGATGTCCACACCGGAATAAAATTTTCCTTGTAGCGTCCGGTTACAGAAGCTTCATTATTCCGATACAAATACACACTTTTATCAATAAATCCATACACCGGTTCACAGGCATAGCAGGCAATATTATGAGCTTTATCCTGTGTAAATGGATACGCACCACACCACAGCTCGTTCTCAATCAAAAATGCCCTGCGGTAAAGCTTCCCCCAGGCATAACTCAAGTGCCCGTACATATAAAATCCCTTAAACCGGAAATCAGCGCTCTGTGTATATGCTCCTGCCCGAAGATGGTGATGGTTCACCTCACTGTACCACCCGTCATGAAACCTGCGGTAACAGCCCTGTACAATATCTGCATGAGTTTTCTGCGCCTCATCCACCAGACATGCTGCCGCCTGACTGCCATCCAGACAGTCGTCGGAATCTACAAAAAGAACATATTCGCCTTCCGCCGCTGCAAGTCCGGTATTTCTGGCAATTCCAAGTCCCTGATTTTCCTGATGAATCACCCGGATATGGTCATGGCTTTCTGCTAACCTGTCACAAAGCTTCGGGCATGCATCCGGCGAACCATCGTCCACCAGGATGATTTCAAGCTCCGGATAATCCTGCCGGAGAATACTGTCCACACATACCTGTAAATACTCCTCTGTCTTGTAGACAGGGACTATCACACTGACCAACGGTTTACACATGTCTTATCCCTCCATAAGAAACTGACAAAATACACATCGCCAGCTTCATCCATAAATGACAATGCGGATTGGCCATTGCCATATTTTTCTGCCGCTTTATTTCACGATACAGCCATGCCGCCTTCTTCTTCTCTTCCAAGGACTTTCCCCGTTTCAACCGCAATTTAATGTAACAGTACAACAAAGCATTTATTACCCGGAATTGCGCATATGAAAGCAGCGCAGGCTCTGTCTGCTTTATATATTTAAGATTCTCCAGGGTATTATAATAAAAATCAAGGTTCTTGACAGAAAACGTAGACGTTGTAATACTATTCGGTCTACGCCGGTAAAAATAAGTATATTTATCCAGAAAAACAACTCTGCTGCATTTCTCATATACACGCAAAATAGCTATCTCATCTTCATTCGTTTTATGCTCCGGAAAACGAACATCCTGGAAAAGAGCGCGCTCAAATAAACGGTTACATGCGGAACTGCCTCTCAAAAGAGCATGCTTCATGGCCTCCCTGGAGTCATCACAGCGAACCTGGCATTTTTCACGCTTCTCATAACTAAGCTTTCCCTCTTTATCCATCACATGGGTAAAACGTCCCACAGAACACTGGGCATGGTACTTTTTCAATCCCTGGTACAAAATCCGGAAGGCATTCTGAGACATCCAGTCATCACTGTCTACAAAACTTACATACTCCCCCGCAGCATATTCCAGACCTGAATTACGCGCGATGGAAAGTCCGCCATTTTCCTGGTGAACCACCTGAATCCTGGAATCTTTTTCTGCATATTCGTCACATATCTTCCCACTGTTATCCGTAGAGCCGTCATCAACAAGAATGATTTCCAAATTCTGGTAAGTCTGCCCCAAAAGGCTGTCCAGACATGTCGGAAGATATTTTTCCACATTATATACAGGTACAATCACACTGATCTTTTCTTTTTCCATTATCTGCTGCTCCTCTCTCTGTATATGCTATTTTAACGGCATCATCCAAAATGTCGTCGGACTGCCGCTGAAAGTCTGAAAAAAAATGGGCGTACCGGAAATAAAACGAGCCACATTCCGGATAGTGCCCGGTATATCGGATTTCTCACAGAAATCTTCTTTCCGGCACGTACAAACGCTGTCAGCCGTCCGTGAATCTGTTCCGGACGCAGAGGGCCTTCCAACTCGCTCTGATTATCCCCTGTCATATAAAAACCATCCTGTGTAATCCGGTAAATCCGGTGAAGCACCAGAATTCCCCGGTTCCGCCGGTACAGCACTACATCTCCCCGCTTGAGCTCCGACGGTTTTGTCCCCTGTAGAATTGCGGCGTCACGCCCTGGGATAAACATCGGATACATACTATAGCCCTGGGGGTTAATCTGTACAGTCTTTCCCTGCGCCAGCAGCGTTTCGATATGTTTTTTTTGTTCAGCCAACACTGCACCTCCCGCATCAACGATGGAATCTTAAAAATCAGTATAGCATTTTTCTATTCCAAATGCTATACTAATAAAACATAAATATGGCTGAACTATTATAAAAGTTGTGGATACGAAAACAAATTTTTAAGAAAGGCACGGAAACAAAAATGAAACAAGCACATGGCTGGATGCTTCAGCATATCAAAGGCATTCCTTATATATTACCTTACGGACAGAATATTGCAGATTTCAGGCGCGGAATCCAGATTAACGACACAGGAGCCGCTCTCTGGGAGCTTCTTCAGAAGGAGCATTCAGAAAGAGAGGTCATCGACCTTTTTCTTACACATTATCAGATCTCTGACAAAGAAAAAGCCTCCGTCACAAAAGATTTGCAGCAGTTTCTCTCCGAGCTTTCTAACTGGGGAATGCTTCAGGAGGACAGCGCCCCGGCAGAGCCTTCTGGAAATTTTGTTCTTCTTTCCATTGGTGGATTCACCCTGCGGCTATTTTGTCCGGAAGAACTTTTCCCAGAAAACTTTAAACCTTTTGTCATCTCACACAGCAAAAACATTCATCAGATAATTGAAATCTGTCCATTCTCGTGTGCGGAACATCCAAACGGCTCAATGATTCTTCGCAATGAACAGCTTGTGGTCTGCCGAAACAAAAATGGATGGCTGCTGTTTTTCCCCCAGATGCCCGGAATCCATGAAGCGCATCTGTCCAAAGACGGCTCCTACGTACGCTTTTACTGTACACCACCTTTTGATTCATCACTAAGAGAAAACCTTTTTCATGCCATCCGTCTGTCTTTTCTATATTTTGCTCAGAAGCATGGACTATTTGCACTGCATTCTGCATCCATTCTCTACAAAGGAAAAGCCTGGCTGTT
This sequence comes from uncultured Lachnospiraceae bacterium, assembly GCA_937950565.1. Lineage (GTDB taxonomy): Bacteria > Bacillota > Clostridia > Lachnospirales > Lachnospiraceae > UBA7109. The sequence continues at coordinate 15,981 of CALFCS010000179.1, forward strand.
TTCCGGTCACTCCGGCATGGGAAAGTCAACCCATACGAATTTATGGAAGAAGCTTTTTGAAGTTCCCATACTCAACGGCGATTTGAACCTGCTCTCGGTTCACAACGGAAAGGCTCTGGTCAGTGGTCTCCCCTGGTGTGGGACCTCCGGTATCTTTACCACGAAAGACTACCCTCTTGGAGGAATTGTTCTTCTACATCAGGGCACAGACAATGCTTTGAGGCTCCTCAGACCTGAGCAGCAGCAGCTTCTCGTAATGCAGCGCTTTATTTCCCCCACATGGACAAAGGCGCAGGTACGCTGCTGCCTGAACTTTGCCGAAAAGCTGGCAGAGCAGATCCCCATTGTATCTTATACATGTACCAAAGAAGAAGATGCCGCATTCCGGATGAAGGAGTGGATAGACAGACTCTAAAAATCCCGTGCCCTCTTCTCAATATCCTCTTGATCCAGCAATATACATTGCTTCTCCCGGATTTCATAAACCCGGGTGCACAGATTCAACACCGTAGGACGGTGGGTAGTCACAATACAGGTCCGCGGAGATTCATCTCTCATAATATTTTTCAGCACCCGCCGTTCTGTAGCCACATCCAACGCAGAGGTTGCCTCATCCAAAAGTAAAATTGGCGCTTTGCGGAGCATTGCTCTTGCAATAGAAAGACGCTGGGCCTGACCCTCGGAAAAACCGCCTCCCCGCTCCTTTACAGAACTATAGATGCCGTCCGGCAGCCGTTCTACAAATTCCCATGCACAGGCATTTTTAAGCGCCTCGATAATTTCTTCATCTGTCGCTTCGGGCTTTACATTCCTCATATTTTCAGCAATCGTTCCAGAAAACATGGTATTTCCCTGCGGAACATAGGAAAACAACTGGCGTGCCGAAGGCGTCAGAGTCAGCGCCTCTTCTATATTTTCCTCATCTTTTCCGCCTCCATATACTACAGCCGTACCAGAGCCTACCGGCATCAGAGACAAAAGCAGACGCAGCATCGTAGTCTTTCCTTCTCCTGACGGTCCTACCAGAGCAATGACCTCATGAGGATGTGCCTCAAAGGAAGCCTGTTCAAAAACCTTTGTCCCTGTATGATAAGCATAATGAATATCTTTCATGCACAAGCTTATTCCCCTTGCTTCATTGGCTTTGGCAAATGCAGCCACCTCAGGCCTTGCACTGTAATCCTCCCGGGGCATTTCCAGAATATCCATAAGACGTCCCGCCGAAGTGGTCAGACCGATTGCTGTCGGCACCATACCGATCAGTGAACTTAATGTCCCGGTCAGCGTTCCAGACAAGGATAAAAATAAAGTCATCGTACCGTAACTGATAGCACCGCTCCACACACGGTAAATTCCCCAGCCATAGGAGCTGTAAGAAACAAGCAGACTCACAACCGACATCAATATCGAAGTTCCCATGGAAATCCTCTGGAACTCCATACGCATGGATATGTATTCTTTTTGCAGGTTTTTCAAGCGGTCTATATACAGCCTGATTGTATCAAATGCCTTAATCGTCTGAATATTAGAAAAGGCCTCCTGGTTAAACCCAGACATTTTCGCATTCATTGCCGCGCTCCGCTTGTTATTATCCACCATCCGGCGCATCAGAGTCTTCGACAGTAAAATGCTCACTGGCATACTGCCAAAGGCAAACAAGGCAAACGTCCAGTCGTGATAAATGACAATTGCAAATGCACTGATAAACCGGAATAAATCAATAATCAAATTCGGAATAAAGCTCAGCACACCGTTAGAAATATTGGAGGCATCGGAACTCCAGCGCACAAGCAAATCTCCGGTATGGTAGTTTGTCAGCGATTCCCAGTCCGTTTCAAGTATTTTCGCAAACACATCCGCTTTAATCTCAGCATCCACCTTCATGCTGATCCAGTTAGAAGCATAGCTGGTCACCTGACTGATAAAAATATTCCCGACTGCCAGACCAACCATGACGCAAAAGGTCTGTACAAGCTCTCCCGTCTCACGCCCGGTAATAATATCTACCATATTTTTAGAGACCACGCTGGAACCCAGGCCAAGCCCGGTACCCACAAGTCCTAATACTGTATAAAATATCATGGCGAGCCAGTAATGACGGGCATAAGAATAAATCCATTTTGTCTGCCGCCACATATCTTTCAGCATTCCCTCTTTAATTCGCCTGATAACACGATGTATCTTTTCTATCATAGTCTTTCCTTCTGCTTATTCTGGTAATATCACAAAAGAAACCTTCCGGAAGAGGGCCTGCATACCCTGTCATGCGAACGGAAGGTTTCTCTTATTCTCTTTCTTTATTTCTTTAAATTATTAATGCTGCCCACAACCATGATTACAGGTAAGCTGCGCACTTGTAATCGCCAGACCCGCATCTGCCTTTACAATCAAATCTCCCAGACCAATCAGACCTGTACCATTACTGTGATAATTAAACCGGACAACTATTGTATTCGTACCGCTGCCAGACACATACGTACCATTTGAGCCGACATACTCTACCGGCATATTAAATGCAACAATCAAGTTCTGTTCCCCACTATGATGTCCATCACTTGCTCCATGAGTCGCATCAAACTGGATACGGTAATCTCCTCTGCCCTCCTGCGGTCTCTGATGAATATTGCTCGATACGCTGTAGCAGTCATCACCTGTCAGTTTTCCACTTGCCGCATAGACACCTTCTGCCAAATCCTCATTTGCCAATACCATAGGTTTTACATAATCTTTCATAATATCAATCCTCCTATACTATTTAACATTAATACCATCACTGGTATAAGAAACTACTAATTCTATATTTATAGTATTTCCTGCCTCAATTGCACCGCCTCCGCCTGGAGTAATCGTAATCTGATTTCCATTTGCTGCCGCAGACGCCTGCCAGCCATTATAAATCGTTACACTGCCTATAGTTCCGGTAGCTTGAAGCGTAACAGACCAGTTACCGGACTTCTCACTGCCATTATTTGTTACAGCCACATTATATTTGTTCACTTTATTATACTGGTTTCCCGCTTCAATGAGACTGACCGAATAAGAAATACCGCCTCCCGTAGAAGCACCGCTAGCTGCATAGACACCTTCTGCCAGTTCTTCATTCAGAAGAATCATTGGACTTTCATAACACTTCATATCGCTCACCTTCTCCCTATTTTTCAATCCTATTATACATCATTACACTTAAATTGCAATACTTTTATCCAATTTAATAAATTTTCATCTCTTTTTTACCAGTCTCTTACCTCCCCCGGGTACTATAACAGCCGCTCCCATTTTCCAAGGATTTCCTCTATCTGAAATTTTTCCACATCCAGCACTGTCTGCTGCGTAAAATGTGTCCGCAAATCTTC
>CALFCS010000180.1 GCA_937950565.1 uncultured Lachnospiraceae bacterium
ACGGTCCGCCAGTTTAATAATAATGACCCGGATATCCTTTGCCATAGCAAGAAACATCTTTCTTAGGTTCTCTGCCTGTACCTCCAACTTATCTGAAGAATAGGACAATCTTCCAAGCTTCGTGACACCGTCAACAAGAAGCGCAACCTCCCCGCCGAACATTTTGCTGATTTCTTCCTCTGTAATCTCTGTATCCTCCACAACATCATGCAGCATTGCCGCAATAATTGTCTCTTTATCCATCTCCAGGTCCGCAAGAATAATCGCAACCCACAAGGGATGTATGATATAAGGCTCCCCCGACTTACGCACCTGGCTTCCATGTGCTTTCTTTGCAAGTTCGTATGCCTTATTAATCATGCTCACGTCTGTAGATGGATGATATTTCCGGATACGGGCAATCAACATGTCATAAAGTCTGTCCGGATTTTCATAATCTCCAGGCGCTTTCACCGCATGTCCGTCCACTACATCCAGCCCCTGCGACAAATCTTCTGTAATCGCCTCCGGAGTAATACGGTCATCCAGTGATTCATACGTTGTAATCTTACCTGACATATCATTGCCTCCTCCCTTCTCTCATTCCTAATATTTTCCCTTTATTTTAGTTCCCCAGATACACAATAAATAAAAATATATTTTTTAGTATACCATCACTCTGACAAATTTTCAAATAATTCTACAGATAATGCGTAATTGTAATCTGCAGGCTTTTCCTGCCCATATATTCATTAATTCCCGGATAATAAGTAACGGACAATTTCCCATTTCTTTCATCTAACCTCTCCTGAAATGCCCTGACATCACCAAAATACAACGCCTGAAGCCACACACCGCTTTTATCTCTCACCTGTGCCTTGATTACATTCTGATTTTTTCCAATTACCCGCACACTAGAAAATTCCACGTCCCTTCCCGCAAATACCGGCTTCGTATTTCCCTTTCCAAAGGGCTCCAGATACTTTAATTCTTCTATAAATTTCTCCGTCACACAGGAAAATGGAAGCTCCATATCTATCACGACCTTTTCTGTCAGCTCATCCTCTGTCAGAGTGCAGTTTTCATTGAGCATACGCCGGAAATCCTCTACATCCTTCTTCTCAAGAGATACTCCGGCCGCCAGCCTGTGTCCGCCGTATTTTGTCAAAAGCTCTCGGCATCTGCTCAGTTCCTCATACATAGAATATGCATCAATGGAACGTCCGGAACCCTTCACCCCGCTCTCGGCATCGGTAAGTACAAATACTGGCTTATAATAACGCTCCCTGATTTTCCCAGCTACAATTCCTGCGAGACTTTCATGACAATCTGGAAGATACACAACGAGTACCCTGTCTTCCTTAAGGCTTGTACCTTCTATCATCTGTACCGCACGCTCTACGGCGGCAAGCGTCATCTCCTTGCGGCTGTCATTCAGCGCCTTCAAATCGCCTGCAAGCACATCTGCTTCTCTTTTCGTGCGGGCAAGGAGAAGCTTTAGCGCACGCTTTGCCGTATCCAGACGTCCTCCTGCATTCAGGCATGGACCCAGCACGAACCCGATATGATACGCACTGATATAATCCTTCTTAAGCCCCGTACACGCAATCAGTGACTGAAGCCCGAGATTCTGTGTCCTTTCCAGCATAGCAAGGCCTTCTTTTACGAAAATGCGGTTTTCTCCTATCAGGTCCATCACATCACCTACTGTAGCTATTGCCACATTTTCAATCAAATAATCCATATCCTCCACATCTCTTCCGGATGCCTCAAGGAGCGCCTCCACAAGCTTATAAGCAACCGCAGCCCCGCACAGTCCTTTAAATGGATACATGCAATCCTCCCTTTTAGGGTCAACCACGGCATCAGCCAGAGGGAGGATATAATTTCTTCCATCCGCCTTTTCTTCATATGGAACCTCATGATGATCCGTCACAACAATTGTCATTCCCAGTTCTTTTCCATAAGCAATTTCCTCTGCCGCAGCAATCCCGTTATCACACGTGATAATCGTATCTATCCCTTCCCTGTATGCACGCTCCACAAGGGAAACATTCAGCCCATACCCGTCTTTCATCCGGTCTGGTATATCACTATCCACCTCTGCTCCCAACGCCTTTAATCCTTCCAGCAATATGTACGTAGCATTCACCCCATCGATATCATAATCCCCGATAATACGGATTTTCCTGTTTTCCTCTATCTTTTCTAAAATGATATCTACGGCACGCTCCATATCCTTCATAAACATCCCGTCATGTAAATCAGAAATCGTCCCGCCCAGATATGCTGCAATCGCATCATCACCTGTCACGTCTCTGTTCCGGATTAAAGAAGCAAGTCTCGGGCTAATCTGATACTTTCTTCCAATCGCCTCGAAGTCTGCCCCTTTTCTTAACAGTACCCATTTCTCCATTGCTATCCCCTTCGTTGTACACAACCAAAATCAGCCATAGCCATATAAGATATGGCCATGGCTGCTATAACTGCTTTATCGCTATTTAGCAAATTTTTTCTTCATCACATACCACAGTGCGCCGGTAATACATACAGAAGAGTATGCACCACATACAATACCTACCATTAACGGAAGTGCAAATTCTCTAATTGAGCTTACACCCAGGATATACAGAACCGCAACCATGACAAATGTTGTAAATGAAGTATAAATACTTCTTGTAAGAGTCTGTGTAATACTCTTGTTTACTACAACTGAAAGATCCGTTCCTCTTGTCTGATAATGCAGCTCCTCACGGATACGGTCAAAGATAACGATTGTCGCATTAATGGAATAACCGACAATGGTCAGCATACATGCAATAAATGTATTACCAAGGGAAATCCTTGCCGCCGCATAAAATGCGAGAACTACCAGCACATCATGGAGAAGCGCTGTAACCGCACTTGTTGCAAACCGGATATCCTTGAACCGGAACCAGATATAAAGCAGCATACAGATTGTTGCAACGATAACTGCAAGAATCGCATCCTGGCGCATCTCATTACTTACAGTAGAACCAATATTCTCAGCTGTGATCTTAGCTTCATCTACGTCAAACTCATCAACCAGCGCTTTATTCAATGCTTCACGTTTATCAAGATCAAGCACAACCGTCTTAATGATTACCTGGTTTGTTCCGGCAACCTTCTGAGTCTGTACGTTCGCATCTCCGGTCACTTTTTCCACAACCGGGACAATCTTCTCATCAATTTCTTCAATACTGTAATCCTCATTAAAGGTTACATTTGTAGAAGTACCACCCTCAAATTCAAGGCTGAGTGCAAATGCACCTTTTCCTCTTCCGGCATTCACTCCCATGAACACAAATCCAAGAACAATAACCGCGATTGATATGCCAAAGAATACTTTCTTCTTTGAAAGGAAATCAATTGGCTCACGTTCTTTCTTTACTCTATAATACAGCTTCTCGTTCCGCAGTCCTACTGCATAGAATGCGTACACGATCATACGTGTCACAACAAGAGCTGTAAACATGGATACGATAATACCAATTCCAAGTGTCTGTGCAAATCCTTTCACAGTACCTGAACCCATGAACCACAATACGATAGCTGCGATCAATGTTGTAATATTACCGTCAACAATTGCAGACAACGCTTTCTGGAAACCAGTCTTAAGAGCAGTTTTTACGGATTTACCTTTTGTCATCTCCTCCCTTACACGGGCAAAGATGATAACATTTGCATCCACCGCCATACCGATACCAAGGATAATACCTGCGATACCCGGAAGGGTCAATGTTACTTCAAATGCATTTAAAATAAGAATTACAAGTCCTGTATATATGAGCAGGGCAAGACTGGATGCAAGACCCGGCAGCAAATATACAATTATCATAAACAGGAATACAATGGCAAGACCGATTGCACCTGCAACAAGGCTTGTGCTGATTGCCTGTTCTCCAAGCTGTGCTCCTACCACGTTAGAACGCAGCTCCTCAAGTTCCAGCTTCAGACCACCGATACGAATCGTAGATGCAAGCTTGTCTGCCTCATCAAATGTCATGCTTCCGGCAATCTCAGCCTGTCCGTTCTCAATCGCACTATTTACATTCGGCACCGTAACAAACGCACCGTCATAATAAATACCGATGCTCTGCTTTGCAGAGTATGCCGCTCTGGTAGCCTCTGCAAACTTTGTAGTTCCTTCATCCGTAAAAGTAAGAGATACCACATTTTCCTTCTGCCCGGTTGTCTGATTCTCTCTTGTAGCCGCCTGTGCAGCCTTTACATCATCTCCGCCAAGCACAATGGAGCCATCCTCCTGCAGCTCTTCAATGGTCTTGTTGAGTTTATAATCTTTCGCTGTATCGCCGGTAGAACTTACCATGCTGTAATTGTCTGTTCCGTCGCTTCCCTTCTGTGCAATAAAATAAAGGAAACCCGGCTGTCCAAGTTCATCCAGGATTTCATTCGCATTTGAAACACCCGGAATTTCAATGTTGATCCGGTCATCTCCTTCCGGATATACGCTGGACTCTGTGCTGTACTCCTCTACACGCTTCTGGAGCTTGTAGACTGTATCGCTCATCTCCTCTGATGACGGAGCATCACCCTTTACCTGGTAAGTAATGCTGACTCCGCCTGCAAGGTCCAGGCCAAGTTTGATGTTCTTTGCTGATCCGATATGTGACTTTCCGAATCCCACTGTTGTTGTAAATGCAAGCAGTCCAATTAAAACCACCGTTACAACAAGACTAAGTATGCCTTTGCTCTTCTTCATTGTAAACTTCCTTTCTTTCTCTATCCTTCAGCTAACGCTGCTTTGATCATAATCGCACACTCTACCCGCTTGCGCTGCATCTCGCATCCGATATCGTATGTATTATGAATCGTGCCGTGAAAATTGTATGAATTTGCCATGCAGCCTCCGCTGCAGTAAAACTTGGCAAAACAATCTCTGCATTTTTCTTTGGAATATACATTGCAGCTACGGAAATCATCTGCTATCTCCGGCTTTGTAATTCCCTCGTCCACATTTCCCATAAAGAATTCTTCCTGCCCGACAAACTGATGACACGGATACAAATCACCCCACGGGGTGACCGCCAGATACTCCGTTCCCGAACCACATCCCGACAAACGCTTCGCCACACACGGCCCACCGTCTAAGTCTATCATAAAATGAAAGAAATTGAAACCCTTCCCGGCTTTTTTTCTTTCAATCATAATTTTGGCAAGACGGTCATATTCTTCCATGATGGCAGGCAGATCCTCTTCCCGTATTGCATAAGGATCGCTTTCATCACCGACAACCGGTTCTATCGACATCTGCTTGAATCCCAAATCGGCAAAATGCAGAATATCCTCTGCAAAATCAAGGTTCTCCCTCGTAAATGTTCCGCGGACATAATATCTCTCCTGATTTCTGCTGTCTGCAAGCTTCTGGAACTTTGGCACAATCAGGTCGTAGCTGCCTTTGCCATTTCGAAATGGCCTCATCCTGTCATTGACTTCCTTCCGTCCGTCAAGACTTAAGACTACATTATCCATCTCCTTATTCACGAACTCCTGAATCTCGTCATTTAAGAGAACTCCATTTGTAGTCACGGTAAAGCGGAAATGCTTGTCATGAATCTTCTCCTGTTCTCTTCCGTAAGCCACCAGATCTTTTACTGTCTGCCAGTTCATAAGAGGTTCGCCTCCGAAGAAATCAACCTCAAGATTATGCCGGTTTCCGGAATTGGCAATCAGAAAATCTAACGCTTTCTTTCCTACTTCATAGCTCATAAGAGCCCGCCGGCCGTGATACTCTCCTTCTTCCGCAAAACAATACCTGCAGGCCAGATTGCAGTCATGGGCAATATGGAGACACAGCGCCTTCACAACTGTCTTTCGCTCCTTGACCACTTCAATCATATTCTCAAACATATCCTCTGTAAAAAGCTGTCCTGCTTCTGTAAGAGCCTGCACATCTGCAAGAGCCTCTTCCAGTTCTTCTTTTTTATATGTATCTCCCAGCCTTTCTTCCAGTATACGGAATGTTTCCGGCTCGCAAAGTGTCTTCTTCGTATGCTTCTCGTCCTGTCCGTTCAATATCTCAATCACATCATAGCACAGATCGTCTACAACATGGACAGAGCCGCTGTATACATCCAGAACGATATTATATCCATTGTTTTTGTACTGATGAATCAAGACCTTTCCTCCTCAAACACATTCTTCTGTAATGCAAGAAAAACAGCGACCTTTAAGGCCGCTGCCTCTCAAGTATTTACATATGATTTTCAAATTATTTTTTCTGTTCGCAGGTCTGATTTCCCACTGTGCAGGAAGTCTTACATGCTGACTGGCAAGATGTCTGACATTCACCGCATCCGCTCTTCTTTACTGTGTTATTAAGAGTCTGTGTATTTAATGTCTTTACATGCTTCATGATAACAACTCCTCCTTAGATTTACTTAACTTTACCCATTATATCATCTTATTTCCGGTTTCGCAATCTTTTTTCACGAAATCATTCCGCCTGCCATTCCGCCGCCTGCGCACAGGATAAAGGTTGTCATCAGACTTGACGCATCTCCGTTTATGGTACGGTACACTCCGAGTGTAATTAATAGAAGGAGTCCAAAGTACAACACTCCCAGTCCAAGCCCCCACAGGAATTTACGCACTCCTGTCAGTTTGCCGATAATGATTCCTCCTATAAGTGTAGATACCAGATAAATCGCAATAATCGCCGCCGAGACGATCTGCTCATTTAATTCAAACTTATACAAAAGCAGCGTCAATATCAGAAGCAGCGCCCCGGTCACAATATAGGAAGCCAAAAGCGCCTTCAGCATCCACATCCCTTTTATTTCTTTTCGAACTTGTCTTTCCATTCCATCCCTCCCTTACTTATCACAAGGTATGATGGAAATACAAGTTTTATTCCACTATTGCTCCATCTGTCTCCCCAGAAATGCCGCCGCACAGGATGCCATTTTCTGCTCCAGGTTCCCGAATTTTTTCTTGTCCTCCTTCGTAAGAAGAATGACGCCGCCAATTACATCTCCTTCACATACGATCGGCGTAACAACTTCATATGCATATTCTTCATTCTGGTCACTGATAATTTTCACATATTTTTTATCATCTTTTGCCGCCAGAATACTATTGCGCTCTTCCAGTTCTTTTTGAAGCGCCTTGCTGATATATTTTTCCTGCATCTCTTTTTTTCCGCTTCCGGATGCTGCGATCACCTGATCCGTATCACAGACGCACACAAGACATCCCATGGTCTGCGACAAACTTTCCGCATACTGTCTCGCAAATACAGATAATTCTCCGATAGGAGAATATTTTTTCAATATGACTTCCCCTTCCCGGTCCGTAAAAATTTCAAGCGGGTCTCCCTCCCGTATCCGCAGTGTCCTGCGTATCTCCTTTGGGATTACGACTCTTCCGAGGTCATCTATTCTACGCACAATTCCTGTTGCTTTCATATAAAAATCCTCCGTTTACTATACTTTTCCATTACTGGGAATAGTATTTGCAAACGGAGGAATTTTTATACAGTCAACAGATTATTGAAATAATTTGTTAATTCTAATTTTCACTATCCTGTTCGTCTGTCTGCTGCTCGACCTTCATCGTAACTTTCAGATCACCGAAGTTAATCTTTTTCCATACATCTTTTTCTACTTTAATATCCGCTTCTTTCTTCCACTTCTCACAGGTCTCCTGATAAAGCTTTGATTTGCGTTCCTGCACAATTGTTTCTTTCTTTGCATCTGTCGCTTCACGGTCAAGAAGGCTTGTCACCTTTCCCACATAGCATCCTGCTTCTGTCTCTATAACCTCTGTCATTTCTCCTTCTTTCAAGGCGTCTGCCGCTTTCACCAAATCAGCAGACGGAGTCTGTGACTCGTCGTCAAAGGTTGCCTTCTGTACCTCTACGCCTGCGTTCTTTGCAAGCTCTGTAAAATCTCCGCCATCTTTTACACCTTTCACAAGTGTCTCTGCCTGGGTTTTCAGCGCTGCTTTCTCTTCATCAGAAAGCTCTGTGGATTCTCCGGATTCGTTCGTTGTATTGTATGCAAAGAATACATAATCCATACTCTTCTGTGCCGCTTCATCATCAGACACTTCCGTATCCGCCTCTGCCTGAATTGCTTCTGCCATCTTCTGCTGGATGGCCATCAGTGTCAGCACTCTCTCTACAACTTCCTTCTCTCCTGAAACAAGCTTCTTATTATCCGACTCATTATTCTCATCAAACTCTGCAGCCGTGTCTTCAATCACTTTCTTTTCAGCATCTGTCAGAGTTACGTCATAATCATCCATATGCTGTTCCAACAGGACCATGGTTTCCAAAAATTCCTGTATAGACTCTTTTACACTTTCTTCATAAGTCTTGCCCTCTTCCGCTTCTTGATTCCACATATCCTCTCCTATATATGCAGAATAATACGTTTCATACTGTGCCTGCGAAAATCTTGCGTAAAAGTTAGCCTCTCCGGCTGATATCTTCGTATCCCCCACCGTTATGGCAGTCGCATCATTGTTTATTGAATTACAGCCAGTCAGGGCTGTTGCAGCCATGATTCCCGCCAATAAAATTGTCAGTATTCTTTTCTTCATAATCTTAGATAACCTCCTTAGTACCATTAACCACTTAATTATACCCTTTTTTTGCTAAGCAATCAATCCTTTTATTCCAATTAACACTTTTTTCACAACTTCCACCGGATTTTCTGTCTTATTTTTCCGGTTTTTATTCTTTTTGCAATAAATAAAACATGGATTTTCTATATCCGCTTTAAATGATAATTCATCTCTGAACTCTCTTAGGAGCCCTGGAATGCGTTCCGGCTTCACCTTTGCTTTTTCATACATGGTAAATGTATAAGTCTCCCCTTTTTGCTCAATCGAAGTCACATAGATTTTGTGCGCCAGCGCTTTCAAAGCCGCCACTTCGAGAAGCATCTCTACTTTCTTTGGATAATCTCCGAAACGGTCAATCAGCTCTTCCGTCATATCTTCCATATCATCCTTCGACTCAATTGCCGCCACTCGTTTGTAAATATCCAGCTTATGATACTCATTTGGAATATAACTGTCCGGAATATAGGCGTCAATATTCAAATCAATCGTCGTCTGGTAGGTCTCCTCCTCGCCTTCTCCTTTCAAATGCCGCACCGCTTCATTGAGCATCTTACAGTACAGATCATATCCCACAGCCTCCATATGGCCGTGCTGCTCTGCACCCAGAAGATTTCCTGCCCCTCGTATCTCCAGATCACGCATGGCAATTTTGAACCCTGAGCCCAGGTCTGTAAATTCCCTTATAGCAGCAAGACGTTTCTCCGCCACTTCTTTCAGCATTTTATCACGCCGGTACAAAAGAAACGCATAAGCCATCCTCCCAGAACGTCCCACACGCCCCCGGAGCTGATAAAGCTGGGACAGCCCCAGTCTGTCTGCATCATGGATAATCATCGTATTTACGTTAGAAATATCAAGCCCGGTCTCAATAATCGTTGTAGATACAAGCACATCAATCTCTCCGTTGATGAAATCATACATAATCCGCTCTAACTCCCGTTCCCGCATCTGCCCATGAGCATATGCAATGTTTACCTCCGGTACAAGCCTGCGGATTCTTGCCGTTATCTCTTCGATATCCTCTACCCGGTTATAAACGTAATATACCTGTCCGCCCCGTGCACATTCTCTTTCAATCGCTTCCCGCACCATTTCATCATTATATTCCATCACATAAGTCTGAATCGGGAGACGGTCTTCCGGAGCTTCCTCCAACACACTCATATCGCGGATACCAATCAGGCTCATATGGAGAGTTCGCGGAATTGGCGTTGCTGTCAAAGCAATCACATCCACATTTTCTTTTAACTTCTTTATCTTCTCCTTATGCTGCACGCCAAAGCGCTGCTCCTCATCAATGATCAAAAGCCCCAGATCTTTAAATTTCATATCATCACTTAATACCCGGTGCGTTCCGATCACAATATCGACAAGTCCCTTTTTCAAGTCTTCCACCGTTTTTTTCTGCTGCGCAGGCGTACAGAATCTGCACATCAGGTCGACTCTTACCGGAAAATCCTTCATTCTCTGCTGAAAGGTATTATAATGCTGCTGCGCCAGAATCGTTGTCGGCACAAGGTACACAACCTGCTTGTTCTCCTGCACTGCTTTAAATGCCGCGCGGATGGCGATTTCTGTCTTTCCGTATCCGACATCTCCGCAGATCAGACGGTCCATAATCTTATTGCTCTGCATATCCCGCTTCACAGCTTCTATGGCAAGAAGCTGGTCTTCCGTCTCCTCAAAAGGAAACATCTCTTCGAATTCCTTCTGCCAGACGGTATCCTCTCCATACACATAGCCTTCCTGCTTCTGCCTGGCCGCATACAATTCTACCAGATCCTTTGCGATCTCCTTCACTGCCCCGCGGACTCTCGTCTTCGTCTTCACCCATTCCTGCGTTCCAAGCTTATTAAGCTTCGGCTTCTTTGCATCTGCATCCGCATATTTCTGAATCAGGTCAAGCTGGGTTGCCGGAATATACAGATTGCCATTTCCCGCATAAGAGATTTTCATATAGTCTTTGGCAATTTTGTCTACTTCTATCTTTTCAATCCCCTGATAGATTCCAAGACCATGATTTTCATGTACAACATAATCTCCGGGTTTCAATTCAGAAAAACTCTGAATCTTTCTTCCTTCATATGTTTTCCGTTTCTTTTTCTTCTTCGTCTTTCCAAAAATATCTGTCTCTGAAATAACTACAAATTTAAGAAGCGGATATTCATATCCTTCCGCCACATGCCCATATGCAGTCATAATTTCACCCGGCTGCACGGTGCGTTCCATATCTTCACTATAAAAACTGCTCAGATTATAATCCCTCAAATCTTCCGCCAGACGTCTGGCACGGGTGCGGGAGCCAGACAGAAGAACGACCCGGCTTCCCTTTCTCTTTAACCGCTTTAAGTCCTGCGTCAGAAGCTCGAAACTGCGGTTATAGGACTGCACGCTCTTCGTCTGAAGACTGTAAGAGGCACGGACATCAAATCCTTTGCACTGCATTTCCAGAGACATAAAACCAATACTGGAATATTGATTCATTCTCTTTTGAATTTCCCGTGTCGCATAAAGCTTCGCTTCCACGTCAGAAACAGCAAATCCCTCTTCCATACGCCTCTTCTGCGCTTCCATAAATTCTTCTTCGACCGCCTGTCCTTTTTCCGTCAGGCGAATCGGCTCATCCAGCAAAAGCAGCGTATCTTCTATCGGAAAATAATCCAAAAAGGAGACTCTCTTTTCCTCCTCTTCCGGGAATTCTGTCGCCGGATAAATCAAAATATCTTCCAGATTCTCAATCGAGCGCTGTGTCTCCACATCAAAGGTCCTTATCGAATCCACCTCATCCCCCCACAGCTCTATCCGGATGGGAAGCTCCTCTGTAAGAGGATAAATATCAAGAATTCCACCTCTTACCGCAAACTGTCCGGGAGCGTTTACTTCCACCTCCCTGACATATCCGATTCGCGCAAGTTTTACCGCCGTTTCAGTCATATCAAGAACCGTATCACCGGAAATATAAATCCTTCTTTTCTCTATTTCCTCCTTGGGAAGCAATGAATCCATAAACGCATCAAAACCTGTAATGATTGTCAGAGACTTCCCCGACAGCACAGCTTTCACCGCCTCCATACGCTGTTTTAACAGCTCCTTACTTCTAAGGTCCGCCTGATAAAATAACAAATCCTTTGCCGGATACAGATAGGTCTCAGGAGACAGAAACCGATATTCCTCATAAATCTGTTTTACCTTTGACTCACTTGAACAAACGATGACTTTGTAAAAACAGCCATCGCCCAGAGCATACATCATATGTGTTTTCTGAGAATTCACACATCCGGACAGCCGAATCATTCCGGGCGCTTTTCTCCTCTCCTGTACAATCTTATCATATTCCGCCAGTTCCTTAAGCGGAGCAGTCAAAGCCTGCATCATTTCAATTCCTCCGTAAGCTTCACTTTTCTGTTATACGCATTCATAGCCGCATCAATCTCTCCATTTACAATCTTCACGGCTGCCCGTGCGGCATCCTCGTATGCGTCCTCCACAAGCGCTCTCTCACCCTTCGAAAATCTGCTGAGCACATAGTCCGCAAGATCATAATGCTTTGGTTTCTCTCCGATTCCCACCTTAATCCTGGGGAACACATCCGTCCCAAGATTCGCAATGATATTTTTCATCCCGTTATGTCCGCCTGCGCTTCCTTTCTTGCGGATACGGATCTGCCCCGGATTCAGGCTGATATCATCATAGACAACAAGTAATTCTTCCTCCGGATTGATTTTATAATAATCAACGATCCCACGAATGCTCTCCCCGCTCAAATTCATATATGTCTGCGGCTTTACCAGAATCACCTTCTGCCCTTCTATGATTCCTTTACCGATATATGCCCTGCATTTTCTCGCATCTACCGTTATATTATATTGCTCTGCCAGTACATCTATCACATCAAATCCCACATTATGTCTGGTCCCCTCATACCTGGATGAAGGGTTGCCAAGCCCTGCTATTATATACATTTTCTGTCACCTCTTCATTTTCTTCTATCCATTCTACAAGAATATACGCATATTTTCCACTCTTTTTTCATACATTATAAAGAACCAAAGCACAAGAACTATCAGGAGGAGGACACTATGAGTTCCAAAACAAAAATCGTTGTACTTCATATGAAAGAAATTATTTATACGGCCATCTTTGCCGTGTTAGCAATAGTATTAATCTTATTACTGTCATTTATGTTTTTTTCCGGTCATAACAAAAAGGAGGAGGCAAGCCCCACCTACATCCCCGGAGTATACACTTCATCCATGACCCTGAATAATTCTTCCCTGGAGGTAGAGGTCACGGTAGATGAAACACACATTAATTCCATCCGTTTCTCCAACCTGGATGAAACTGTTACAACCATGTATCCGCTGATACAGCCTGCAATCGAAAATATCGCAGAACAGGTTTATGCCAAACAGTCCCTGGAAGGAATCGAATACTCCGGCGACAATTCCTACACCTCACAAATTATTATCAATGCGATAAATGAAGCATTAAAAAAAGCCGTAACTAAAAAGTAGTTATGGCTTTATTTTATGTAATTTATCCTTCTACAATCAGATATCTTCCACCTGGAATGACGAATACTTCTGACGCCTCTTCCAGCTCTTCATCAGACATTCCCGTTGCGTCCAGCCCTTCCTCTTCAAAAAACTGCCGTACCTCATCAATGCTGTCTACGACAACTGCCATACAGTCTTCCAGAAATGCTTCTGCTTCCTCTATGGTCTCGGCAACAGGCTCGTCAAACAGTCTGGACTGTTGCTTCAGAAAAGCCTTGAGACACTCCTCATCATACTCATACATTGCTAACGCACACCTCCTTCTTTCATATATTGCAGCAGCTCAACCGCTTTATCTATTATATATTCAGCGCCAGCTGCTTTTAATTCTTCTTTTGTACGAAATCCCCATGAAACAGAGATTGTTTTTATTCCGGCATTCTTCCCGGCTACAACATCCACTTCCGAGTCGCCAACATACAGGCACTCCTCTCTGGAAACATCAAATCTTTCCATAATCCGTTCAAATGCTGCCGGATCCGGCTTTCTGGGAATCGTTTCTTTCTGCCCCTGCACATATGCAAACGTATCGGCGCCAAACATAGCGTTTACTACCTTTTCCGTCTGCCTGTGCGGTTTATTTGACAGTACTGCAAGCTTTATGCCCGCCTGATTCATCCCATCCAGCACATCGTGGATACCGTCATATGAACGGATACCATAAGTACAGTTTTTATCAAAAATATCCCCATACACTTCCATGCCTTCTTCAATCCGGGAAATATTTTCCGGTCCTGATGCTGTAAGCGCCTTCTCCATCAGACGTCTCGCACCATTTCCCACAAAGCTGATACACTGCTCTTCTGTAATCGGCGGAAGTTCCATCCTTGCAAGTGTCTGCTCCACCGAGCGGACAAGAGACTGCCTGGTATCTCCTAATGTACCATCAAGATCAAATATACATACTTTAACCATGTATCTGTCTCCCATATACTGTAATTCATTCCTAATAATAATATGAACATGTAGAAATTGCAAGAGGAAGCATGTCAAGGGCTAAAACTTTTTTTATTTCCCGGAAGATAGAATAACAGCGGTGCATATGGAGAATCATTTTATTAGATAAGAAATACAAAGTTCATCAGAGGAGGTTCTTACCATGGCACAGGGAAAAGTTGAAATATGCGGAGTAAATACATCAAAGCTTCCAATCCTGAAAGAAGCGGAAAAGGAGGCTTTATTTGCAAGAATTAAAGCAGGCGACGAACAGGCAAAAGAAGAATATATCAAAGGAAACCTGAGACTGGTCTTAAGCGTCATAAAACGCTTCGGAAACAATAATGAAAATCCGGATGACTTATTCCAGATTGGATGCATCGGACTGATTAAAGCAATCAACAACTTCAACACGGAACTGGATGTAAAGTTCTCCACTTATGCGGTTCCGATGATCATCGGCGAAATAAGACGCTATCTGCGGGACAACAACTCCATCCGCGTAAGCCGCTCCTTAAGAGATACCGCATATAAGGCAATCTATGCAAAAGAAAATTATGTAAAACGGAACATGAAGGAACCCACCGTACAGGAAATCGCCGAAGAAATCGGAATTTCCAAAGAAGACGTTGTATTTGCCCTGGACGCAATCCAGGCGCCTATGAGCCTGCAGGAGCCCGTATATAACGATGGCGGGGACGCCCTCTATGTTATGGACCAAATCAGTGATACCAAGAATAAAGAAGAAAAATGGGTGGAGCACCTGTCCCTACAGGCCGCAATGCAGCATCTGAATGAACGGGAACGGCATATTATTACGCTCCGCTTCTTCGAAGGCAAGACACAGATGGAAGTAGCCGAATACGTAGGCATCTCCCAGGCGCAGGTAAGCCGCCTGGAAAAAAATGCCCTGCGGGTTATGAAGCAGTATTTGTCATAATAATACGGAGCCGGCTAATCATTCATTGATTAGCCGGTCTCTCACAACACCACTACATTTTTTAATCATTTTTCTTTCTCTCCGTTTACTTTTCTCCTAGAATTAGATATAATAAAATCAACCTCAAGTTTTCTTTAGATTTCAAGAATAGAAAGGATGATTTTATGAACCTTGCAAAAATTTCTTCAAATGGCCAGATTACCATTCCGGTTGAAATCCGTCGTCTGCTCGGTGTGAAATCCGGTGATAAAATTCTATTTTTTCAGAAACAAAATGGTGAAATCGTAGTCAGCAACGCTTCTGCAAAGGCAATCCGCAAAGCACAGGCTGCCTTTTCCGGTGTTGCTGAGGAAATGGGCGTCTACAATGAAGACGATGTTCAGGCACTTGTTGATGAAGTCCGGTACGGAAAGGATAGATAAGTATGCGTATTCTGATTGATACAAATATTCTTTTTTCTGCATTGCTCTTTCCCCGGTCAAAACCAGCAAAAGCACTGCTTTATATTGCCCAAAACCACGAAATGGTTCTCTGTGACCGCAATATATCAGAGCTTCGGGATATTCTGAACCGTAAGGCACCCAAGTATCTGCCGGATGCAGAAGTACTCCTTGCAGAGATGTCTTATGAACTGATTCCTGCAGTTGATCATGCGGAAAAGCTAATACGTGATGCAAAAGACCAACCAATACTGAATGCTGCCATCGTCTCTGGCGTCGATATCATTCTCACGGGGGATAAAGACTTTTTAAGTCTCGATATGGAACATCCAAGATGTATGACAGCAGCACAATTCTTTGAATATGAAGGTGTGGAGGAATAATCTCTACACCTTCTTTCTATTCCTTTCTCTGTACCGGTTACTTCTACCCCGGTTCATTTACAATCCCTGCAAATAATGGTATTCCCTGCATACCAGTAACTGCAAACAGAAATGGTCTGTCCACTACGAAATCAATTTTCTTTTCCGTCGGCGGCCCAGCCGTTTCACCTTGAACAACCGTATAAGCGGCGCCTGTAACACCTTCCTCATCAATTGCCGTCCTAACTGCATGATTCACTTGAGACAGAAAAACCTTCTCATCTGTCAAAGGTGTAAAATCAGAATCATCTTGCTCAAACACATCCTTCACACCCAGCGAAGACAGCCCTTCCTTCAAATCCATCCCAGACTGAATATCGAATTTCGGAATTTCTACACTGACCGTCAGATATTCCTGATTCTCCCACTCTCTGCTATGAAGCAGAAGTTTCATGACTTGTTCTTCCTCCAAAAGCATCTCCGGCGTTATGCCTTCATCCGGCAGAATAAACCACATATAGTTATTTCCGCTTAATGGAATCGCCACCGCCGTAAATTTATCGCCCCAGTAATAATCCTGGTCAATTTCCTGTTTCATGAATTCACAGGTAATATCTTCTTCCACTCCATGGAATTTTTCCTGTTTCGTCTGTTCCTTTTCAAACTCATACGACCATTTCACCTGAAAATAAATTGTAGAAGCAAGTCCCAGCACAGTGTCCGGAGCAAAAGAAAGATCTAAAGCCTGGTCGGCAAGCAGATTCCCGGTCTTTTCATTCACCCAGTCTTGAAGCGCCTTGTCGTACTCCTTACTTCCCATCTTTCCCTGAAATGCATCTGCATAATAATTTTCCGCCAGAATATCCAGAACTTCCTGTTTATAATCTATGTCTGCATCCATCCAAACCGAGTCGGCCAAAATACTAATCGCCCTGTCATTTGAGTATACTTCCTCCCATATATTCTTTACTTTCTTACGCAATTCTTCCACCGTCTCAATTCCCAAAAGTTCCAGAATCTGCTGCCTGCTGCTGCCATCTGTCGTCTCTGCCAGCATGGCAAGAGCCATATATACATTGAGAGGTGAATACACTTTATTTTCCCCGTCTGTATCCTTTAAAAACTCCGGAATACTTCTGGCAAAAAATGTTTCCATCTCACCTGTGTACTCTTGCACCTGAAGCATACGCTCACTTTCTCTCTCTGTACATTCCATCCAGGCATCCAGAGCCTTCGTATACTCCTCTTTATCCGGATAATCACTTTCCTCAGGATATGCCACTGTCTCCGGATACTGCACGCTTGTCAGTAAAGATGCATTTCCTTCTGTCTTTTTTGCACCAGAACATCCGATAAGTGTTAATGCCATAATCACTGATAACATAATTGCAATCCACTGTTTCATAGTGTCCCCCCCTTCTAACTTTTCCGTCCCACTTTACTCACAAATATCTATCAGCTTCTAATTTCACTATAACTTCTAATTTCTTATATGTCAATACATTCTATGTATTCTTTTAATTTTTATAATCATTTTCGTTATATTTATTTTCATTTTCAGAATTTATATTTATTTTCATTTTTCATTCTAAAAATAGCGAGAGCGGCAGTCACTACAACTACCGCTCTCTACATTTATTATCTCTTCATAACAGTTCAGGCACGCCCATTCGCAAAGGCCGCTGCGCGGCTTTCTCGCTATCTGTCCCATTTATCTGCCAGATTCTGAATCTGGGTCTCGAACTTCGCCAGTTCTTTATTTGCCAGCCCTTCGTTTTTATATACAACCTCTAGCAGTCTCTTTGCCGCCGCTACCACACGGTTAAATGCACTCTGCTTCCTGAGCTTTGATGGCTTCTCGTAAGCCTTCTTCGGCTCTCTGATTCCTGCAGAAAGGATTTCTCCTGTGGCAAGGTCTACACTGCCTCCGGAATATGGTGCAAGGGCCGGGCAGCCGAAGCGTTCCGTTACCGTCTTTGCAAATTCTTCGGTCACTGTATCCTCTCCATGTACAACGAACACATGCTCCGGCGCTTTCTCGAACCCTTCCAGCCATTTTAACAGCCCGTTCATATCCGCATGGCCGCTGATGCCCTGCAGAGACTCTATCTTTGCATTCACTTCTACAGCCTCTCCAAAAAGCTTCACGCACTCAGCGCCTTCAATCAGCTTACGCCCCAGAGTTCCTACCGCCTGATATCCGACAAAACAAATGGTACTTTCTTTTCTCCACAAATTATGCTTCAGATGATGACGGATTCTGCCGGCTTCACACATTCCGGAAGCAGACAGGATAACCTTTGGTTTTTCATTAAAATTAATCATCTTGGACTCTTCGCTTGTAACAGTCGTGTGAAGTCCCGGGAAAATCAGAGGATTTATCCCCTGCTCCACAAGCGCCATGGCCTCTTCATCGAAACAGCTCTTTACATTTTTGTTAAATACGTTCGTTGCCTCAATCGCAAGCGGACTGTCTACATACACCTCAAACCCCGGATATTCCGGCAGAAGATTCTTCTCCTTAATCTCACGGATAAAATATAAAAGCTCCTGTGTACGCCCTACGGCAAAGGACGGAACGACAACATTTCCTCCTCTGTCGAAGGTTTCTTTCAATATTCTGGTAAATTCTCCGACATAATCCGGCCGTTCCTCCCCGTGTACACGGTTGCCGTAGGTAGATTCTATCACAACATAATCCGCGCTTTTTACGCACTGCGGGTCTCTGAGAATCGGCTGATCCAGATTCCCCAAATCCCCGGAAAATACAATTTTCTTTGTTATGCCATCTTCTGTAATCCACATTTCAATTGCCGCTGAGCCAAGCAGATGGCCTACATCCGTAAAACGTACTTCTATTCCGTCGCACAGCACAATTTTCTGATTATAGTCGCAAGGCGCCAGAAGCCGGATTGCTGCCTCTGCATGCTCCATTGTATACAGTGGCTCATACTCCGCCGCTCCGCTTCTTTTTGCCTTCCTGTTGCGCCACTCAGCCTCAAATTCCTGAATGTGAGCGCTGTCACGCAACATGATATTGCACAAATCAGCAGTGGCAAATGTAGTAACAATATCTCCTGAGAAACCATTTTTACACAAAAGAGGTATTTTACCGGAATGATCAATATGTGCATGTGTAAGAAGCACATAATCGATATCTCCCACAGACACCGGTATCTCCTGATTTTCATACAAATCCGGTCCCTGCTCCATTCCGCAGTCTACCAGAATATTTTTCCCACAGGCCTCGATTAAATGACAGCTTCCCGTCACCTCATGGTCTGCACCAATAAATATAAGCTTCATATGCACACCCCTTTTTCTTTTTATTGTACCACTTTTTCCTTGGTGTGACTATGAATACTTTACCATCTCTTTCTTCAGGCGCTGCATAATTTTCTTTTCCAGCCTCGATATGTACGACTGGGAGATTCCCAGCATATCCGCAACTTCCTTCTGTGTCTTTTCTTCACCGTCCGGCGTCCCGATGCCAAACCGCATCCTGACAATCGTACGCTCTCTGCCGGACAAATGTCCAATCGCTTTTATCAGGATTTTTCTCTCCGCCTCCTGCTCCAGATCTTTATAAATCGTATCCTCTTCTGTCCCTAAGATATCCGAAAGAAGCAGCTCATTTCCATCCCAGTCCACATTCAGCGGCTCATCAATGGATACTTCCATTCTTGTTTTATTATTTCTTCTCAGATACATCAGAATTTCATTCTCAATGCAGCGGGAAGCATAGGTCGCAAGCTTAATATTCTTTTCCGGATTAAACGTATTGATTGCTTTAATCAAACCAATCGTTCCTATGGAAATCAGGTCTTCCACCCCGACTCCTGTATTATCAAATTTTTTCGCAATGTATACCACCAGACGAAGATTGTGTTCAATCAGCGTCTTCTTCGCATGTTCATCTTCCTCGGTTCCAAGTTCACCGATTGCCGCCGCTTCTTCCTCCATTTCAAGAGGCGCCGGAAGGATATCTGAACCTCCAATGTAATGAACATCTCTTCTATCTGGAAAAAGCAGCGTCCGAAGGTCCGGTATCACTTTTAATTTAAACTGATGAGGTACTGCTATTTTAATCACCATATCTATTCCTCCTATAACAAGTCAGGATTTATAAGCATTTCATAATCATCCATTGTCATATACTCTTCACACACAGCAACAACGGGATGCTCAATCCATATCGGATGCCCGTTCTCGACGCACATCCTGTC
>CALFCS010000181.1 GCA_937950565.1 uncultured Lachnospiraceae bacterium
CTTTTCCGGAGAATCCATAATACAATATTTCATGATTCTGGCAAGATCTGCCGCCGTCGTAGCATGAACCCCCTCTTCATCAGAAGCATCTAACCCGTTCGGTGTAACAAAATGCGTCTTCATACACCCCAGCTCCCTGGCCTTTTCATTCATCATCCTGGCAAATTCTTCTACACTTCCGCCAATTCCTTCCGCTATAACAACTGCACTGTCATTGTGGGATTCAAGCATAAGAGAGTACAAAAGATCCCGTATGTAATACTCTTCCTTTCCACGCACCCCAAGCCTTACCTTTGGCTGGCACACCGCATAATCCGAGACAGATACTACCTGCCCTTCGTCCATATGCTCCAATGCCAGAATACAGGTCATAATCTTCGTAGTACTTGCCATCGGATGTATTTCCTCTTCTCCTTTTCCAAATAAAATACGCCCGCTGTCAGCATCCATAAGAACTGCCGAGCGGGCATAAAGATTTCCCGGCTCGTCTGCTGTCTCCTCTGCCCGGACAATGCCCATGCACAACCGGGCTGCCAGGAGACTGACCAGACTCACCAACACAATAAATTTCTTTTTCATCACACGCACCATAGATTCATCCATATCACAATACTATATGCGTTTTTTTCTCTATACATTCAGGCTTAACTGAATTTCTTCTTCCGCTTCTTCCTTAAAGCTTTCCAGCTGCTCCGGATTGATGCTTGGAAGATCATCCACGGACTGAATACTGAATCTTCTCAAAAATTCCTCCGTCGTTCCGAACAAAATCGGTTTCCCCGGCGCATCCATCCTTCCCACCTCGCATACAAGGTTATACTCGACCAGCTTATTTACTGCATGGTCAGACTTCACGCCCCTGATTTTTTCTATCTCCAGCCTTGTCACAGGCTGCTTATACGCAATAATAGACAGCGTCTCCAGAAGTACATCCGTCAGCACATAATTCTTTGGCTGCTTTGCAACCCGGATTAAATATTCGTACATCTCCGTCTTCGTACACATCTGAACGGAATCTTCCAGTTCAATAATGCGGATTCCTCTGTTTTCTTCTTCATAGCGGTCCTGCATTCTATGTATAATTTTCTTTGTGGTCGGCACATCATGCTCGATTGCCGACGCGATCTTTTGAATTTCAACAGATTCTCCCATCGTAAAAAGAATCGCTTCTATAATTCCTTCCAGTCTGTTAATTTCCACTTTCCGTATCCCTTTCTACTCTTACATCTGCTCCTTCGATGTAATGATAATATCGTCAAACGGCTGTTCCTGTTCAATACAAATAACTCCTACCTTCATAAGCTCCAGAATTGCGAGGAACGTTACTACGAGCTGTACCTTTGAACTTTGCTTTTCAAGCAGCTGGCGAAAACTAAATTCCCTATGCGCCTGAGCATATTCTGTCACATACTGGATTTTCTCCGGCACAGTCACTTCTTCCTTCTCAAGTTTCCCGAATTTGCTTCTGACCGGGTCTATTTTCTCTGCCTGACGCTTCATAATTTCTTTAAAAATATGATCCAGCTTTGACAATGTCAGACCGTCAAGCAGCCTGTCCAGATCAACCGGCGGCACATAATCCATAACCTCCTCCGGAATGGTCGGCGCCTTATACAGGGAGCGCTCTCCATCCACCTGCCGGTCCTTCAGCTCATAAGACATATATTTATACATCTTATATTCCAGAAGCTGTTCCACAAGTTCCTGTCTGGGGTCTTCCTCTTCTCCTTCCTCATTCACCTCTTTCGGAAGAAGCATCCTGCACTTAATATCCAGAAGTGTGGCCGCCATCACAAGAAATTCACTCATAATATTCAAGTCTTCTTTTTCCATATCCCTGATATATTCCATATATTGATTCGTAACCTCAACAATCGGAATATCATAAATATCGATTTTGTTTTTATCAATCAGATGCAGAAGAAGATCAAGCGGACCTTCAAATACCTGAAGCTTTACCGGAATTCCCATAGCCACCCCTCACACATACAAATCATAACTTATTTATTATACAGAAACTTTCTGTATTTCTCAAGTCTCACTTATATCCAAAACAACAACCTCAGCCGGATTAAACAAACGCACCGGAATCGTATGACTGCCAAGTCCTTTACTTACGACTGCCGTCTGCTTTCCGTTATGATAGATTCCACCTGAATATTTGGGAAACAGATGGAAACCAGTGGAAATCACTCCGCCTATGCCGGGAATCCGTACAATCCCGCCATGAAAATGTCCGGACAGAATCAGCTTCGCTCCCCATGCAAAATATGTTTCCATATCTGCCGGGTTATGTGCCAGAAGAACCGGATATCCCTCCTCCGGGCACACCCCGATCCGCTTTATCAATTCTTCCATCTTTAAATTCTTTCTGTGAAAATGAGAATAACATTCCATCGGGACTTCTACACCGGCTATGTAGAAAAGCATCTCCCCAAGCTGTATCTTCTGTGACTCATTTTCCAGAAAATGTACCCCGGCTTCTGCAAGCTCCTTCCTGTATTGTCTGTAAGAATAGAGATATTCCATCGGATTTTCCTTCATCCTCTGCTCGTGATTGCCATTGGCATAATAAACCGGACAAATCTTTGCAAGTGATTTTACAAAATGCAGCGCCGGCAGGAAACTATATTCACTTTTTCCAATCAGCATATCTCCGCCAATCAATATCAGCTCCGGCTCTTCCTCCTGTACCGCACGAAGAAGGCGGCAGTTTTCCTTCCCATATACCCGGTTGTGCATATCGCTTAAAAACAGGATTCTATGTGTTTTCCCCGCATTTTCTGCTTCATCCGGGGAAATCCTATAATGTGTTACCCGGAAGCAAAAGAATTCTCTTATCAGTTCTATAATAATAAAAAGCAGTACTGCTGCAATTGCAATTATGATATATTTCAAAGCTTCACCTCAATCCGTCTGTCTTTTCACAAATCCACAAATCGTTACAATTATATAATTATTCCTGTCAATTTGCAAATAAATATGATAAAGTTTTGTAGTAGAAGCAAATCTTAAAATACAGGAGGTTTTATCATGAATATAACGGAAAGAATCGCTGCCCTGCGCGCTCTTATGAAAGAACAGGGCTATGATGTCTACATGATTCCTACTGATGATAATCACCAGAGTGAATATGTCGGAGAACATTTTAAGGCAAGAGCATTTCTGACCGGCTTCACCGGTTCTGCCGGGAGCGCCGTTATCACACAGACAGAGGCTGGCCTCTGGACAGATGGGAGATATTTTATCCAGGCGGAAGAACAATTGCACAACAGCACAATTGCTCTGATGA
>CALFCS010000182.1 GCA_937950565.1 uncultured Lachnospiraceae bacterium
CCCACAAGGACGATTTTTTCAGCGTCCCGGAGGACAATCCTCTGGAAGATTTCTTACAGACCGCCGAGGAAACCGCCAGCCCGGGCAGCGACCCGGAACAGGCGGCTATGATGTTTATCTGCAAGCGGCTCAAACTGAATTACAAGAAGCTGTCCGAGGAAGAAAGGAAGTGGCTGAAAAAGATTGCACAGAAGTCGGACTTGCTGAAAAATCCAAAGCCCCAGCGAGGGAGAAAGTAAGAGAACGGAAAAATTTGATTTAGTGAGGTGTAAGGAGTGGAAATTAGATTTATTGATGAAAAACACGCCGCAGATATAAATATTCCCAACGAACCTTTTCCCATTAGGGGACGAATGGTTATTACCTATAACGGAGACAGATGGGAACATACAGAAAAACTATTGCCTTCTGAACAGATTGAAGAAATGACACACAATCAGACGGTGGAAGAACATATCGTTCCGATTGATGAGATGTTTCCGGATTACAGGAAGCTCACCGTCTTAGAGGAGTACGAAAAACTGCTCTATAATGGCAATGCTTTTCCTGCGGCGGCAGTGTCCATGCAGGAAGCGGATCTGATGGAGCAGGAGTGTTTCAGAATTTATGACAGCCATGCGGCATTTATCGGGATATTCCGATGGAGTGCGTGTGTATTTAAACCGGTGAAAATGTTTTATTCGCATGAACAGCCGGGGAAATAGCATTTCGCAGCAAGATGCTCAGAAATGGAGATTAATATGAAAGGGGTGTGAACGTTTTGCAGTATATTCAGGGAATCCGTGATTTTAGTCTGGACAGGCCCTCTGCTGTTACGCTGGGAAAGTTTGACGGCGTTCACATGGGACATCAGAAACTGATAGAGATGATTCAGGAAAAAGCAAAACAGGAAAATCTTTTATCGGTTGTTTTTACATTTGATAAAATTCCACTCCGGCTCTGCCCGCAGAAAAACCAGCATTTTATTACAACCAATACAGAACGGCGGATGTTTCTGGAAAAACAGGGTGTCGATGTGGAAATTGAATATCCGTTCACAGAAGATTTTATGAATATGGAACCGGAAGCGTTTATTGAGGAAATTCTGATTGGCAGACTGCATGCAAAGTATGTGGTGGTCGGTACGGATTATCACTTTGGCAAAGGCAGAATGGGCAATGCGCAGATGCTTTTGGAACGCGGACCGGAATATGGGTTTGAAACCACGATTGTCGAAAAAGAGCGGTATCAGGAGCGGGAAATCAGTAGTACATATGTCCGTGAAGAGCTGCGCCTCGGACACATGGAAACTGTCAATGTGCTGCTTGGCAGACCCTACAGCATCTATGGTATTGTATCAAAGGGAAAGCAGCTGGGCCGTCAGTTAAATCTTCCGACGTTAAATATTTATCCGCCGGACAGTAAGCTGCTTCCGCCAAACGGTGTGTATGCATCCATTACACGGCTGGACGGTAAAGAATATTTTGGCGTGACCAATTTAGGCGTCCGTCCGACACTTGATGACAGTCCGCTTTTAAGCGTGGAAACCAATCTGTTTGATTATAATGATGACGCCTACGGACATTATATAGAAGTACAGCTTATGCACTTTTTACGGCAGGAAATGAAATTTGATTCCATCGAAACTTTAAAAAAACAGATGGAAAGTGATGCTTCATTTGCAAAAGAAATGTTTTTACTTAAAAATTAATGAAAATTAGTATGCAAAATCACATGAAAAGCTTGCATAGCAGATGAATTTATGTTATATTTTTAAAGTATGTTAGCCGTTATTCAGATTCAGGACACTCCGACCTGATTCTTAGTAGCAGGCGATTATTAAAAGGAGGAATATCAATCATGATATCTAAGGAAAAGAAAGCAGAAATTATTGCAGCATACGGAAGAAAGCCTGGCGATACAGGTTCACCGGAAGTTCAGATCGCAATCTTAACAGAAAGAATTGCAGAACTTACAGAACATTTAAAGGTTAACCAGAAAGACCATCATTCAAGAAGAGGACTTCTTAAGATGGTTGGTAAGAGAAGAGCTTTACTTGAGTATTTAAAGAAGAACGATATCGAAGGTTACAGAAACCTCATCGCTCGTCTTGGAATCAGAAAGTAATTTTAAGAAGGGCGGAGATTTCTCCGCCCTTTTGTATTGTGCGGAGCATCATGGAATAACCGCAGACCGTAAAACAAAGATAACAGAAGTTTCTACCGAGACTGCTGAAAAATGTACCGTAGGTTGTGAAATGCAATGAGAAAATGGTGGGTTTTTCAGTTGTTTCGGGCTTCTGTTTCTGATAAAAAAAGAGCCGGGCAGAAAAATCAAAAATCCGGCAGAATGGAGAATTTATGTATAATATTACAACAGAACAGATTTTAAAAAC
>CALFCS010000183.1 GCA_937950565.1 uncultured Lachnospiraceae bacterium
TAAGACCCCTTGAAGACGACGAGGTAGATAGGGCAGAGGTGGAAGTGCAGTAATGCATGGAGCTGACTGTTACTAATCGGTCGAGGGCATGACCAAGAAGGTGGATAGGTAAGAAAGCGGATAAAGAATTCTTGTATGCAGTTTTGAAGGTATATAATCCTCGATAGCTCAGCGGTAGAGCATTCGGCTGTTAACCGAAGGGTCGTTGGTTCAAACCCAACTCGGGGAGTTAAGGAAACCCTGTAAACAGTAATGTTTACAGGGTTTTTGTGATATCAAGAGAATTATGATTAAAGAATTATTTTATAAAAAGGAGGACATTATGATTTTATTTGTAGAATATCCAAAATGCAGTACATGCCAGAAAGCGAAGAAATGGCTGGACAGCCGGGGAGTTGCATACACAGAACGTCATATAAAGGAAGAGAATCCGACGGCGGAGGAGTTAAAAGAATGGCATCAGAAGAGCGGCCTGCCACTTAAAAGATTTTTCAATACCAGTGGGATGTTATATCGCAATATGGAATTAAAGGATAAGCTCCCGGACATGAGCATAGAGGAGCAGTATGATTTACTGGCTTCAGACGGGATGCTGGTGAAGCGTCCTTTAGTAATAGGAGAAGATTTTGTTTTAACCGGATTCCGGGAGAAGGAATGGGAAGAAAGATTATTCAAACTATTCGAGGACAAAATCTAACCGTTCGAGGACAAAACAATGGGGAACAGTAGTAAATATGGTATAATTAGGAAAATTTTACACAAGGGTTTTTGGATAAGGAACAGGGTGAGCAGATATGGTTCATATAGCTGTGATTGATGATAAAAAGGAGATATTGGATAAAATATGTCTGTTGCTTCAAAAGACAACTGCTATGCAAGATGATGTGAAGATTTGTCCATTTACGAGTGCAGAAGAGTTTTTGGAAAGCGCAGAGGGGGGAGTTGAGTACAATCTTCTCTTTTCTGATATTGAATTGGAAGGAATGGGCGGATTAGAGTTAGGCAGAACCGTTAAGAAGAAATATCCCGGAATGTATTTGGTATATCTTACTTCCTATTCAGAATATGCGGCAGAGAGTTATCTGGTGGAAGCATATCAATACATATTGAAGCAGGATATGGAAGACAGAATACCGGGGATTGTAAATTATTTAATCAAGAGAATCCGGAAAGAAACAAAGACATATATATGGATTGGGCCGGAAAGGAATAGACAGAGAATCTGTTGTGAAGAAATTATCTACATAAATAAACCAAAATCAGAGAAATATATTCGTATTCATACAATAAAGGAAGAATATAAAGAGCGGGCGACAATAAAAGAAATTATGGAAAGACTGAATAAGAAAGACTTTATATTAGTGGACCGCAGTAATATCGTAAATATGAGGCATATTGTGCAGGTAGATAACGACACCATATACTTGGAGAATGAGTTTAAGGTTTTAATGAGCAGATCCAGGCTTAATAATGTTCGGGAACAGATTTGCAATTATTGGAGGGGGAAAATAGGATGATATATGTACATCATACGCTGCAGTTCATAGTGGCAATTTTTGAAATATGGCTGTGTTATCAAACTTTATATGTCACTGCTATTGAAAAGACGAGCCTTCGGCGCTGGGAAAGAGGAGTGATATGGTTCAATATTATACTGTTGGGAGTATTGCTTGGAATTAACCGAAATGGCGCCTTTTTTTCATCTGTTATGCTTTTGTTTTGTGTTGTAGTGACCATGTTATTTTTAGGGATTGTAATACGGAAGAATATACTCCTGCTTTGCGGAATTGTTATATCGTATTATGTTGTCTGTGCGATGTTGGATTTGGTTTTTGCGTTTGCAAGTATGATCTTTTTGGAGTATCGATTCAACACACTGATTCTTTTAGACTCTACATCGCTTATCCAGATTCTGATTTATGTCGGAACACGTATTATCGTTTTGGGAATAGTCCGTTTATTACATAGATATGACAGAATTAAAAAGGATATTTATGAATACCGGAAGATATTATTTGGCGCCAGTTTAGTGTTAGTATACATTTTGCTGCAGGTTCAATTGTTTTTTGATAGAATGTTGTTGGCAGAAAGGGAGATGCGTCCCGGAAGCACCGGGGTTTTTCTAGCGATATTTTTATTTGTGTTTGGCGTGATTGTGATTTTACTAATGAGGAGCAAGATGCTCAAAAAAGAAAATGGATATCTTCAATCCCGTGATATGATAACCGGACAGATGTATCAGGAATTGGCAGAGTCATATGACAGAAACAGGAGGATGATTCATGATATAAGAAATCATCTGGTGACGCTGCGAAGTTTTGATGAGAAGGGTGATTATGAGGGGATGCATAATTACCTGAAAGAGTTGAATGAGGAGTATCTATGTGAGAAGTCCAAGGCATGGACAGAAATTAAGGTGTTGGATTTTTTGTTAAATCAAAAAGAAATGATAGCAGAGAAAAAGGGGATTTCTTTTCAGATAGAAACCATGACACTGCAGAAATTGGCTTTGAATGACTCTGAAATCTGTTCGCTTTTTGGAAATCTTCTGGATAATGCAATTGAGGCATGTGAAAAGATAAAGGATGGTGAAAAATGGATTCGGATTGTTATGGAAAAAAAGGGTCATATGCTACTGTTGAAGGTTGAAAATAGCACGGAGGGGTCAATATTGAAGGAAAATGGTGAATTAAAAACGACCAAAAAAGAAAATGGGGTACACGGATATGGTTTGAAATGTGTACAGAGAATCGTAGATAAATATGAAGGGAAGCTATCTTATCAGATGGAGAAAGATAGTTTTCAAATAAATATTATATTTTTAGATGTATAAGGAGAGTAGGTTTAATATGGAGAATGGACGGAATTTACAGTATGCAGGGAACTTAGAGAGGGAAATACAGGAGATAAATAAGTTGCTGCCTGAGGAAAGAGATGTTGAGGATTATGGTTCAGCCACAGATAGATGCACCCAATTTCTGACTGTTTTATGTTGTTAAAGAGAATGTGAAGGACGGAATGAACTAAAAGGAGGTTTGTTCTGTCCTTTTTTTATGAAGAGAGATGGAAGTATATATGGAAAGGGCAGATGGTATGAGAAGGGACGGGGTGTTCTCTGAATTTTATGAGAAGATATTATGTAATGCGGTTACAAAATTAGAAAGCTTACTGGTGGGAGATGTGGGAAAATATGCACCCGGTGTTTTGGAAGATTTTAAGAATCATCTGGAAAAGCAACTGGAAGCGATTTGTCTTCGCACATTGATTGTAGAAATGCATAGATGTAAGGATGCGGGAGAGCTGAAGGGGAAGGACAGGGAAGAAGAGTATACATATTTCTGCACCAATATAGTCGGAACGGATGAATTCCGGGAAGCGTTGAAGAGCCGCTACCCGGTCTTAGAACGTTGTATTAATGAAAAGGCAGGGCAGATGACAGCGTTCTATACGGGAGTGATACATTGTTTTTGCCAGGAAAGGGCAGAAATAGGAAACGAAATATTAGCAGGAGAATCGATATCAAAAATCACGAGGATTTTTGGTGATTTCTCCGATGTGCATCAGAATGGGAAGCAGGTGTTGAAGCTGGAGATTGATGAAAAGTGGTATATATTATTTAAGCCGCGTAAGATGGAAAATGAAAAAATATACCAGGAGATGTTAGAGTGGATGGAAATTCATACCGGTATCAGTCAATACAGATATTCTTTTCTTTCTTATGAAAATCACAGCTGGAGTTCCATTGTAGAGTATAAAGCTTGTATAACAGAGGACCAGGTGAAAAGGTATTATCAGAGACTGGGAGTGCAGTTGTTTCTGGCATATTTGCTTGGAACAAAAGATTTGCATTATGAAAACTTGATAGCATGCGGAGAATTTCCAGTATTAATTGATCTGGAAACCTTATTACATACGCAGAATCATAAAAAGGCAGATACCATAAAAGATGAAATTTGTTTTCGATTATCGGAATCTGTGTTATATACGGGTCTGCTTCCGATTTATAGATGGAATCAGGGCGGAAAGGGGATCAATGCCAGTGCAATAGCATGCGTAGAAGGACAAAGATATCCTTTCCAAATACCAGTTGTTGTAAACGCTGGGACATCGGATATGCAGATTCAGTATGCTAATCCGGTATTTAGAAAATCGAAAAATCTTGTAAATTTAAACGGATATTATCAATCGCCATTACATTATGAAGAAGATATTGTGCAAGGGTTCATGAATGGATATGAACAGGTAATGGAAAACAAGAGCAAGTTCAGAAGGATAATTGAAAAATTAGAAGATACAAAAAGCCGCTTTCTTGTGGCAGATACGCAGCGGTATAGTATGCTGCTGTCAAGCTCTTATCATCCAAGCTTATTAATGAATCATACAGAGAGGCAAAAATTCCTATACTCCATGTGGAAGGGGAGAGATGACGGAGAGAAAGAGATTGTAGAAAGCGAAGTGCGGGCATTATTGCGGGGGGATATTCCATACTTTATATATAATGTAAGCAATAGAAACCTGTATGCATCGGATGGCGGATATATCGAAGATTATTTTTCTGCTCCGGTTATTCGCAATGTGTACGACAAATTGGCTCTGCTCTGCATTGCGGATATGGAAAAACAATGTGAGTATATCCGATTGTCTTTGAACTTAATGCCTCAGAATAAAGAGAATTTTGAGAATAAGGTATATTATGTGGAAGAAAGAAATGACGAAGAGTCACAAGGGAAAGAGGAAAAGGCGGGCAAAATTCAGAGCTTCAAAGAAAGACTCTTGAAGTATGCGGTATGGAACAAGTCTCAGACTGAAGTAAGCTGGTGTGTGGCAGCTTTTTCTTCGAGAGGAAATTATTCGTGGAATATACGTCCTATGAATTTTTATTTATATGAAGGTTTAGCTGGGATGTTGTTATTGACACATGAGTTAGGTGAGGAAAAGTTATATCAAACGTTAAAAAACATGTTATTCCGTTATACAGACAGAGGGCGGATGAATCCGAAGAATTTATCGACTTCAAAAACGGGAATGTATAATGGAGAGAGTTCACTGCTTTATGCTTATTTAATGTTATATTCAGAAAAGAAAGAGCAGGAATACCTGGAGTATGCAAGAAAACATGCGGAGATTGTCGGAAAGATGTTAAAAGAAGACCAGTTTTATGATTTGATTAATGGAAACGCAGGGGCCGCACATGTTTTCTTGCAGCTTTATCGTGCAACAGGAGAGAATAAATACCTGAAAATGGCAGAATATTCCATAGAGATTATAGAAAAAAGGGCTGTAAATTGCCAGAGAGGAATCGGATGGATTACAGAAGAGGAAATGCTGCCGATGGCAGGTATGGCGCATGGAAACAGTGGGATATTAATGCCGGTATTTTCATTATGGACTATGACCGGAAAGAGAAAATATGAGCAGCTGGCTGAGCAGATTTGGCTCTATGAGGATTCGCTTTATGATACGGAGTTACAGAATTGGAGAGATATGCGTGTAATAGGAGGAGAAAGTGCTGCAGATGCAGTTGCATGGTGTCATGGAGCGGGCGGAGTATTGCTATCCCGCATCAATTGCCGCCAAAAACTGGACGCAGATAATATAAAGTGGAAAGAACGTCTGGAGCGGGATATTGCCAGAGCATATGCCAAGTTGAAGAAGTGGTGGAAGAGAGACAGCTGGAGCCTCTGCCATGGGAATTATGGAAATCTGGAAATCCTGAAGAAGGGTGCGGAAGTTATGGGCGAAGATATAGAGATTAAAATAAAGAGTACGCCCTGTCTTCTGCCACAGGAAGAGTTCAATCCAGGTCTTTTAGATGGGTATGGAGGTATCCTGTATGCTATGGAATGTAAGGAAAATACAAAAAAATTAGAATTATTGGGACTGGATTTACAATTCGAGGACTAATATCGCCCGTTGGAGGACATTCTATTGTTCTGCAAAACTGGAGAAACTATAATAAAAACTAGCCTTACATTAAGTGAAATAGAAGAATGAGGAGATGATAGACGAAAATATTTTAATAGAAGCTGTAAAAAGGAAAATGAAAATTATATGTAAGAAAGCGAGGAAATATTTATGAGAAAAAGGGTTAGTAGTATTTTTATGGTTCTGGTCTTGGCTGTCTGTTGTATTTCAACAAATGCATTTGCCAGAGAAACGGATTCTAATAATGAAGAAGATGAGTCTAAGCAGATAATATTAGAAAAAGATATTTCAAAAGTAGTTACACAGAAGGGAGTGTTTGAGGAGGAGAAAATTCAGAATTTTGATTCTCTAACAGAAGGTGCGGAAACGGTTCGTGAAGTAATTGAGAATAACTCTGATCTTTTTCAAGAAAAGGAAGAAGGGGAGTTGTTTGTAGATAACTGTGTTATAGTTAAAACCGATGAGGATATTGCTTTTGACACAAGTGCTGTTATTACAGCAGTTCGATATGATGGAATTTATTATGTCCAATATGAAACGGTTGAGGATGCGAAAAATGCTATAGATGTTTTTCAGAAATATCCTACAGTAGAGTATGCCGTAGCTGATGGTCTGGTTGTTTTAGATGA
Organism: uncultured Lachnospiraceae bacterium; assembly: GCA_937950565.1. Lineage (GTDB taxonomy): Bacteria > Bacillota > Clostridia > Lachnospirales > Lachnospiraceae > UBA7109. The sequence continues at coordinate 6,555 of CALFCS010000183.1, forward strand.
CAAACGAGTTGCGGTTGGTGATACCTCGTATTCTCAGGATGCAAATGGATACCAGCATCTTTCTTGGGGAGTTAACGACATGAAAGTGGATGTTTTTGCTGATTATGTTGCAAATAATACAAATAAAAGTGTATCAGTAGGAGTTATAGATTCCGGAGTATACGCGAGCCATCCTTTTCTTAAGGGAAGAATATTGAGCAATGGATATGATTTTGTTGATCGAGATAGTAATCCTAATGATGTGATGGGTCATGGCACACATGTATCAGGAACAATTGTAGATTGTACACCGGGAGTTAAAGTTAATATATTGCCGGTTAAAGTGTTTGGCGCTGATGGACAAGCGGCTTATTCAACAATAGCAGATGGTGTTCGTTATGCTGTGAACGCGGGGGTCGATGTGATTAATTTAAGTCTTTGTGGACTAGAATCTAATGAGTCTCAGGTACATCTTGATAATGCAATTAATCAAGCACTTGCTAAAGATATTGTAGTTGTTGCTTCTTCAGGAAACGAGTTTGATAATACGGTAAATTACTGTCCTGCACATAGAAATGATATTATTATTACAGGAGCAATTGATTCTCAACATAATATTTATTATGATAATGTTAGTGGTAAAGGTTCTAATTATGGATATTCCGTTGATGTGGTGGCACCAGGAGTATCTGTAAAAAGTTGTGTGCCTTATAGTATTTCATCAAGTGGATATGCGCATTATACAGGAACTTCTATGGCAGCGCCGCATATCTCCGCAACAGCAGCAATGTTGAAATTATTATATCCGACAGCGTCATACACTCAAATTGAAACTATAATAAAATCTTGTGCACAAGATATTGGAACGTCGGGATATGATACCAATTTTGGCATGGGCTTACCCATTCTTTCAGGATTAATTACAAATATGCCTTTTTATGACGTGCAGAAAAGTGACTGGTACTATAGTGGAGTATTTGGGGTATATACCAGAGGATATATGACGGGAAAAAGAGCAGGCTATTTTGGGGCAATAGAGAATATGCAGCGACAAGATGTGGCAGTGCTTATTTATCGAATGGCTGGAAGCCCGGCTGTAACATATCGTTATTTATATCCTGATGTAAGCAAGGATGATTATTTTGCAAATGCAGCTATATGGGCATATGATAATGGGATTTTAACTGGAAATAATGGAAAAATGGGAGTTGGAACTGATATTTATAGGCAGGATTTTGCTTTGATATTATATCGTTATGCGAAAAGTTTGGGGCTGAATGTATCTAATAAGGCAGACATAAGTAAATATTCAGATGCAGCGTCAGTAAGTGCTTATGCGAAAGATGCTATGGCATGGGCGGTAGGAAATGGTATTATAGGTCAAACAGGGAATTATCTTAATCCTCTTGGAAATGCAAACCGTGCTGAGATCGCTGTGATGATTAACAGATTTGTCCAAAAGTATAAATTGTAAGAATACATATAACAGATACTTTGTTGTGCAATGTTTAATAACATAATAGCAGGAATTTAATAAGGAGGCAGATTGATATGAAATCAGGAAAATTTATAAAAACAGTAGGTAGAGTCTTTGCTTTATTTGGTGTTGCAGTAATGATATCAAGTGTGATGCCTGCTCAGACAAAAGCGGCTGAGAATGGCGGAATGTATGCAGGACAGCAGGAGAGTGTGGATTCGTCAAAGGACATAGAATGCACCAAATTAGTGCTTGATTCGGAAGCGGTGGAAGTTCTTCGTCAAGATTATTTGCAGAAATTAAAGGAAATGTATCCAAATGAAGCAAGTGTACAGAACTGGACGGTAACAGATATTTTGATTGAGCAGTATTGTGGTACTTATGACGGCAACGAAGTTGTCGTTATGTCTGCAAAAGGTCTTGCAGGTATGGCTGTTCAAACGAAGGTTCAAATAGGAGAACATGAATTTGTGTTTGCTAACAGTTCTATGGCGAATAGTTTTTATGTGCATAAAAATCATGAATTTATTCCTGTAAAAGATGCATATGAGGATAAGCTTCTCAACGCTGGGGATTTGGCAGAGATAGCGAAAATATTTGGGACAGTTTATGCATATCAATTTACTCTTGAGTATGAGGATGTTCTTGTGACAGACTGGTTTTATCCTTATGCCTATGCGATGTGTAAGAGTGGTATTATGACTGGATTGGATGAGAGGACGTTTGGTGCTGATAAACCACTTGCCCGTGCGCAGTTCATGGTTGTCCTTCACCGGATAGAGGGCGAGCCGCAGGCGACGATGATTCCGAAGAATCATTGGCCGGATGTGGCAGATGATTGGTATACAAATGCGATATACTGGGGATTCCAGCATGAGATTATGCTAGGGTATACGGATTCCGAGTATTGGGGAGTTGCAGATAATATTACCCGTGAGCAACTGGCAACTGTGATGTACCGGTATGCAGAGTACAAGGGATATGATTTGACAGCGACAGCAGATTTGGATAAATTCGAAGATGCCGATCAGGTTAGTGTATTTGCTGAGAAAGCGATGAAATGGGCAGTTGGAGCCGGAATTATTGAAGGAAAAGAAGACGGGACAAAGCTTGACCCGCAAGGTGAGACAATTAGGGCAGAGTGTGCGGCGGTTATCCAGCGTTTTTTAGAAAAGAATGGAAAGTAGATTATAAGAACTAAAGGGGTGTTATGTTTTTTTGCAGAATGAATCATAATACCCGCAGTATTTCCTTCCTTTTTATGCAACAATTACCTTATGCAGAGACTCTAATATATAACAGGAAATATATTTATATAGATTAGGGAAGGCAGGTAGATCTTATGAATGACTCCTTTCGATCCGTGGAAGCCGCCGATGAATCGATAGAAATTATTAAGAATTATACAAAAATCCAGTCAAGAAAGAAATATGCAAGTATTCTATAATATGTTAAACTGAAAAAAAGGAATAAGGAGGCGGAATATTATGAAGTTAGGAAATGTAGCAAAGATGGTAAACAAAACAATTGCTTTATTTGCAGCAGCGGCAATGCTTTTTGGCAGTATACCGGTTCAGGCGGCAGATGTGGCAAAAGAGGAAAAGGTCACGGATACGGCATCACCTGATGAAACGGATCAGAAGCCTGTACTTGCTCCGGAAGCGGCAGATGTAATCCGTCAGGATTATCTGCAGATGCTGAAAGAGAAAAATCCGGAGGATTCTTTTGTAAAAGGTCTGGAAGTATCAGATATGGAAATCCTTCAGTACTGCGGCACCTATGATGCCGGTGAGGTTGTGCTGATGGCTGTAAAAGGTGTAGATGTTACGGATGATACGGCAGAGGTTCGGATTGGAAAGTATAAATTCGTATTTTCTTCGGGGTCTTATGATGACTGCTTTTATCTGCACAAGGATCATGAATTTATTCTCGTAAAGGACGCTTATAAAGATGGGCTTTTAAGTGGTGAAGATGTTACGGCAATTGCAAAAGCATTTGGAGATGCACATGAGGTTAAACTTCCATTTACAGATGTCAAAGAGACGGACTGGTTCTATGAGGCAGTATGTGCGTTGTATAGAGAAGATGTAATAAGAGGGCTGGATGAGTTTACCTTTGGACCATATGAATCTGTTGTTCGCGCTCAGTTTGCGACGATTCTGTATCGTATGGATAAAGAACCAAAGTTTGCGACTGAGAAGACCTTCAGTGATATTGATGCGGATATGTGGTATACAGACAGCGTGCTCTGGGCAGCAGAAAATGGCATTGTTACAGGCTATGAAAATGGATTATACGGCCCGGTTGATGACATTACCCGTGAGCAGATGGCCGTTATGCTGTACCGTTATGCAAAATATAAAGGCTATGATATATCCGGCAGCGCTGATTATGGCACATTTGAGGACGCAGATGCTATCCAGGTATTTGCAAAAGACGGTATGAAGTGGGCGGTAGCGAACGGCATTATCAAAGGAAAAGATTTGAATGGCGATAAGGTGGAAGAGCGCCTGGATCCACAAGGAAGTGCAAGCCGCGCGGAATGTGCAGTCATGATTTATAGATTCTTACAGAAATATTTAGATTTTTAAAGAGAAACGAGAAGTATATGATGAAAAAATAATATGGGGCGTTATGGTGCTGCAGTATAAGAATCATAACGCCCTGTGTTACTTTTCTCTTTTCCATGCAACAATTGCCTGACAGGGTGAGCTGGATTTTGAATATTTGAATGAATTATATGAGAAAGAAGCAAAGAAAAATGGAGGGATTCTTAAGGGAGAAGAGGTTGTAGACTAGATTAGAGGAGAGAGGAGTCAGATAAAAGGTGTTACATATTTCTATTTGTAATGACGAAGATACAGTGGGTGTGAAAATAAAGGAACTTGTTGAAGGGGAGTTGGAAATAACAAAGGTGCGGGCTGTTGTTGAGTTCTATCCTGAAAGAGAAGAATTTGTGGACAAATATGCCTTCAGAGATGATGAGCTTATAATTATGGATATAGACGTTCAGGAACAATCGGCATTTGATATGATAGAAAATTTAGATGAAATACACAAGGGCCATATTCTTATTTTGCTCACCGGACAGGAACACCTGGCATTGAAAGCATTGCCTTATGGACCGTTTCAGATTGTGGGTAAAGCGAATGTAGAGGAAGAACTCCCCAAGGCAGTCCGGCGCTTTCTGCGGATTCGGAATCAGCGGCGGGGAATTGTTGAGTTTACGAAAAACAGAAGTGTCGCGCATATAGAGAAGAAGCGGATTGTTTATATGGAAAAATGTGTATATAATATCTGCGTGCATATGAGTGACGGTTCTGTATTTTCTGTAAAAAGACGTATGTATGAATGTGAAAAGGCATTGTCCGGTATGGGATTTATCCGGCCGCATTCCGGTTATATTGTAAATATGGAATATTGCGTTAAAATTGAAAAACAAACGATGATTTTGAAGGATGGGACGCAGATTCCAATCAGCAGGGAACGGAGAAATATGGTTCGGGAACAATTTATGATAGGTGGAATGTTGTAAGAATTACGCAGTAACAGGTCAGACTTGTCTGACCTGTTACGTTTATTTTACTGATTTCGTGTATTTACATTTCCACTTTGTAATGGTATAGTTTCTATAAGCATTTTATTTCTAAAATCTTGATGGCGCCAGCCATTCTACTATCTGTTTGCATCATGCAAATCTTAGAAATTTTCAATGCTGGAATTCACAAAAAGCGGAGAGGATTCTAAGAAAAGGATAGGGAAAGAGTCCTCTCGGAAGAAGGAGGACAA
>CALFCS010000184.1 GCA_937950565.1 uncultured Lachnospiraceae bacterium
TTCATGAATACCTGTACCAAATGCAGTAATCATCGCTTTAATCTCTGCATTTCCATAAATTCTGTCAAGCCTTGCTTTTTCTACATTCAATATCTTACCACGAAGCGGAAGAATCGCCTGGGTTGCACGGTCTCTTGCTGTCTTTGCAGAGCCTCCCGCAGAATCTCCCTCTACAATATAAATTTCGCAGTTCTCAGGATTTTTGTCGGAACAATCCGCAAGTTTTCCCGGAAGAGACATACCATCAAGTGCGGATTTTCTTCTTGTAAGATCCCTTGCCTTTCTTGCAGCTTCACGGGCACGCTGTGCCATAACAGACTTTTCAACTGTCTGTTTTGCAATCTGTGGATTTTGCTCCAGGAATATTTGAAGCTGCGTGCTTACAATATTATCTACTGCACCTCTTGCTTCACTATTTCCAAGCTTTTGCTTTGTCTGACCTTCAAATTGAGGATCTTCTATTTTTACACTAATAATTGCGGTAAGACCTTCTCTTATATCTTCACCGGATAAATTCGGCTCATTATCTTTTAATAATTTATTTTTTCTCGCATAATCGTTAAATGTTTTTGTAAGAGCATTACGAAAACCTACAATATGCGTTCCACCTTCCGGAGTCGTAATATTATTTACAAATCCGTAAGTATTTTCATTATAAGAATCATTGTGCTGCATTGCCACTTCTACTGCAACATTATTTACATTTCCCTCACAATAAATAATATTTTCATAAAGAGGAGTTGTACTTTTATTCAGATATTGTACAAATTCTTTGATTCCACCTTCATAATGGAATACTTTTTCTACTGGTTCTTCTTCTCTTTCATCACGAAGAACAATTTTTAATCCTGCTGTAAGAAAAGCCATTTCACGGAAACGATGTTTTAACACATTATATTCAAATACAGTAGTTTCAAATATGGTATCGTCTGGAAGAAAAGTAACTCTTGTTCCTGTTTTTTCCGGTTCACATTTCCCCACAATTTTCAATTTTTCTACTACTTTTCCACGTTCATATCTCTGCTTATAAATACTTCCTTCGTGGAAAATTTCTACTTCCAGCCAATTAGAAAGTGCATTTACGACAGAAGCGCCTACACCGTGAAGACCGCCGGATACTTTGTATCCCCCTCCGCCAAATTTTCCACCTGCATGAAGTACAGTAAATACAACCTCTACAGCCGGAAGACCTGCCTTATGATTAATACCAACAGGAATTCCACGTCCATTATCTGTAACAGTTATTGAATTGTCTTTATTAATACATACAGAAATAGAATCACAAAACCCTGCCAGAGCCTCATCTACAGAATTATCCACTATTTCATACACAAGATGATGAAGTCCTCTCGCTGACGTACTTCCAATATACATACCCGGACGCTTTCTTACTGCCTCCAGACCTTCCAATATTTGAATTTCATCTGCTCCATATTCATGCTGCACTTTTTCTGTACTCATTCCAATCCTCCTAGTTTTCTTTCGTTACATGCCCATTACTTACATGGAATACTTTATTGATAGAAAAACATTTATTTACAAACTCTTCTACACCTGTACAGGTAATCAGTGTCTGTATATCATTAATACTTTCTAATAGATAGTTTTGCCTGTATTTATCAAGTTCAGACAAAACATCGTCAAGAAGTAATATTGGTTCATCATTTATTATATGTTTTACCAATTCTATTTCTGAAAGTTTCAAAGATAATGCAGCAGTTCTCTGCTGCCCTTGTGAACCAAAACGTCTAATATCTATATCATTTGTTATAAAACATATATCGTCCCTGTGGGGTCCCACTGACGTACTCTTAACGCGGATATCCTTTTCTCTATTTCTTTTAATTGCCTGTTCCAGAGGAACATCTCCTCCGCTTGTCTCATAAATAAGCTTTAATTCCTCTTTCCCACCAGTTAATTTATTATGTATATAAGAAACTTTTTCATTTATTTCATTTATAAATTTCTTTCTTCTTTTTCTAATTTCATCTCCATATTTTATTAGTTGAATATCCCATATATCTAATGTTTCCATATCCTTTAAATCTTTTAAAAGATGATTTCTCTGATTTACGATACGATTATAATTCGACAAATTATTTAGATATATTTTATCAAGCTGAGATAATTCGAGGTCCAAAAATCTTCTTCTCTTATCAGGTCCACTTTTTATTATATGCAAATCCTCCGGAGAAAAAAATACAATATTAATAATCCCAAATAATTCGCTTGCTTTGCGAATCGGTATTTTATTTATCGCAATACCTTTTGGACTATTTTTCTTTAAATGCATATCTATTTGATAAGAAATATCTCTTTTTTCCACAACTACTTCTATATGAGAATCTTCTTTACCAAATTTTATAATATCACGGTCTTTTGTTCCTCTATGAGACTTTGTAGTAGCTGACATATATACAGCTTCTAATATATTTGTTTTTCCTTGTGCATTATTTCCATAAAATATATTTGTAGAATCATCAAAATCAAGAGAAAGCAAATCATAATTTCTAAAATTTTTAATCTTTAAGGATTTAACTTTCAATTTTTATTTCTTCCCCATTATATTTAACAATATCTCCATTATATAACTTTCTTCCGCGACGAGTATCTGTCTCACCATTTACAGTAACATATCCATCTTGTATTACTATCTTAGCTTCTACTCCTGAATCTACCAGTCCGGCAGCTTTAAGAGCCTGTCCAAGCTTTATATAATCTTCTCTTAATTTCACTACTTCCATATTTTATTCTCTCCTTACACAATCAAACAACTGCATTAAAATTAACAGGAAGAATCAGATATATATATTTTTCTTCTTCATCCTTTATAAAACATGGCGCTTTTGCATTCATCAGATAAAGAGTTACCTCTTCATCATCTATAACCCGAAGTGCATCTATCAAAAATTTAGGGTTAAATCCAATTAAAAGATCCTTTCCTTCTTTATCAATTACAATTTCTTCATTCATGGAACCTATTTGTGATTTAATTTTAAGTTCCATAATTTCATCACCCATATTAATAATAATAGGCTTTTTATCCCCTTCTTTCACAAGAAGAGTAGCTCTGTCTATACAATTCAATAATTCTCTTTTATTTACTCTTACTTTTGTATCATAATCGCTGGAAAGCATTTGGTCTATTTTAAAATACTCTCCTTCAATAAGTCTTGACACTACAATTGTATTATCAAATTCAAATACAATATGATTATTTGTATAAGAAATATCAACAATACTTTCAGCTTCACCAGATAAAATTTTACTTATCTCAATAAGAGTTTTTCCCGGAACAATTAATTTCTTATCATTTACTTTATCTTTTAAATCTACTTTTCTGATAGAAACACGATGTCCATCAAGTGATATCACTCTGAGTATATTATCCTTTATTTCAAACAATTCCCCTGTCATTAATTTATTTGTTTCTGTATCTGCAATAGAGAAGATTGTCTGTCTTATTACTTCTTTTAATGTAAATTGAGATATTTCTATAGATTCTTCTTTTTCAATTACCGGTAAATAAGAAAATTCTTCTCCCGGCTTTCCGGAAATATCAAATTTTGATTTTTCACATATAATTGTTGTCTGAAGATTATCATCTGTTTCGATAGATATATCATTGTCAGGAAGTTTTCTTACAATCTCTGAAAATATTTTTGCATTTATAGCAATCATACCTCTTTCAATGATAGCGCCTTCTACTTCTGTCTGTATTCCAAGTTCCATATCATTAGCAGTTAATTTTATAGTGCCTGCTGTAGCGTCAACAAGAATGCATTCCAGTATAGGCATTGTTGTTTTGGAAGAGACAGCTTTAGAAACAATATTAACTCCTTTTAAAAGATTTGATTTATTACATATTATTTTCATATGAAAACTCCTTTCCACAGTTCTTTATATATAAATATATAATTAATTTCCGTATTATTAGTAGTAGGGGGTGTGGAAAAGGGTAAAACCCCTTTCACACCTTATAAAAAGGCTATTTTTTTATTTCATAAGTATGTGGATTTTTAATTTGTTGCATGTTTAAAATGTGGGGAAAACTATTTTATTAATTTGTAAATGTTCATAAAAAATAAGTTATCCATATAATATAACATAGTTATCAATAAGTTATCCACTTATAATAAGTACTTGTCCACATAGTTTTACACATTAAGATGGATTGATTTTTTTCTTTATTATGTTAACTGTGTTCGCCATAATTTCATCTGTTTCTATATCAGAAGCTATTTTTTCGACACCATGTTTGATAGTAGAATGATCTCTTCCTCCTAATATAACACCGATTCCCTTTAGTGCAGTTTCTGTCATATGTCTCATAAGATACATACATATTTGTCTTGGAACAGTTATTTCGGCATTTCTTTTATTACTTTTAATATCTGCTACTGTTATTCCAAAATGATCTGATACAATATCAAGAATCAGTTCAGGAGTTACCTCTCTTTTATTTTCTGAAGAAATTATATCCTTCAAAGCTTCTGCAGCAAGAGAAATATCAATCGGTTTTTCATTATTATTTAATTTATAAAGTGCAATTAATTTATTAAGAGAACCTTCCAGTTCTCTTATATTTGACTTTATATTAGAAGCGATATAATCTAATACGTCAAGAGGAATATTGTATCTTTCCAGACGGTCAAGTTCAATTTTTTTCTGTAGAATTGCCATACGCGTTTCATAATCCGGAACGGATATATCTGCAATCAGGCCCCATTCAAATCTTGTACGAAGTCTGGCCTCCAAAGTTTCTATATCTTTTGGAGGTCTGTCACTGGATATAATAATTTGCTTTCCAGATGTATGAAGATGATTAAAGGTGTGAAAAAATTCGTCCTGCGTACTTTCTTTTCCTATAATAAATTGAATATCATCAATCAAAAGTACATCATTGTTACGATATTTTTCACGGAACATCATCATAGCAGATTCATTTCCGGCAGTTCTTCCGATTCTTAATGCATTGATCAATTCATTTGTAAAAGATTCACTGGTTACATATAATACTTTTTTTGACGGATTATTGTTCAAAATAAAATGTGCTATGGAATGCATCAAATGAGTTTTTCCAAGTCCTACGCCTCCATATAAAAATAAAGGATTATATACTTGTCCGGGAGATTCTGCTACTGCAACAGACGCTGCATGAGCAAAATTATTATTTCCTCCTACTACAAAAGTATCGAAAGTATATTTCGGATTTAAACCTGCTTTTTCAGATGCAGATTTTGTTTTTTTATTTTGAACAGGTTCAACTGCCATCTTATTAATCTTATTTAATTTATCGTCATCTTCAGATATAAAAACAACTTTATATTCAATTCCCGTTATTTCAGCAATGGATACTTGTAAGGGAAGAAGATATTTTTTTTCTATATATTCAACACTTGCATTCATATTTACCAGTATGTATACAGTATCATCTATAATATTATAAACTTTTAAAGGCTGTATCCATGTAGTAAAAGATACATTGGATAATTCGTGTTCAATTCTAAGATGTTCTATAATATCAGACCATTTTTCTTCGACGATGTTCATTTTAAATAAACTCCTACTCTTTTATGTTCACTCTTCTATATTCTACATCAAAAAGAAGATTTAAGCAATAAAAAGTAAAGAAACGTAAATAAAATAGTCGGTTTCGCTTGACGTACAGGCATTTTTTTAATATAATCAAAACGATGTCTTTAGAAATAAAGTAGGGATATTTTATATTAATATTCCTTGAAAAATATAAGGAGGTGGATATCCATGAAAATGACATTCCAGCCAAAAAAAAGACAGAGAGCGAAAGTACATGGTTTTCGTTCCAGAATGAGCACAGCAGGTGGAAGAAAAGTACTTGCTGCAAGAAGAGCAAAAGGAAGAAAGAAATTATCAGCGTAGGCCGCATATATGTGGCCTTTTCTTCTTTAAAACAGGAGCATAAGTAAATATGAAATATTCCGAATCATTGAAAAAAAATAAAGATTTTCAGAATGTTTATAAAAAAGGTAATTCCTGTGCTAACAAATATCTGGTTATGTATATAAAAGAAAATGAATTAGAGAAAAACAGATTAGGTATATCTGTAAGTAAAAAGGTAGGAAACAGCATAGTAAGACACAGGCTGACCAGATTAATAAGAGAAAGTTACCGGCTGCAAGAAGATAGATTCAGATGTGGATTAGATATAGTAGTAATAGCAAGAACAAGTGCAAAAGAAAGAAATTATCATGAAATAGAAAGTGCACTTTTACATCTTGGTCATCTTCATAAGATTATAGATGAGGGATAATATAAAATGAAAAGGATTATGCTTGCATGTATAAAAGGATATCGTAAATATCTATCAGGACTAAAAGGGTATTCTTCATGTAAATATTATCCAACCTGTTCAACATATGCATTGGAAGCGATTACGAAATATGGTGCATTGAAAGGTGGAATTTTGAGTTTGTGGAGAATATTAAGATGTAATCCGTTTTCAAAAGGAGGATATGATCCCGTTCCTTAAAATAATTTAACAAACGATGGAGGAAAAAAGGATGATGAGTTTAGTATCGGCGGCAAATTGGCCGATTGTAGGGCAGTTGTGCTGGGTGCTTGGTAAAGTAATGAACTTTATCTATAACATGTTAGACAGTCTTTTATCATCAGATACAGGACTCGTAGGATTGTCAATTATCATATATACGATATTTGTATATACTTGTATGATTCCGATGACAATCAATCAGCAGAAAACGTCAAAGCTTCAGGCAGTTATAAGTCCGGAAGTCCAGGCAATTCAGAAGAAATATGCGAATAAAAAAGATCAGGCATCTCAAATGAAAATGCAGGAAGAGGTGCAGCAGGTATATGATAAATATGGAACTTCCATGATGGGAGGATGTCTTCCTTTATTAATTCAGATGCCTTTCCTGTTTGCTTTGTATCCGGTTATATATAATATAAAAGATTATGTACCACATATTACAAAAGAAGCAAATAGATTTTTAACTATTCCTGATATGACAGTAGCGCCTTCTACAATGATTGGATGGGCAAAAGATGGAAAAGATGTGGGAGTATCAGCAGCAGCGCTTGTAATTACAGCAATTCTTCTTCCGATTTTGTCAGGAGCTACGCAGTATATCAGTATTAAATTATCCCAGTCAATCAGCGGACAGCAGATGGACAAGGATAATCCGATGGCTGGTACAATGAAATCCATGAATATGACAATGCCTTTATTTTCTGTATTTATGGTATTTACACTTCCGGCAGGTATTGGTATTTATTGGGTAATAAGTGCTGTGGTACGTTGTGTACAGCAAATATTTATTAATAAGTATCTTTCAAAGATATCTGTTGAAGATATGATTGAAAAGAACAAAGAAAAAGCGAAAAAGAAACGTGAAAAACGTGGTGCAAAGGCAGAAAAAATTAATGAAATGGCTCAGAAGAATACGAAGAGTATAAAAAAATCTTCAAATATTTCTTCTATGACAGAAAAAGAAAGAGAAGAAAAAATCGTAAGAGCGCAGAAAAATGTAAAAGAAGGAAGTCTTGCATCAAAAGCAAATATGGTTAAGAAATTTAATGAAAATAAATAATATAGAAAGGAATGAGAGAGAAGATGGATTATATTACTGTATCAGCAAAAACGGTAAGTGATGCAATGACAGAAGCATCAATTCAACTTGGTGTTACAAGCGATTGTCTTGAGATTGAAATTATTGAAAAAGGTAGCAATGGATTTCTTGGAATAGGTGCAAAACAGGCTGTAATAAAAGCACGTCGTAAAGTAGAAGAAAAGCCAGTAGAAGAAAAAAAAGAAATAAAAGAAATAAAAGAAGAAAAAGAGATTAAAAAGGTTAAAGAAGTAAAGCCTGCAAAAGAAGTCGTAAATAAAGAACCTAAAAAAGAAATAAAAAAAGGAAAAAATGAAAAGAAAACAGATTTAAAGAAAGAAAAAAATTTCACTCCTGTAAAGAAAGAAATTGAATTAGTAAAAGTAGAAGATGTTACAATTAAAGCATGTGAGAAATTTGTTACAGATGTATTGAAGGCAATGAATATGGGAGATGTAAAAGTAACATCTGATATTGATGAAGAGGGAGCCCTTTCTATTAATATGGAAGGTGAAAATATGGGAATATTAATAGGAAAAAGAGGACAGACACTTGATTCCCTTCAATATCTTACAAACAGAGTAGCTAATAAAATGCAGGAAGGATATGTAAGAGTAAAACTTGATACAGAAGATTATAGAAGAAGAAGAAAAGAAACTCTTGAAAATCTTGCAAAAAATATAGCAAGTAAAGTAAAGAGAACAAGAAGAACAATTTCATTAGAACCGATGAATCCATATGAAAGAAGAATTATACATTCAGCGCTTCAGTCAGATCCGGCTGTATCTACACATAGTGAAGGTGAGGAACCTTATAGAAGAGTAGTAGTAACATTGGTTCGCAGATAGATATAATAAAATATAATAGAACATAATAAAATCTCCAAAACAGAAAAGGTGAGTAACCAGTAAAATGTTTTGGAGATTTTTTATGCAGCATAATTTTTAATACTATTCTTCAAAAAATTTCTCAAGTAAATAGTATGTAATGAATAAAATAATAAGGCAAATAAAAGCTATTTTAATAGATTGATCATAATTCCATGGAATATTTAATTTTGAAAGTAAATTTTCATATATTTCTGGCCCTATAATTTCATAAATAACCCCATCTATTGTCCAAAAAATGACTATCAAAAAAGCTAACGTATTTATTATATTTAAGATTTTTTTACAACTTTTTTCATTTTAATTTATATGTCCTTTTTATTATTATAGTGTATTATGCGATACCGAGCGACCACCGGTGCGTTTGAGGGCGGACACCCCTGTAAACTGGAACTGGAAAGTCGCTTACTTTAAATAAAATTTTTACTTATCTAGATAAATCATAATCTCATCGATATTTTCTTTAACAAAAGATGCATGTAAATCAACCAATTCACAGAAATGCTTTTTAGAAATGGATCAATCTTTTTTTTATTTCACTGTAAAATCTTTTAAGTTGTTTTTTTTAATGATTCTTCTTTAATGAATCAATCATAGGATTATCTAACAATAGTAAATAAGTTTTTTTTTGTGTTATAAGACTAATATATAATTCATTAGTTCTTATGTCATATGTTA
>CALFCS010000185.1 GCA_937950565.1 uncultured Lachnospiraceae bacterium
TTCTTTCATTATTCATAATTTCTTCCTCCTTTTATTTCCTTTTTTGTTTTTCTTTTATAAAATCCCTGACACGAAATTCCCCATTCACATCTCGGGAAATTATTCCTTTTCTTTTCCTTTTCTCTTTTCTTTTTCCCCAGTCTGCCTCTCTTACATTTTTTACAGCAGACTGTCAATATAATCGCCGGCTTCACCAAATGTTTTTTTGCGGCGGAATTCCATAAACGGAACCTCTACATCATACTCATCTTCCAAAGCTGCAGTAAACTGTACAAAATTCACTGACTTTGCATGAAGGTCTTCGTCAAAGCGTGTATTCTCATCCAGCGTCTGCGGATCAACAGCTAGAACCTCTGCTGCTTTCTGTTTCAGAATTTCTACTACTTCTTCACGAATACTCATGTTCTCTCCTCCTTTGTTTCATAGTCCTAATATTCTTAATATTTGTTAATAATATAACTGCTCCGGCAAAAATTTGCACTGTACTTGCTCCCAAAGTTTGCCCTGCTTTTTTAGAATTATTTTCGAAAATTATTTTCATTTTCTTCTATTATTTGTGCATATTGCATAATTTTTACCATATGTCATTTGAAAAAATACCGTATCAGCGCATTTTTTGTCGAAACAATTGCAAAAAATAATATAACTGTGCCACAGCACAGTTATATTAAAATTAACGCCCTATGCAGCTTTCTTTGTCTTTTTATTCGTAATCTTCCTGCCCAAGAATATAATCTGCCGCATATTCACCCGCCATACGGCCGCTGGTTACAGCAAATCCCATCGTATTGCCCGGGAAATAGAAGTAATAAGTACCATTATAGAGCTCACACACATCGCTTCCTGCCCCGTACAGTCCTTCAATCACCTCATAATCATCCGTAATAACCTGGAGCTTGTGGTTAATCTTAATTCCGCCAAGAGAGCCATAAGCGCCCGGTGCATACCGAAGTGCATAATACTTATCTCCCTTAAGAGGAATCAGATATTCCCGTCTCTTACAGAAATCATCATCATAATTCTGCTCACACTGCTCATTGTAACGTTCAATTGTTTCTACCAGAACGTCTACAGGTATCTCCATTTTTTCTGCAAGCTCTTCCACCGAATCTGCTACATAGGCAATCGTTGGATGTTCAGCTGCAATCTTCGGCCACTCTTCTTCAAAGCCTTCCGTAGAATCATCATGGAACACTTCATTCGGGAAGTCGATTCCTCTCCGGCGGTAATGTTTTACCACACTGCTCGACATAATCCGGAACATATTGCGGTCTTTCTGATAATTAATAATATTTCCTGATACAGCTGAATTCTGGAGCACACTTTCATCGCAGCAGCGGTAACCCAGCTTATTGACCGCAATCGCACCTGCATTATTAAACAACATTGACTGTGGATATGCACCTAATTTTGCTCCCGGGAGCATCATGCCGCCGGTACGCTCCATTTCCATACGGCCATGTCCTGCGCCAATCTCCCATGCCATCTTGATTCCATCGCCGACAATTCCCGGCACCATAAAGTCAAACATATCTTTTTCCAGAGTATAGCCTGTATATTCCTTTACCATTTCCGGATTGGTTCCAAATCCGCCTGTAGCAATAATCACTGCCTTTGCAGAAACCTCATATTCCGTACCGTCCTCACTCTTCGCAATCAGACCGGTCACTTTCTTTCCCTCTGCCAGAAGCTTTTGAACCGGCGTATTCAAGTAATACTTTACCCCCAGCTCCTGTCCGCGCTCAAAAATCTTCTTATTCATAGCAGATGCGGAACGCGCTCCCGGACGGGAACCGTCTTCCGGCATAACAACATGCCAGGTAGCCTCTGACGTCGGGAAGTTCTTCATCGCTCCCGCAAATTTCACTCCCATATCCTCCAGCCAGTCAATCGTCGGACCGGAATTCCAGATATAATCATGAACCAGATTCGCATCTGACTGCCAATGAACATAATCCATAAAGCGTTTAAATGCTTCCTCCTTTCGAAGAGTCCCCATTGTCCGCTTCTGGATACGGCTCTCTACCCCAAACGGGCCCATACCCATATTCGCTGTTCCTCCGACTGTTGATGATTTTTCAAAAACCGCAACCTCTACACCTGATTCTGCTGCCGCAACACTTGCACACAACCCTGCCGGGCCTGCTGCTATAATCGCAAGATCTACACTTATTTTTTCCATATTTATTTCTCCTTTCCCTCTGCGCTGATTTTCCTGTTATTTATTATTACTATAAACCTTTTTACCTGTTTTTTTCACTGTACTTTTTACCAAATCCTTCTCTTTGATAAACCAGACATTTTTTTCTTATCTCTTTACAAAATATACTTTTTTATTCATAATAAGAGTAGTACTTACAAGATTATACACAAGATATTTAGAAAAAGAGGATAAACATATGAAATGGCAAAGCATTATCAAAGAGCTGTGCTACAGCACAATTGCAGCACGAAAAAATCTTTCTCCACGACAGGACTACACACAGACCCTTTTACTGAATACACCTCCGCTGAATCTTTCCGACCACACCCTTTATTTCTGTAATTTATCAGATTACCGCGGATTTTCAAACCATCCCCGTCTGTGTGCATATATCTTATACCAGGATATTCCTGAAAAAGAGATTGCATATACGTACCCGGAAGATAATCTCCTGGTCTTTCAGAATCGAGACGATTTTCTGATGGCTTACCAGACAATCTCTACTAAAATTGCAGAACTGGAAGATATGAAGCGCAGTGTCTCGGAGCTTTTTATCCTGTCTTCCAACAATGCACCCCTGCAGGTAATTGCGAACCGGATCGATGAAATCTTCCATGTATGTGTATCCATATTGGACAACAGTTTTTCTGTATTGACATTCTCAGACAACACCGTAATGTTAAGTCCAAAGATATTGACCGATATCAGAACGAACTCCATTCCTCTGGATACGCAGCGCTGGCTCCACTCCCCGGACCTGGCCGCTCCCCACAGCAAGCAGACCGCCCCGACCTATTTCGACCAGGACCTGGAAGATGGATATTGTGTCCGCAATTATCTGACTTTAATTTATATGAATAACTTAAAACTGGCATCCTTCAGTCTCTTGTACACCTACCCGACAGGAGAAGAACCGCCCTCTTTGTCCCCGGATGTCCTGGAGCTGCTTCCTGTGGTAGCCAGTGCGCTTTCCATCAAAATCAGCAAAGAAGACTTTTACACGCAAAATAAAGCCTCCTACTATACACACCTGTTTTCACGGTTTTTAAGCGCACCAAAGCTCCAGTCCCCGCAGGAATTCCAGCAGAGACTTTCTATCTTCGGATATAATATGAAAACATACAAATACATTGTGCTGATTGACTACGCCCAAAGTTCCATAACGTCCTCGCCGTCGCTAAAAGCTCTGACAGATCAGGTGCACAAGATTTTGTCGAACAATATTTATGTTATTAACGAGCATACTGTCATCTATCTCTGCAGCCACGACGATATTACCTCGCCTGTTCAGGAAGAACTGGAAGTTCTAAGAAATGTCTTGATTCCTACTTCTGTCTGTGCCGGCGTCAGCAGCATCTTTACGTCCCTTACGGATATTTTGGAGCACATACAAGAAGCTCAGGCCGCCCTCACCACCGGCTCCTACCTGAACAACAGACAGCACCTCTTTCTTTTTGATGACCTCCGGATAGAAGACCTGGCAAGAAGCTGCTTCCAGCATAGCAATTGGAAACGTTACTGCTACCCGCCTTATATGCGGATTCTGGAATATGATGAGGCACATAATACAAAGCTTGCAGACACGTTACTTTTGTATCTGTCAAAAGGGAAGAAAATTTCCGAAATATGTGACGACTTATTTATTCATAAAAATACACTCTATTACCGGCTGGATAAAATCCGTGATATTATGGAGGAAGATTTTGAAAATCCGAGGGTCATCACCCAGATTCAGATGACCTGTGCCTTTTTGAATTGTCAGGAAAGACTATCCTCAGGAGAATAAGGATGGGCACTGCATACAGAAAGTATATATTTATCTTCTATCATTTTCTGGGCAAAAAATACGGTTTTATCCGAACACTCAATTTTTGTCTCATGTTCCTCCGCAGACAGAATAAATGAAATGTCTGTCAAAGGCATAGTAAAGCCACATCCATTTTGTTTGATGCGGCTTTCTTTTAATGTCCAGAAACGATAAAATAATTCCTTGTATTTTTCTGTATCCTGTCTGTACTGAAACAAAAATTCCTGTTCGCCGGGCGTCAGAACTTTTGGAAGGATGTGGTCTTTTACTTCCCCGATATTCTCCACATCAATGCCGACGGGGCTGTCGGAAAGTGCACAGACAACCATCCCATCACAATGACTGATATTAAAATGAATGTCCGGATACTCTTTGAAATATGGCTTCCCATAATCCCCAACAGTTATCATATCTTCCAGTTCCTTCTGTGAGACCTGTATCTGACAGACTTCTGCCAGCCCCTGTGCTAATAATGACAGTCCCAGCTGATGCTCCACGCTGTATTTTTTGTTGCAAGGCACTTTCCCGTAACCTGCTGTATAAATTTTTACCATCACTTTCCACCTGCCCTTTCTTCTTCCGACACAATAACAGCAACCGGTTCTTCTTCCATAGAATCCAGGTAAATCCACCCTTTTGCATAAGGCGGCCGCGGATACTGATATGCATAATATTTTCCTTCCCGGCTGTGTTCCATACATTGAACCATCCGTTTCAACATTTTCTTTGGAAACTTTGAGATGTGATGAGAGGTAAGATAATAATCAAACTCCATAGACTGCACTCGTTTCAGCATCCTATACTGGTCTTCCACTGACATATGATTCTGAAAGTTCAGACACATAACCGGAGTAAGCGCATCTCCTGACAGCAATAGCCTCAGCGATGGAATCCATATTCCGACTGATCCTCTCGTATGGCCTTCCAGGGGTACAGCCAGACATCTCATATTTCCTAGTTCAACTGCTTCCCAATCTAAGCGATGTATCGACTTCCATCGGACAGGCTCCTGCTGAAACAGGGGGAATTCTTCCCCCTGCGCAATTTCCTTCCGCCATTTGTTCAACAAATCCTTCTGGTATCCTTCAAGAATCGAAAAATCTTTTTCAGACAGATATACCTTATCAAACTGCTCATTTCCTCCGATATGGTCAAAATGTCCATGGCTGTTCACCACAATCAGTGGAAAAGAAGTGATACTTCTTACTGCACCATACATATCATCAATCCCCGAACCCGTGTCAAAAAGAAGCGCCTTTTCTTCCCCTACGACGAGATTTGCACAACACTCTGCCCGGTCTTTCAAAACATATACATTCTTTTGAATCTTCGTAATTGTAATCATTCTTCTTTACTTTATTTTGTGAGTTTTTGAATCAACATTTTCTGAAAGGCATCTACGCCAGCATTGCAGCCGCGATCTGAACCGGAAGCGTGCCAAGCTCTGCCACCTTCATTGGTCCCATGATCAACAGTCCGATTGCCCATCCGCACAGCCATGAAGGAGTGAAAATATACTTAGACAGTGTCTCCCCGATCATAACCGCAAGTCCGCCCATTACAAAAAGGGTCACATATAATTCTATATCCGGATTCCAGGAAAGCTTTTCTGTAATCCATACTACACACACCGCCCACAGATCTCCCAGGAGGAATCCCACTGCGATTTTAAATGCATTCTTTCTCTGATTTCCGTTTGCCACATAAAGTCCCGCACATACGAGGGCAACCGCCCCCGTGCTCACCCCGATATATGGCGCCAGCACTGCCCACACAGGAGGCATGAGGGCAATGCAAAACGCCAGCGTCAGCATATGAATTTTCTTTAACTTTTTTTCTTCCATCTGTGTATCTCCATCTTCTTTTTCTCTTCTATCTCTCAGGACTCCCAGGAAAACCCATCCCAGATCCGTTTCCCGGAATATTCCTTTAATTCTTCTTCCCCGTTCAGAACACGGATTGCTCCGGAAGCCATTGCTTCCATTTCAAATTCACCCGGGTATGCTGTTACCGGGGCGATAAAAGAACAGGTCTCCGTAATCTGTGCGACCAGATCCGGATTATGTACCATTCCACCGCCAAGCAGAATGCCATCAACCTCTCCGTGAAGCACTGCCGCCATGGAACCGATACATTTTTCTATCTGATAAATCATCGTATTCCAAAGCATCTCTGCATAACGGTCTCCGGCCTTTGCACGGTTGGTCAGCTCCATTGCATCTGATATACCGGCATGACTTACAAAACCGCCTGTCTTTGTACAAAGTTTTCTTACATCACTTACTTCCAGATGATTCTTTTCCATATAATCCAGAAGATCTGCAACAGCAATGCTTCCACATCTTGTCGGAGCCATAGGGCCTTCCCCTCCTACGATGTCATATCCGTCTACCATTTTTCCTTTTCGATGTGCCGATACAGAGATTCCCCCACCGATATGGCATACGATGTAGTTACATGCTTCATATTCTTTTTTCAGTACTTTCTTACTGTGCCGGATAGCTGTCTCTTTCAGATTCAGCGCATGCAGATGAATGATCCGGTAAACGCCGTTAATCCCTGTCATTCTTGCCAGATCCTGCAGTTCATCCACATCCGGTGGATTTACTACCATTGCCTTTGCCCCGTATTTTTCTGCAAATTCATGAGCAAGCTGAGAGCCAAGTGCAGCCGGGTGGATGACTCCATTTGCACAAGTTCTGGCATGTTCAAGCATCAGCTCTGTTACTTTATAGGTTCCTCCCTCCATAGCAAGAAGGCCCCCGCCTCTGCCGACAAAAACATCTACATCATCAAGCGATATCCCCGCCTCCTCAAGAAGCTGAAGAATCATATCTCTCCGGTAAGGAAGCTGCTCCGGAATCGTCTGAAATTTGCCCAGTTCCTCTGCATCATGAGATACATTCTTTGTATACAGACATTCTTCTCCTTCAAACAATGCAATTTTTGTTGAGGTAGAACCCGGATTAATCGTTAACACTTTATAATTTTTCATATTCTCTCCTTTTGAAAGAAATCCCCCGGCAGCTGCCCGGGGGTTCTTCCGTTTTGTTTCTTTCTTTATTCACCACCTGCAGCCCTTACTGCACTGATGATAATATTTCCCTTAATCTCAGAGATCGGCGCCCCTCTGGAACAGTCACACACAACTTTGTTAAATCCCTGAAGCATCGGTCCGTAAGCATCCGCATGGCCAAACTGCTGAATCAGTTTTACACCAATATTTCCAACATTCAAATCCGGCCAGATGATGATATTTGCCTTTCCGGCAACCTTGCTTTCTCTCTTTACCTTCTTCGCGGCAACCGCAGGGGAAATTGCTGAATCAAACTGAAATTCTCCGTCAATCGCAAGATCCGGTCTCTGTTCATTTGCTATCTTTAAAGCCTCTGTCACCTTATCGATCAGCTCGCCTTTGCCGCTTCCCAGAGTGGAATAACTGACCATGGCACATCTAGGCTCCCAGTTAAGAAGCTCTTTCATCGTATCACAGGCTGAGATGGCAATGCTTGCAAGCTGACCTGCATCCGGATTGGTGCAGACCGCACTGTCGCCAACAGCCAGAAGGCTTCCTTCGCTGCCCTCAAATCCCGGGATATCGCACAATCCAATACTAGAGATTGTACGGATGCCTTCTTTCAGCCCGATAATCATCTGCCCCGCCAGCAGCACATCTCCCGTTGTATTATCAATTCCTGCAAATGTAACATCTGCTTCCTCTACCGCCTGCATAACCATCGCATAATATAACGGATCCTGCATCCGGCGGCCCAATGCTTTTTCTTTTAATCTGGTGTAAGGCAGTGCCACATATTTTTCTATCAGGCTCTGCTTATATGTCTCCTCCTGAATATCTACGATTTCAAAAACCTCTTCCTCATAACCCCGTTCAGAAACCGCAGCCTTTATCTTTTCGGCATCTCCGACAAGTACCGGAATAATATAGCCTTCTTTTCCTGTCTCATAGGCCGCCTGCATCATTTTTTCATTCAGTGCTTCCGGAAATGCTACTTTCCTGACATTCTGTTTTGCCTTTTCACCAATCTGCTCTAACAAACTCATCTTATAATTCCTCTTCAATCAAATCAATCAATTCCCCGATTGTTCCGCAGGCGCTGGCATCTGAAAGCATAAGTGCTACATCCAGCTCATTCTCAATTTCAGAGACAAGTGCAACCATCTGTACAGATGCGCCACCCAGGTCATCTTTAAAAGATGTATCTACAGAAAGATTGTTTACGTCCTGCTTGTAAGACATTGCAACGATGTTCAGTACCTGTGTTTCTAATTCTTTTCTATCCATAATTCATTCTCTCCTGTCTTCTCTTTTTTCTTTTTTGTTTTAACTATTTACACTTCTTCGTCCAAATCAAAGACGACTGTCTTAAATCCGCCTTCTCTTTCAAAAATTGCCGCATGACAGTTTAACGGAAGCTTTGCCGTAAGCTCTGCACGGTTCTTTTTGCTGATTCCACGGACAACTGCATTTAATTTTGTTCCCTCTTCTAACTCAACTTCGCCATATGCATATTTTCCTAATTTTTTGTATTCCGGCTTTGATGAAAGCGCTGCCGGCAATACAATCGAATGCAGCTTTGCTTTTCCGCTGATTTCATACCATTCTGTTTCATAATTTCCACATTCATTGCAGGCATACACCGGCGGGAACTCTACGTTGCCACACTCCGGGCACTTACGTCCCAGAAGCTTTCCCTCTTCCAGACCTTCATAAAATGTCTGTACTACTTTTTCTAATTTAATACTCACGACACACTTCCTCCTATTCATCCAATGTACGAATCACAACAGCTGCAACATTCTGCGCGCCGCCATATCCACGAAGCATTGCTGTTCTTGGCAGTTTTTTCACCTGATGCTCTCCACATTCGCCCCACATCTGCTTGCAGGCTTCATATACATCTGCAAGTCCGGAAGCTGCATGTGCATGTCCGAATGAAGTACGGCCTCCATTCGTATTAATCGGTTTATCTCCATCCCATGCGGTACGACCTTCACAAATATATTTCCATCCTTCTCCATAGGGCAGATATCCGGCAATCTCAGCAGATACAAGGTGTGAGGTAATGATAAAATCATTTGCATAGAACAAATCCAGATCCTCTCCGGAAAGGCCGGTCAGTTCATATACCTGACGTACAGCTTCTTCCGTCGCACGAACCTCGAAATGCGGTGTTGTTGCTTCACATGCCGCACTTCCGATTCCAAGCACCTCAATCGGCTTATGCTTCAGGTTCTTTGCAATCTCAGGAATCTTTTCTGTCGCACATACAATAGCGGCAGCAGCTCCGTCACACTTCAGCTCTACTCCTCCTGCACGGAGAAAATCTCCCATACGCGGATTGAACGGAGAATTCATGTACTCGTCCAGCGTCATTCCTGCCTCCTCGGCAAGTGACTCGTATGTTCTTCTTTCAATTGCCAGCGGATTAACAGATGCATTTCTCCGGTTATTGATACACATCCAGTTCAATGTATCGTTCATCTGCTCTGCTGTAATCCCACGGGTACGTACATACCATTCTGCCGCATCGTCATAAATCAGTTCCTGACCTGCCATAAGACTTCTGGTATAAGCACGGTCATACAGCCAGGACGTGGTTTTCAGGAATTTATCCATGGTCATTTTATCCCGCTTATAAGGATGCTTTGGCGTCTCTACACTGTCCGCCGGTGACGGAGTACTGTCTCCGAACTCCACTGCACCTGTCAGGACACAGTCATATTTCCCGGATGCTACCGCATTCACGGCCTGCTCAATGGCAAGATAGCCGGTACAACATGCCTCTGAATGATGAATGGAACCCTTTCCCTTCATGCCAAACCAGTTTGCAACCTGGACATTCGGAGTCAGATAATTCGAACCATTCAGCGGACTTGCTTCTCCATGAAAATAAAAATCAACGTCTCTTGGATTGACTCCCGCATCTTCCATTGCTTTCAGCGCAGCATATCCAAACATCTCGCCTTCTGTCAGTCCATCCGTTTCCGGATGATCGACAGTATACATAAAAGGCGTACATCCTACTCCGATGATGGATACACTTCTGCTATACTTTCCTAAAGTATTCATAAATCGTCTCCCTTTCTCTTTTTTTATTTTTGATCGGAGGTTTTTCTCCTTTACGTTTGTACCATTAGTATATATAATGAAACTAGCATATTCATCGTGTTTACAGCTAATATCACACAAGTATTATTTCCATCTTTTGTGTGTGCGCACAATGTATTTTTCAGGAAAATATGAATGCAAAAAACACGCATATTCCAAAGAAAATGTTCAGAAAGGAGTTCTTATGAATTACCAGAAATTACTCAATAAACTTAACCAAAATAATTACCCTTATCAGATATGGGGAAACCACTCCTTAAATAACGACTTGTTTCATGCACGCTTTCTTTCTGCACACCAGAAACAGTTTGATCCTCATACTCTGTATCTGTCCTCCACCTCCCACCTTCCCGATGCCGATATCGGTGGTACCTTTATTTTATTTTGTTATGGAACTTCTGCAGATTTTTCCATTTATAGTGGTAGTTCCTTTAATATTACCTACTTCGGAGACAGCTTAAACCCTGAAGATCTCTTTAACCTCATCATTGAAAGCCTGACAGAAATACAGCAGATTTCTACCGGTATGCATATTCTTGCCAATGCATTATTTTCGGATAAAGGATTACAGTATCTGGTAGACACTGCCACCTCACTCTTCGGAAATCCCATCTATGTGGTAGACCTGCAGCATAAATATCTTGCCATGTCTGCCGGTATCATTCCGAAAAATACACTTTTTAAAGAGGAAAGCGACAGAGGCTATATTGGTGAAACCGGAATCCAGTTCATAAAAGCCAGCCAGATCAACAAAAAAGTACGGGAAAGCAACAATGCCTACTATTGTATAAACACTTTAATCAATCAGGGAATGCTGATCGATGCAATTCATATACAGGGAATTGAAGTCGGCCATATTATGATGCTGGAATCCGAACATCCTTTCCGGGACTTTGATCCGGACTTTTTTCACCGTTTCGGCAAACTGGTATCTGTGGAACTTCAGAAAAGCTCCCTGTATTCTCACAACAAAGGAATTACTTATTCCTATCTTCTGGCTGACCTGATCAAAAATCCGCAAAAGGCATCCAAAGATATGCGAAAACGCCTTCATGCTATGGGTTATCATTTAAAAGAAACCTTTTATATCATTGCGATTCCTCCTGCCGCACACAGCACTTCTGATCTGAGACTTCATGTGATCACAGAACAGATGAAGGGAATTCTTCCGGAAAGTATCTATGTAAATTACGAAGACACTCTCGTCTTTTTAATCAGCCGGAAGATAGACCAGAATCTCAGCGAATATGAAATATCAAGGCTTGAATCCTTCTTAAATGCGAATCATTTAAGAGCCGGAATCAGCAATTTTTACCAGTCATTAGAAGAAACTCCCAGATTCTATCAACAAGCCGTAGACTCCGTTCATCTGGGACTAAAGCTCGGAGATCCTTCCCCGATCTTCTATTACAGTGATTATTATCTCTACAAAATGCTGGAAACCTGTGAGCAGGCTGACTCAGAAATCCGCTATCTGATCCACCCTGGTATTATGAAGCTTCATCTCTACGACCAGGAGCACGATACGGACTTTATAAAAACTCTGATTGAATATCTGCGGCAGCCCGGACAGCCGGGAAAAATTGCAGAAGCTTTACACATACACAAAAACACGCTTTTGTACCGTATGGGAAAAATCAAAGAAATTACGGAATGCACCCTCACAAAGGGAGAGGATTTTATGAATTTCAATCTTTCTATCCGGATTATGTATTATCTGCATATGCTGTAAAACCCTTCTGCATATACCAAATGAGTGAGACTTTATGGTCTCACTCATCCTTAGCTGATATCCACCATATCTGTTTCCAGCCCCTATCTGCGTTTGCAGGGAATCGGCTTCTTCGGACATCTTGGTTTTATTGCACCTGCCGGAACAATGGCATCCTCATCGCAGACATCCATACATTTCCCACATTGCATACATTCATCCTGCACGATTACATGTACGAATTTGTTCTTTCCGAGTATTGCATCCTCATCACATTCATCCATACAATCACCACATCCATTACATTTATCTGCCAAAATATGATAGGTTACGAATTTTTTACAAACTCCTGCCTTACATCCTTTCCTGCTAATATGTTCTTCAAAGATGTCCCTGTAATTCTCGATTGCCGTAAGAACTGCCTCTGCAAGCTCTTCTCCATCCTCACACAAGGACTGCTCTTTCATGACCGAACACAAGTCTCCCATCAGCTCCAAGTCTTCGCTTCTCCCTTTTTTCTCAGTAATATCGCGAAGCACCATTTCCAATTGGCTCACTCCTTCATAGCCGAACACACACTTTCCGCACCGTCTGCATTCATGATTCAGAACCTCTTTTAGAAGGACGTCTACAACACATTCCGTATCCTTGATATCATTGATTCTTTTTAATATACTCACTACAGACACCTCCTAATATTCATTCCAGAGCTTTGGCTTTGTAATCTGAAGTCTCAAATCACACTGCAGACATCTTCCAGCTTCACACTGTGCTTCTTCACAGGTAAATGGTTCCTCTACCAGTGAAAAATCCTGTACTCTCCGGGACGCATCTAACATTTTAGGCACAACACGGGTAAGTCCTGCAAATCCTTCTACTCTTCCGATATACGGCTCTGCTGTCTCTTCATCCACAAGCGTCTCACTGATATCTCCGTTTCCGCCAAGATATTTATCCATCTCTTCGGCAGCCCTTCTTCCAGCCGCGATTGCTGCGATTACGGATTTTGTTCCTGTAACAACATCTCCTGCCGCATAGACACCTTCCATGCTTGTCTCAAGCTTTTCATTTGCCTGGATAT
>CALFCS010000186.1 GCA_937950565.1 uncultured Lachnospiraceae bacterium
TATCGGCAGGTCCGAAATGATCTGGTTTTAATCCGGTCATGGTTCCTGCATAATAATTGTATGCAATCGCATCGTAATACCATGTACCTTCTTCCACGTCATCATACGGAAGCTTCTTCGTCTTCAATGCTGCTCTCGCATCTGCAAGCGTTTTCTCTGCCGCGTCTACTGCTGCCTGGTCTGCCTTCTCATCTGCCAGAACCTTCTCTGCTCCATTCAGAGCTTTCTGGTATGCATCCCATGTCTCTTCTGTATACTCATCTGCCTTATCATCCGGCACTGCATTCTTTACAGCTTCATCCAGCTTGGATTTGTCAACTTTTTCCGCTTCTTCCAAATCCTTGACTGCTTTCTCAAGCGCTTTCTTTGCCGCATCGACTTCTGCCTGGGTTGCATTTGCGTCTGCGTCTGCTTTCTTCGCATCTGCAAGTGCGTCTGCTACCTTCTTCCAGCTGTCTTTCGTATATTTTGCTTCGTCTAACTTCTCAGCGTCTGCGATTGCTTTCTTAAGCTCTGTCTTATCGCCAATCTTCTCAAGCTTCGCTGTAGCATCCGTCAGCTTTTTCTTTGCCGCATCGACCTCTGCCTGGGTTGCATCTGCCTTTTCGTATACTGTCTTTGCATATTCAAGCGCTGTTGTATATACATCCCAGCTTGCTGCTGTATAAGCATCTTTTCCATCTACTTTGGCATCGATTGCTTCTTTCAAAGCTTCTTTTTCTACATACTTCACTGCTTCTTTGGCAACTTCTTCTGCCGTAAGCGCTTTGCTCAGAATCTTGTAGTTATCAAAAATCGCTGTTGCGTATTCGCCCTCTGCTTTCCAGTTAGATCTTCCTATATAAAGAACACTGTTCTCTCCAAGAATATCTGTCAGCGCATATTCACTTTGAGCCTCTGCCACCTTCTCTCCATTTATATAAAGAACTGTAGCATCTTCTGTATGTACGACTGTTACATAATACCACCCGTCATAGCCGGTTGCATATTCTGCTGTTACTGGTCTGCCATTCGTATTATTATAACGCTCTGCTTTTGTTGTTCCGCTGATGTCAACAATACCTACATAATGTTCCTTTTCATAGTTTTGTGTATTATCGTTCGGAGCCGCGAAGAATCCCCAGTTTGTAGCGCTGTTTTCCGGCTTGATCTGGTAGGAGATTGTCATTTCCTTCACACCTGTCAGAAGACTGCCTCCATTCTTATCGGTTACAGCAAGATGCTGTCCTTTTCCATCTAATTTCAGCGCTTTACCGCCATTGTGGTCAACTAATGTATAATCACCTGTTGCTTTTGCATTTCCACCTGTGAATGCATCTCCATCTGTGTCAAAGTTAAAGTCTGCCAAAACCTCCGGAATTTCTGGTTTCACCGGCTTCTCTTCCAATGCCGCCTTCGCATCTGCAAGCGCTTTCACTGCCGCATCCACTGCCTTCTGGTCTGCCTTATCATCTGCCAGCACTACCTTTGCATCGTCCAGAGCCTTCTCATAATCTGCCCATGTCTCTTCCGTATACTTATCTGCATCAGCCTTCGGAACAGCTTTGTCTACTGCAGCCTGTAATTTTGTCTTATCAGCCTTAGCCGGGTCCGGATCTGTTCCAACTTTATTTGCTACCTTTACTATCGTAACAGACATTGCCGGAATCTGATAAATCATTTTACCGTCTTCCAAAGCTGCCTTGGAAGTCACCGGAACAACTGTTTCATTGCCCATGTAATTCTCCGCATCCGCAGCGCCTGACATGCAGATAATCTCTGCTTCCTTCGCTTCTGTGCCAGGGTAATTCAGTACAATATCTTTTGCATAGCTGTCATGGTTAACCAGTTTCAGATAAATGTAATCATCATCTACGGAAGACACCTGGTAAATATCTGTCTGATTATCACTGAGCGCTTTGTAATCGCCAGTCGCATTCATCTGATTGAGTTTCGTATTTACAAGCTTCTTTCCATAGTTATTCGCATACATCCACTGTACATAATAATTTGGTGTCTTCATGACATCATATTCATTAAAGTAAATCATATTTGGCGACCAGTTTGTCGCACCCTCTTTTGCAAGCAGCGGCGCATAGGATGCATGGCGGACAATGTCTCCGTTACGCTCAAATCCTGTCATATAAGCAGCTTCTGCGATAGCGCCTTCCAGCTTATTCCCCATATCATTTACCGCATATTCACCTACAAATACATCCGTTCCTTTTTCGTCCAGACGGTCATAGGTGTCATAACGGTGGGTATTCTCAAGCATCCATTTTGCACCTGCATAATAATGTTCATCCATCAGAACTTCGCCAGGCATCTCTCTCTTCACATAAGAATAAGCATCCTCTCCAACACTTGCATTCCAGTAGTACGGACCATATGCGAAAATCAGTTGCAACTGATGATCCGGATAATGTGCCGCCTTATATGCGTCAATCTTGTTCTTAATATAAGTAAAGTTCTCGTAATAATTTACAGTTGCTGTATTCCAGTTCTCATTACCGATCCCCACGTAGTGAAGGTCAAATGGTTCTGCATGCCCGTTTTCCACACGCTTCTTTGCCCATTTTGCCTGCTCCGGATCACTGCTGTTCGGGTCACCCCAGCAATAATTCAGAAGATCAATCGCATACTGTGCATACGGATCAAGCTCTGCCCCCTTCTTTGCCTCCGGTGCAGCTCCCGCGAACTGGCAGTAAATACCTGCACTCATAATCGGGAATGCCTCAGCTCCCAGGTCTTCACAAAGGGTCAGAATCTCATGATATCCAAGTTCAAAGGACATCATATATCCATAGTCGCCATCCGGATTCTTCCAGATTGTATGGTCTCCCCAGTAGCTTGCCTGTGCTTTTCTTTCTTCCAGAGGTCCTACAGAATTCTCCCAGTTATAGAAGCTGTCCGGACCATAATCCCCCTCAATCGCGCAGCCACCCGGGAAACGGATAAAGCTCGGACTTAAGTCTGCAAGAACCTCTACCAGATCTTTCCTGAGACCTGCTCCATATGCATAGTTTTTATTTCCATATCCATAAGTATCCTGAGAAGCCAGGGAAATCATATCTGCGTAAATGACATCTGTTCTCGCTGCTCCTGAAATTGTCAGCACGAGTTTTCCTACCTCTTTCTTGCTTCCTGTAAGAACCGTGCTGATTTTATTCCATTTTCCATCTTTCTTAAGCTCCAGTGTCTTTACATCTGTAAGAGCCTCGTCGGAAGCATTCTTCACCTGTACCGTAATCTTTCCTGCATAAGCGACATCCGCCTTCATCCACATGGAGAAGTCATACTTCATTCCCTTCTCAATTGGAATTGAAGGTTTCGTATTATTGTACATAGTTGTGAAGCCGACATTGCTTAATGTCTGGTTACCGGTAAGCTTCGCATAATTCGTATTCTTTTCATTCAGTCCTGCTGTCTGCTCTACCACAAATCCGGAAGCATTGCTGGACGTCCAGTACTTCTTCCAGGAAGTCTGGTCTCCATATGTAGCCGGATTCTCCGGTGCGGAGCCGTCTGCATAGTTCTGGAAGGAATTATTCTTTACTAACTCCGGTGACAGTCCGCCGTCTGCAGAACTGTTGATATCCTCGTAGAAAAGTCCATATAATTCCTGACTGATATCTATGCCTGTATCTTCTTTGTCAACTGTCATAGAATAAGCGGCAGAATCTTTGGAAAGAACCAGAACATCAATCACTTTTGTCTGCTCCTTAGCTCCAACTTTTACAGTCGCCGTCATCTTCACCTTAGTGTTCTTTGCCGGTGCGGTAACTTTACCGTCCAAGGAAATAATTTCCTCGTTATCGCTCTTCCATTCTATCGTCACAAGACCACTAAGCTGCTGCTTCTGCAAAGTCACGGTATCATACACGTTCGTTGACAATATTCCATTTTTCACTTCCGGAATCTCAAGCGCATCTGCGGCGTTCTTTGCAATCTCTTCTTCTGTAAGTCCATCTGTGTAAAGTCTTCCTGCCTCAGCATCAGACATTGCTTTACTGTAAATAGAAATATTCTTTACTTTTCCTTTAAAGAAAGGATCACCATACTCTGATTTTCCAATATAGGAAAGAAGATTCGTTCCCATGTCAGAAATTTTATTATTTACTGAGTAAGTATTATATTTCTCTCCATTAATATATCCAGTAAAGTTATTTTCTGTAATGACTGCAGTATAATGTGTCCATTCACTTCCGGTATAAGGGCCTGCCGCAATATTCTGTCCCGGAGCCAGTCCGATTTCCTGCTGAGAGCCACCCCAGGTCACGCACATCTTTGCTGCCTGACTGGACGGGTTCTGCGGATTGATCATAAAATAACTGTTCGTATCCTTACCAAAGAAGAATGCGGATGTCCACATTGCGCCCTGGTCGTTCTGAATCCACATAGAAATCGTCAGGTTATTCTGATTATCAAACATTCCGGTCGGAAGCTGTACATAACCTGCGCCGCTCCCATAAGCGCCTCCTGGAAGAACCAAAGCTTTGTCTGCCACTGTAACTCCGCTTCCTTTTACGGTTGCATTATTATCATGTCCGGAAAGATCGGCAACCGTACTTCCATTCGCAAGAGAACCCGTCATGCCAGAAAAATCGTATTTTGCCAGCATATCCGGAATTTCATCTGTCTTTTTCGGAACAGTAACGTTAAATGATTTCTCAACGGATTTTCCATTTAAAGACAGAACCGCCTTCATCGTTCCAGCCACATCACTTGTTCCTCTGGTAACAACCGCTTTTCCATTCTCAATCGTAATGGACGGATGATTTTCTGTCCATGAAACCTTCACACCATTTGTCAGTTCTGATGGAAGAATCGTATCTGAAGTCATCCTCGAAGACAATGTCAGCTTATCCTTTGCATCCATGAGCGCCATATCTACTGCCTCATCTGTCAAAGGTGCATTTACCTTCCAACGGTAAACACCATTCGCTGCCGCACCGCTTCTGACGGTCATCGTAAATTTAATTGCCTTTGTTGTCACACTTGCAACTTCAATGGTATTATACTGATTCAGCTTCAGTACATCATTAAAGTTTGATTTCATCTCCAAATCCTGCCAGTTTCCACTGTCATCCTGATATTGGAACTTCATACTTCCGGGTATCCGTGTGCCGCCTCCATCATCATACCAGTACACCTGGAAAGAATCTGTCGTAATCGCCTTGTCCCATGTATACTGCAGATAATGGCTGCTCCCTTCGTCCTGCAACCAGTTTCCCCAGCCTTTTCCTGGTCCAATATTTGAAGAGGATGGCTCGAATGCCTCATCATTGACACCGTTCAAGTTCTCCCAGCCTGATGTATAATCTGACTCAATCTTCGCATAAAGACCTACATCAATGGTCTCCCCCGCACGTGCATTTCCAGAATTTCCTGTACTGCTTTCTTCTGCCGCATATACAGCGGATGGCAATCCAACAAAAACCATTGCCGCAGAAAGAGCCAGGCTCAAAAATCTCTGCACTACTCTCTTCTTCATACTTCTGCCTCCTTTAAACTATTATTTCCTTTTGGATAATCCATGTGCATAAGCACATTCTTATTTATATTATAAATAGTTTTTATTTTTTCGAAAACTCTAAATAATTAAACAAGGTGGAAATATTTAAACCCCTGCACTTCATATGAAAAGGCAGGAATTCTGAATATCCTTATCAGAATTCCTGCCTTTCTGCACGATGTCAATGACTCTTTTTCTTCGTTCTTATTTCACCAACACCTTTTTATTTCTCATATTTCTCCATAAATCTCTGGATAATGGTTGCACACTCTGCACGGTTTGCGCTTCCCTGCGGGTCAAGAAGGAGCTGTCCATCAATGGTCTTACCTGTGATGATTCCCTCTGCTACTGCCCACTTAAGTGCATCTACTGCAAATTCCTGTACATCTCCGGCATCCGGGAAGGAACTGTAATCGCCATCTGCTTTGACCTCATATCCCTTATAATCCTTCGCATAACGGTACATCATCGTTGCCATCTGCGCACGGGTAACCGCATCGCTTGGTCCAAACAACTTCGTTCCTGTATATCCGGTTACAATCTTCGCATCTGCCGCCCACAGGACTGCATCCTTGAACCAGTCAGTCGCTGTCACATCGGAGAATGTTGCTTTGTAGTCCATAACCGGCTTGTCATTCATCTTATGCAGAACTGCCGCGAATTGCCCTCTTACCAATGTTTCTGCCGGTCCGAAGTGTGTATCATCCAGACCTGTCATGGTCGTTGCATCGTAATTGTATGCAACTGCATCATAATACCATGCATCCTCTTCTACATCTACATATGGAAGTTTGATTTTCAAAGCCTTCTGCGCCTCTGTCAGTGATTTCACTGCTGCGTCCACTGCTTTCTGATCCGCCTTCTCGTCTTCGAAAACCTTTTTCGCCGCATTCAGAGCTTTCTCATATGCCGCCCAGGATTTCACAGCATATTTTTCTTTATCTTCTATAGGTACGGCAGCTTTTAACGCTTTATCAAGTTCTGCCTTATCTACATCCACATACTGAATTGTTACCTTGTATTCTTTCGCTGTTTTATGATCCTGTGCTTTTGATGTAATCTGAATTACCTGACCGTCTTCTTTGATATCAACCTGACGCGGGATTGCATCATTAATCAAAATATCTCCTACATAGATCAGTCCGCTCTCTACATTCGGCACTGCCGTCATCTCTACACTGTCTGCGGTCTTTGGCAGCTTCAGCACATAAGAAGTCACTTCACCTGAAAATTCCGGTGATAATGTTCCTTTATTGAAAGAAAGTCCTTTCATTGTCGCATCTGTGCTGTAGTCAGCTGATGCACTTGTGCTGATTCCAAACAATCCGCCTACATAAGAATTATTTGTAGAAGAGAATTTTACAGTAACCTTACCGTCTACCGCACCATCTATCATACTCTGCGGAATCTCGAATGTCTGTACATAAAAATCATTGCCCTGCGGTGCATCCTTAAACGGCTGGCTTGTAAGCACTTCTCCATTTATCAGAATATCAAAGGTTCTTGTACGGTCTCCGGAATAGAAGGTACAATTCAGGTAATTCTTTTCTGCTTCCGGATCAATCTTCAGATCATAGCTGAACCAGCCACCGCCCGGAGCATGACGAAGCTGTCTGCCGCTCCATGTTGTCGCTTCTGAATTACTACTTGCCTGAAGATTCTTTGCAAATTCAGAATTGTTATTATCAAAGTTATAGAGATAATCAAGACTCATCTCAAACTCTCTCAGCTTCTCTTTCTCTTCCAGGATATGCTTCTGTGCTTCCTCTGAATCAGCTACCTCAAGGAACATATACAATCCATAAGTTTCCTTATATCTCATATAATGAGGAGTATAAATAAGCTCCGGAGAATCTGTGTTTTCAAGCTTAAACTGAACTTTTCCATCCTCGCTGTCCTCGATTCTCACAAGATTCTCTGCAATGTCTTCTTTCCAGTCTTCAATATCTTTATACTTATTTGATACATAGATTGTTGTCTTAGCATTCTCATCCTTTACACCTACACGAACGAGAATTCCGTTAGCTGCAGATCTTTCAATATTATCTGTTCCAAGCGCTGTACTAAGTACAACCGGACCATACTTAAATGCTACCATATTCGGCTTATCCGGCATATCGTACACCTGAACTTCCATCGGCATCTGATAAGAAATCTTATCCCCTGCCTTTACTTCTACCACATAGTATCCATTCTCTTCCTTCAGTGTAGCTGCCTTGTCGTTTACCTTAATCTCTGCTGTTCCTGCAAGCCAGTCCGGTTTTCGAAGTCTAAGCGTTGTTCCTGCTTTTACGCTTCCGCCGTCAGCTGCTTCTACAGTAAAGGTTACGGTATCTTCATTCGGCATATTCGCTTCCTGTGTAAGTTTCAGATTATTTGCAGCATCTGTATACTCAGAAGCGAAGAACATATGTACATAAATATCACTTCCGCTTACAGAATAGATATTGTCACCCAGCTTGGAGAAGTTCTCCATACCGGTTCCGGTACAGCACCAGAATTCATCATGCGGACGGTTAAATACTTTATTGTATCCCGGAGCCATCGGCTGGAAGTACATCGTTGTTCCTGTCTCAGGATTCTGGGAAGAAAGGATTGCGTTGATATAAGTATTTTCGAAATAATCCATATATTTCTTATCACCGGTCACATGATATAAAGCCTTGGATAACTTCAACATGTTATAAGTATTACATGTCTCACATGTAAGAGCTGCATCATAAGAGCCCTTGGTTGCATCTGCGCCAATCTTTCCCGCTTCATGGAAATGCTCAGACTGGCTGTTTCCGCCTGTTACATAAGTGTGATCAGCAATAACAATATCCCAGAACTTCTTTGCAGCATTCAGATACATATCCAGTTCATTCTTTTCTGCATCTGTCAGCGCATCATAATATTCCGGATTTTCTTTCAATACCGTATAGCGTTTCATCGCTCCCGTAAACTTCGGAATCGTTGTATTTGCATGCTTTCCATTTAACACGTCTTGTCCGTTTGCAAGCTGCTTGAACAGCTCCGTCTCATCAAAATACTGTGCTGCTGTTTTATAATGGTCATTTCCGGTCAGGTTATAAAGCTCATAAAGCGCTTCGTTCATTCCGCCGTACTCTATCCTCAGCAGTCTGTTCTTATCCGTCAGCTTCTGGAAACGATTGTAAAGGAATTCACCGAATCCTTCTGCAACTGCTAACGCTCTCGCCTGAAGGTCTTTATCATCTGCATTCTTGCTGATATCAAGCAGACCCGCAAGTACTTTGTGCAGATTATAATATGGTACAATCAGACTGCCATCATTTCCTGTCGGAGATGCTACTCCGTCAACTGCCGCCAGACATCCTTCCGGGAACGCAGAGATATATCCTGCATGATCCGGATATTTTGCGGCATATGCAGACTGGCATGCTTCCAGACCACTTACCGCGTCTTGCATTTCCTTCATAAGCTTTGTCTTATCGTCTGCATTATCACTTGACAAATATGCCTGGGATAAAGCGGACATATAATGTCCAAACGTATGGCCACGGAAATTGCTTCCATTACTTCTTTCCCATCCGCCATACCCGGACTCTGTCGGAGGTGTCAGACCTGCAACCTTATAAAACTCATACAAGAACTTCTTAGAATTCATACTCAGAAGATATTCGGTCTCTTTTTCGGATGCATTTACAAGATAATCATCCTTCAGTACAACATCTCCCATAATGCTTGTCGGTGCAAGGTTAATTTCTTCCTGTGCACATACCTTTACAGTGAAAGTCTTCGTTACCTTCCCGCCACCTGCATAAGATACGGTAGCAGTAAGCTTCACTGTCACATCTTTTTCTCCAATTGCCGGACGGGTTACTGTACCGTCAGCTGCAATCACTGCAGTATTGTCAGAAGCCCATGTAATATCCGAACCGGATGCCCCCTTAGATGGGAGTGCAATATTTCCCTTTACCTCTGACGGAATTACAAGCGCATCTGCATCTGACTGGGCAATCGCCTCCTTGTCAAACTTACCGCCGCCGGCTTCATAAAGGCCGATAACCTCTTCCTCGGTAGCCACATCATTATAAAGCTCATAAGAATCAATCGCCACATTCAGATATGCACCATTATAGTTCGGTCCGTTATATCCGATTGCCTTCTGCATATCCGCAGGAGTGCCAATTACACCAGTCGCGCCATTCGCAGCATCAATACCATATTTAATTGAAGTTGTACATGCAACGCCATTTCTGTAGAATTTTGCTTCTTTGGTATCGCTGTCATAGGTCAGCACCATATGCGTCCATTCTCCGGTCGGAAACAGCTCGGACCGGGACATGCTAAGCGTCGCCATATATGGCTGTTTATTGCTGTTTGCAGGTCCTAATGAAAATTCAATTCCATTGTCATTTGTTGCAACATACCACCCATCTGTATAAAACTCCTTCTTATTCCAGGTGATCATCTGCTCGCCAGACATTGCAGCAGAAGGATTGATCCAGAATGAAAGAGTCAGCTTTGACGGAGACAAATCATCGCTTTTCCCAAGATTCACATAGCTTCTGCCGTCAAACTTTAAAGCCTTTCCCTTCATTCCTTCCACATACTGCAGCGTATTTGTGGAAGCAGTACCATTGTTATTCTTCCCACTGGTATCATTCAGATTGTCCTCAAACTCCAGCTTCAATACCTGGTTCTGAAGACCGTCCGTTTCCGCAGCCGCAGCCGGGATACACGGTGTTATCGTCATTACTGCACTTAACAGTAATGCCATTACTTGTTTTGTTTTCATATAATTCCTCCTTTCATACTTTGATGTTTATTATAACATCTTTTCCACAAAAAATATATGTATTATTCTTTGTTTTTTGGTAATTTTCTTCAAATGCTTCTTTCATTATTTGTATTTTTCCAAAAGAAAAAAGAGCTGTAAATTTTTCTGAATTTACAACTCTTTTTTACCAGGGGATGAGGGAATCGAACCCCCGCCAAAGGTTTTGGAGACCCCTATCATACCACTTGACCAATCCCCTGTGCTATTGTGTCGCACTAGATATTTATATCATGTTTTCATATAATTGTCAAGGGACAAAATCACTTTTCTTTGTCGTTTTGAAAGATTTCGTAAAAACAAATCAAGGCAGCCCTTCCTCAGCCTAAAAATCCCCGCCTTCACCACGTACATATGCAGCAGCTTCTTCCGGCGTCATTTGTCCGGTAATCACGGAAAATTGTGCTTCCGAGAGAATCTTCGTAATTTCTGCCCAGTTGCTGCACCGACTCCTGGCAACGCTCGTATCCATCTGCGCTTCAAAAATTGCATATTCCGGCTTCTGCTCCAGCATTTTCTGTGCCGCATCCCGTCTTGGCGGAAGCGAATCTGCCTTCAGATTCACTTTGAGCATCTGGCTCTCCTCATTATAAAACCGGATAAATGCCAGGGCGCCTTCTACATTTTTTCCTTTGATAACACCCAGGTTCTCTCCCCCGGTCACTCCGGTCAAGCCCTCCGTGTTTCCAGTCATAGACGGCAGTCTGGCAATCTGATAGTTGATACCCGATGCCTCCAGGCTTGGCAATACCCATGGGCCATTTTCCATCATCGCACATTCACCCTCCATAAATTTGCGTGCCACATCGTTCTGCGACCAATTGATACACTCCGTCGACATAACCTGGGTATCTACCAGCTGTCTGATCAGACTAAATGCTTGCACAGTTCCTTCCCCTCCGAGCTGATTGATGTCATCCCCTGCCGATAGAATAAACGGCAGAATCTGGAAGCAGGCCTGCTCACCCTGAATTGCCGACATTGCAAAGCCCTTTCGCTCACCTTCCGTTAAAGCTTTCGCACACGCTACAAATTCTGTCCACGTCTGCGGCACCTCCAGTCCCTTTTCCTGCAGCAAATCTTCATTATAAATTAAAGCTGTATTATTACAACAAAATGGAAGGCCGTAATAGCGGTTTTCTATACGCACCGAATCCAGTGCATTGGAATAATAGGAATCCAGCGAATCCATCTGCGTAATATATTCTGTCAAGTCCTCCAGTTCCCCCTGCTTTGCATACCGCTTCATATCCGGGTTATCAATAATCACAATATCCGGCTGCTGCTCCTGCGTGATTCCAATCGCCAGCTTCTTATTAAATTCTGTAAGCGGCCCCTGGTACTCCCATGTAAGCAGATACCTGTCCTGTGACTGATTAAATGCCTGAACCAGCTCTTCCAAAGCCTGCTTCTGTGCCTCAGTCTCATAATATGTCCACAAAAGAAGCTTCTCCCTTTCCTCTGGTATTTTTTCCGCCCTGTCTTTATTTCCTGCACAGCCTGCTGCTGAAAAGGCCAGAATAATACTTATAACTACAAAACATTTTATTTTTCTCACTTTATGCTCCATCCTTACTCCTGCAAGAGCGACTTAATCCATCCGTCTGTATTCCCCCGGCGTCACACCCTGCTCTTCTTTAAATACCCTGGCAAAATACTTTACATCGCTATATCCCACCATCCTGGCAATCTCATAAATCCTCTTATCCGTTCCCTTTAAAAGACGTTTTGCATGACTCATACGAAATCTTTTCAAAAACAGAGAAAAATTAATTCCCATTTCCCTGCTGAACAATGTACTCAAATACTCCGGCGTAATTTCCAGCTTCCGAGATACTTCTTCCTGCGTGATTCCTTCCTGATAATGTTCCCGGATATACTGTATTGCCTTCTGGATAATATAATTACTGATTTCTTCCCTCTTTACCCGTTCCCCGGTAATCGTCTTGATGACATCTATCCAGGCTCCATGCAGCTCTTCAAAAGTCAGAGCGTTCTCCATCCGTCCCAGAATCCCGGAATTTTCCAGATGCTCCTGTAAAGCGCTATCAATGTCCTTTAGAATATCACTTATTAAATAATAGCTTTTCATAAATCCATACCGCATATCTGAAGGCATGTATTGGTGCATACGCATATATTCTGTAAAGGCCTCTCCCACTTCTGCAATCTGCTCATTTCCACCCTGACAAACTGCATTTTTCAGATTATTACCTATATCCAGCGGATACTCAAATCTTTCCGCCTCATAGACCTGTATACCCTCCTCTGTAATCCATCTTCCCGGCTTCATTACAAGACCATATTCCAGATTTTCCTGCAGCT
Organism: uncultured Lachnospiraceae bacterium; assembly: GCA_937950565.1. Taxonomy (GTDB): domain Bacteria; phylum Bacillota; class Clostridia; order Lachnospirales; family Lachnospiraceae; genus UBA7109. Next base: position 12,621 of record CALFCS010000186.1, read on the forward strand.
TTTTTCTGGTTTCCTGCAGATTCCACACAGTACAGTCCGCCTTACACCATACTGGATGTTCCCCGGACTCTTCACAAGATTTTATCAGCTGAATATATAAATCATGATCATACTTCTCCTTTTCTTTTCCTTTTAATTCCCTTCCTGCAGTCAGGCAGAAAAATGTCTGCTGGTCTCTCTGATAAAGCAGATATATTTCAAAATCATAATACAATTTTTTAAGCCCGGAAATCACCTTCTCTACCAACTCCTTATAGGAGGACTGTGTACTACCTATATATCCCGCCATCAATTCATATTGCATATCTGGCTCAAACCCACAGCTTGTACACATTTCTTCTATCGATTGCTCCGACTCCTCTACGTTTCCAAACAAAACATCCCGAATACGGTTCTCCTGCTGCCCATATATCCATTCTTTCTCGTTCTGAATACTCTTCTCTACTTTTTCCAACATTTCCCTGACGTCATCAATAGAAATCGGTTTCAAAAGATAATCATCCACCCCATACCGAATCGCCTTCTGTGCATACTCAAATTCCGAATAGCCGCTTAGGATAACCGCATGAACTTTCGCCTTTTTCACCGAAAGCTCTTTTAACATCTCCAGCCCGTTCATACACGGCATACGGATATCCGTAATCACAAGATCGGGATGCAGCCGGAGTATCATCTCAAGACCTTCTTTTCCGTCCGCCGCCTCTCCTACAATCTGATGCCCGGTCTGGGATTTGATCATTTTTCCCATCCCTTCCCGAATCTTTATCTCATCTTCTACAATTACTATCCTCATATTACCCTCTCTGCCTTTTACTATATTTATTTATAACATACCTTTTTCTGAAAATACGGTTGTTATTTAATAGTCCTCTTTTACAGGAATCTTCAATGTAACTACCGTTCCCATATGAAGGATACTGCTTACATTCCATGCCGCTTCCTCCCCATAGTAAAGATACATCCGCATGAAAGCATTCTCAAGTCCAATCCTTTCATCCTCCTGATGCAGAACCGTCTCTCTGTCATTATATTTCTTCACCTGCTCTGGCTTCATACCACTTCCATTATCCTCGATAATCACATGCAACATATGCCGGTCTTCGGAAAGCATTATGCTTACCCGAAGCACTCCTCCACTGACAATCTCCTTAAATCCATGAATAATTGAATTCTCAATAAACGGCTGTAACAGAAGCTTATAAATTCTTACCGTCTTTGCATCTTCCTCAACATACAGGTCAAAAGAAAACGAGTGATTGAATCGAAGCTGCTGCAGCTCCACATATTTTTCAAGCCAGTCAGCCACTTCTTCAATCTTCGCAAGCTGATTGCTTTTATTCACACTGTAACGGAGAATAACGCCCAAATCCCGCAGCATTTTACTAATTTCATATTCTCCTTTATCAATCGCCATCCAATTAATCGAATCTAACGTATTATATAGGAAATGCGGGTTTATCTGCGCCTCCAGCGCCCGGACCTCTGCCTCTCTCTGCTTTCTGGCAGCATCTGCAGATGCTGCAAACTGCCCTTTCAGCTTCCCTGTCATCTGGTTAAAAGCTCTGGCAATCTCTCCGAATTCATCGCCGGCATCCTCTGCAATCTTCACACTCAGATCTCCGCCTTCGACCTTCCGGATTCCTTCCATCAATGACTGGAAAGAACGCTTAATCGGCCGAATTGCAGTAACGATTACACAAACGGCAAAAGAAGTAAAAACAGCAGCCAGACAAACCGCAAATCCCAGGCTGTCCCAGACACTATTCAACATATATTTCTTATCATACACATTGCAGAACACCCAGCCCAGTTTCTTGTCCTCATACTGGTTTGCCGCAATCCTTTTTCCCTTGAGTCTGCCTGTCCGCTGCACAAATTTCTCCACGGAATCCTCTGAAGAAATCTTTGTTCCTGTATAGGAAATATCCGGATAAGATAAAATATTGCCCTTGCCATCCATAATAAAATTAACATTATATTCCTGTTTTGGATCATGTCTGGCATCCACGGTGCAGATTTTGTCCAGAACAGCCCCGTCAATGCTTAGAATAACGACAGCCACAGCTCCCTTTTCCGGTTCTTCATAATCATAAATCTTCTTTGAAATATGAAACAAATATTTCTTTCCTCCGGACGCATCCTGCCAGGACATTGGCGTAACTGCGATGCCCGAAGTCCTATGCGCCTCCATGTATGGAGCGCTTTCACGCATATCCGTATATCCATCCCAGATACTCTGAACCGTTGAAGCATTTACAAAGTCATACGTGATCTGCTGTCCGTCCTTCAAGATGATACTAATACACTGGATTCCCTCTGCCAGGATATCATACTGCCGGATCTGGTCATAAATTTTCCATTTTGCCACCTCTTCGCCTATATCACTTTTATCCAGCTGCTCATTGATATTCTCAGTAAGCTGGTCATCACTGCAGATTTGGTAAACCAGATTGGAGTACATATCCAGTGTAAGATCCACACGTTCTGCCATCTGAATAAGTTCTTCCACCATAAGCTCATCTATTTTTTCCTTCACGCTTGTAGAATTTGCGTAAAACATAATACTCTGTACCGCTATCAATGGTATAATCGACGAAACAAGAAATGCATACAACACTTTTTTCCATAGTCTCTGGTTAAGGAACCATTCCCAGATTCTTATTTTCTTTTTCTTTTCCATGAAAGTTCTCCGGTCTTTTACTAATCTGTTCCTATTTTATAATAATTATTAAAATTTTACAAGCATGATAAAAGCGTTCCTTCCGTCATCTCATGACTTCAGGAACGCTTCTTTACATTTTATTCTTTTCTCTTTTATGATGCAATCAGAAATCCTTTCTCCCGCAGTGTTTCTTCTATTAGATTCAGTGTCTTCTCACTGTCTGCAGCTACTTTATGGTAATGATAATTCGAAGTGATATTTTTTAACGGACTGGATTTTCCATTGTGTATATCCTCAAGAAACTCTTTCACTCTACGTCTGGAATTAATATTTAATTCTGCTTCTATATGTCCGTATACCCGGTGATTTACCATAACATTTTCCACACATCCACCCAAATCTACAATAGAGTACAGCTCCTCTTCCAATTGTTCATCTGTATGCTGTACCTTAAAAACTCTGCTCACCGACTTCACCGTATTTAGAATATAGCCACGGTTGGTCGATATGATATCATACCCCGACGCACGGATCAGGGCAATATCCTGTACGATCACCTGACGGCTCACATCATAAGCAGATGCCAGCCTCTTCCCCGATACCGGAACTGTACTTGCCTGTATATCCCGGACAATTCCTTCCCTTCTCTCAGAACCTGTCATAGTACTCCTCAACCTCCTGTTTATACTCCCTGTGTCTATACTGCATGAAGATTCTTAAGAGAAATATCCAGTATCGGAGCAGAATGTGTCAACGCGCCACTGGAAATATAATCCACTCCAAGTGAGACAAGACGTCCGATATTTTCTTTTGTCACATTACCGGAACATTCTGTCTGAGCACGCCCGTCTATCATCCGGATTGCTTCCTTCATATCTTCCGTTGACATGTTATCCAGCATAATAATATCGGCTCCTGCCTCTACGGCCTCTTTTACCATATCCAGATTCTCAACCTCAACTTCTATCTTTCTTACAAAAGGTGCATATTCTTTTGCCATCTGAACCGCCCTTGTAACACTCCCGGCCGCGCCGATATGATTGTCCTTCAGAAGGACTCCGTCAGACAGATTGTAGCGGTGATTATAACCGCCGCCTGCACGAACTGCATATTTTTCAAAAATCCTCATATTCGGTGTCGTTTTCCGGGTATCCAGAAGTTTTGTTCTGCTCCCCTCCAGAAGCGTGGCAACAGAATGTGTATAAGTAGCAATTCCGCTCATACGCTGAAGATAATTAAGCGCCACACGTTCTCCGGATAACAGAACCCGGATGTCGCCAGTCACCTTTCCCATCAGCTGCCCCTTCTTTACTTCCTCGCTATCCGCACAATAAAACTCCACTTCTGTCTTTTCGTCTAATAACTGAAAAACCCGGCGGAAAACCTCAAGTCCAGCCACAATCCCGTCTTCCTTGCAGATAAGTTCAACTTCTCCTTTCACAGCTTCCTTCATAACGGAATTTGTCGTTACGTCTTCACTGGAAATATCTTCTTTTAATGCCTCCAGAATCAAATGGTCTGCCTGAAGTGTCATGGTAATATCATTCATCATAAATCTGTCTCCTTCTCCTTATATTCTTTTTTTATTTTTTCTGCTGCTCTTTTTGCAAAAACCAGGCTCTCCAGCAGTGAATTACTTGCCAGACGATTCGCCCCATGCACGCCATTGCAGCTTGTTTCCCCGGCCGCAAAAAGACATTCCATAGAAGTCCGGCTATCTGCATCCACCCAGATTCCTCCCATAAAGTAATGCTGTGCGGGAACAACCGGTATGCATTCCTTTGTTACATCATATCCTTCTTCCAGACAGCGCTGATATATATTCGGAAAATGCCTCCTTATTGTCTCCGTAGGAATATGCTCCATGGACAGCCACACATAGTCTGTACCATCCTTTTCCATCTGTTCATGGATTGCTTTCGTCACAACATCTCTCGGAAGCAGCTCATCTACAAACCGTTCTTTTTCTTTATTATAAAGAACTGCTCCTTCGCCGCGCACCGATTCGGAAATCAAAAATCTTCGTCCCGGCTTTTTCGAATAAAGCGTTGTCGGGTGAATCTGCACATAATCCAGATGTTCCAGCCGGATACCATGTTTTTTCGCTACATCAACCGCATCCCCCGTCAGATGGGGATAGTTCGTGGAATGCTGATATTTTCCCCCAATTCCGCCAGTCGCCAGAATTGTATAATCTGCATGGATTTTCCATTTCCCCTGCTCATTTTCCGCCAGAATCCCGGTACATCTTCCATCTGTTTCTATAATATCTGTCATTGTCATATATTCATAAAGCGTCACATTTTCCAGCCGCCGCACCTGTGTAAGAAGCTTGCTTGTAATCTCTTTTCCCGTGATATCCTCATGGAACAATATTCTCGGCCGTGAATGCGCTCCCTCTCTTGTATACAGAAATTCTCCGTCCTCTCTTGCGAATTCAACTCCATACCCTACCAGGTCTTCAATAACATCTCTGGAACTGCGAATCATAATATCCACGGATTCCTTCCGGTTCTCATAATGTCCCGCTTTCATGGTATCCTCAAAATATGTGTCATAATCTGCTTCATCTCTCATCACGCAGATTCCTCCCTGCGCAAGAAAGGAATCACTGCTCTCTGCATCTGACTTTGTAATCAGCACAATCTTTTTATCCGCAGGCAGGTTCAGCACACTGAACAAGCCCGCCACCCCAGTTCCCACTATGACGATATCTGTATGTATTTCCATCTCTTTCATCCTCCCTGAAATGCCCGTTCTGCCACAAACCACTTCTCACCGTGCAAGCTCCAGCATTTTTTCCAATGGCTTTACAGCGTCATTTCTGAGTTCTTCCTCCACCTGTACTTCGCCTTCCCTGTCCTTAAGCACACGGGCAATCTTCTCCAGCGTATTTTTCTTCATATTCGGACAGACAGGAATCGTCTGCGGAAAATAGAACTTTTTATCCGGATTCTCCTTCTCAAGCTTATAAGAAACTCCTTCTTCTGTACAAATAATAAATTCCTTTGCCACGCTTTCGCATACATACCGGATAATCCCTGATGTGCTCCCTATGTAATCCGATATATCAAGGATTTCTTCCCTACATTCCGGATGTGACAAAATCTTCGCATCCGGATGTGCTTCCTTTTGTGTTCTTACTTCTTCCATAAGAATTCTCTCATGAGTCGGGCAGAATCCCTCATTATACACAAAATTTTTCTCTGGAACCATGCGGGCCACATAATGTGCAAGATTACGGTCCGGAATAAAAAATATATTTTTATTTGGAAGAGCCTTTACAATCTTTACCGCATTCGCCGATGTCACACAGACATCCGAATATCGTTTCAACTCCGCTGTAGAATTGATATAACATACAACAGCCAAGTCCTCATACTGCTCCCGCATGTTCTGTATAGTCTCTGCATCAGCCATATGCGCCATCGGGCAGTCCGCCGTAAGGTCCGGCATTAGCACTACCTTATCCGGGTTCAGGGCCTTTACACTCTCTCCCATAAATGAAACGCCACAGAGTACAATTACCTGTTCCTTCAGTTCCTGAGCAAGCTTGCTCAAATAATAAGAATCCCCGATATAGTCTGCAATCTCCTGCACTTCAGGATTTGCATAATAATGTGCAAGAATGACTGCATTTTTCTCTTTTTTCAGACTTTGAATCTCTTCAACAATGCTCATACTATCTTTTCTCCTTCTTTTGTTCATCCCATTATAGCACTGTAATTTACATATGACAAGACATATGTAAATATTCATCTGTCAAGCAGAAAATCAACTAAAAAAGAAATGAACCCGGAGAGAAAATGTGACGAAAAACAATACCCTGCAATACGGATTCCTCCATATTGCAGGGTATATTTAATATTCCGTTCAAAAATCTCAGTTTAAACTATTTTGTCCGGAACCACATCCATAATTCACCTTATTTCTGGGCGATCGCTGCCTGCGCTGCCGCCAAACGTGCAATTGGTACACGGAATGGTGAGCAGGATACATAGTCAAGACCAATCTTATTGCAGAATTCTACAGAAGACGGATCTCCACCATGCTCTCCACAGATACCTACATGAAGCTTCGGATTAACCGGCTTACCTAATTTGATTGCCATTTCCATCAGCTTGCCGACACCTGTCTGATCCAGTTTTGCAAATGGGTCGTTCTCGTAAATCTTAGCATCATAGTAAGCATCCAGGAACTTACCTGCATCATCACGGGAGAAACCAAATGCCATCTGTGTCAGGTCATTTGTACCGAAGCAGAAGAAATCTGCTTCCTTTGCAATCTCATCTGCTGTAAGAGCTGCTCTCGGGATTTCAATCATCGTACCAACTTCGTAATCAAGCTCTATACCTGCTGCTGCAATTTCAGCATCTGCAGTCTCAACAACAAATTTCTTAACATATTTTAACTCTTTCACTTCTCCTACAAGCGGAATCATGATTTCCGGTTTTACATTCCAGTCCGGATGTGCCTTCTTCACATTGATAGCTGCACGGATAACAGCTTTTGTCTGCATTTTTGCAATTTCCGGATAAGTAACTGCAAGACGGCATCCACGGTGACCCATCATCGGGTTAAATTCATGAAGGCTGTCAATAATTGTCTTAATCTGCTCTACCGTCTTACCCTGAGCGTCTGCAAGCTTCTTAATATCCTCTTCCTCTGTCGGAACAAACTCATGAAGCGGCGGATCAAGGAAACGAATCGTAACCGGATTTCCTTCCAATGCCGTATAAAGTGCTTCAAAGTCTCCCTGCTGATATGGAAGAATCTTATCAAGCGCTGCTTCTCTTTCTTCTACTGTATCTGCACAAATCATTTCGCGGAATGCAGCAATCCTGTCTTCCTCAAAGAACATATGCTCTGTACGGCAAAGTCCGATACCTTCTGCGCCAAGCTCAACTGCTTTCTTAGCATCTGCCGGTGTATCAGCATTTGTACGAACCTTTAATGTTCTGTATTTATCTGCCCATGCCATAATTCTTCCGAATTCACCTGCGATTGAAGCATCAACAGTCGGAATAATTCCATCATAAATGTTACCTGTTGTACCATCGATAGAGATTGCATCTCCTTCGTGATACTCTTTTCCTGCAAGTGTGAATTTCTTATTTTCTTCATCCATTGCAATATCTCCGCATCCGGATACACAGCATGTTCCCATACCACGTGCTACTACTGCAGCATGAGATGTCATACCGCCGCGGACTGTCAGGATACCCTGTGTGGAT
>CALFCS010000187.1 GCA_937950565.1 uncultured Lachnospiraceae bacterium
TATGCCGGTGAGCTTCCGCTTACTGCTGTCACAACATCCATCAGACGCTCCGGAATCTGCTCCACACAGCCAAAGCTTTCAAGAAGTGTACGGACATATACCATTTCCTCTTCTGTCACAGATGCATTCGGACATACCGCTGTCATGCCTGCGCCAACCAAGGCTGGTGTATTCGGCATCGTACGGACAATTTTCACTGCTTTGCCAAACTGCTCCTCAAGCCATGCAAGTGTTTTCCCCGGAGCGATCGTAATAACAATCTGCTCTTCTCTTATCACATCCTTAATTTCCCGGATTACATCTGCGTAAAACTGCGGTTTCACAGAAAGGAACACAACTTCTGCCTTCTGTACGGCCTCCCGGTTGTCCGCCGTCACATGGATTCCATATGCCTCTTTTACCCGTTGTCTTCCGGATTCAGACAAATCCGCACCGATAATTTCTTCCGCCGGAACAATCTGATTCTTAACAATTCCGCCAATAATCGCAGAAGCCATATTTCCTGTTCCGATAAATCCTAATTTCATCTTCTCTGTCTCCTCTGTCTTGTCATTTTCATCGACTACACAATAACCGCAGCCTGCTCTTCTGCATACTTTATAATATTCGACGCATTCGCGAATTTTTCTACCTTATCTTCCCCGTCCACAACCAGTGTCGGAGCCTGCATTACCCGGTATTTTCTTACAAGCTCTTTATTTTCTTCTGCATCAATCACTTCGTAAGAAATCTTTGCTTCATTCAAAGCATTCTTAGCTGTCACACAATTCGGACAGGTCTTTGTTGTAAAAAGAAGCCTTTTTGCTGTTCCGTCCGCTGTTGCCGTCACCGCGTTCTCTGCGGCTTCCCCTGTCTTTATCTTCACCGTAAATTTCGAATTGTTGATGTTATAAACCTTCCTGTCTTTGAATTCCTGCGCCTTCCCGTCATTCCAGTTCTGTACCGGACGGTAGTAACCGGTAATACGGCTGTATACCTCTGTCTTTTCTCCACATTCCGGACAAATATAATGCTCTCCGGAAATATATCCATGATTCTTACAAATAGAATAGGTCGGCGACATCGTATAATATGGAAGCTTATAATTCTCTGCAATCTTACGTACCAGAGACGCCGCTGATTTCCAGCTTGGAAGCTTTTCTCCCAAAAATGCATGGAAAACGGTTCCTGATGTATACAAGGTCTGCAACTCATCCTGGATATCAAGCGCTGCAAAAATATCCTCCGTGAATCCAACCGGAAGGTGGGAGCTGTTCGTATAATATGGCGTTCCATTACATTCTGCCGCTGTAATAATATCCGGGAACTGCTCCTTATCATGCTTTGCGAAACGATAAGTCGTAGACTCTGCCGGAGTTGCCTCCAGATTATACAAATCTCCATACTGCTCCTGATAGGAAGACAGACGCTCTCTCATATGATTCAATACTCTCTTGGAAAATTCCTGTGTCTCTTCGTGCGTCATGTCTTTTCCAATCCATTTTGCATTCAGTCCCGCTTCATTCATACCAAGCAGCCCGATTGTTGAAAAATGGTTGTCAAATGTACCAAGATATCTCTTCGTATACGGATATAATCCTTCATCCAGAAGCTTCGTAATAACCGTACGCTTCACATGAAGAGAACGGGCAGAAATATCCATCAGCTTATCCAGTCTTGCGAAGAACTCTTCCTCATTTTCTGAGAGATAAGCAATCCTCGGCATATTAATCGTAACAACACCTACAGATCCGGTACTCTCGCCGCTTCCGAAAAATCCGCCGGATTTCTTACGCAGCTCTCTTAAGTCCAGTCTCAGACGGCAGCACATACTTCTCACGTCGCTTGGCTCCATATCACTATTAATATAATTTGAGAAATACGGTGTTCCATATTTTGCCGTCATCTCAAAGAGAAGGCGGTTATTCTCTGTATCTGACCAGTCAAAATCACTGGTAATCGAATAGGTCGGAATCGGATACTGGAAGCCGCGTCCGTGGGCATCTCCTTCTATCATGATTTCAATAAATGCCTTATTTACCATATCCATTTCTTTCTTACAGTCTGCATAAGTGAAATCCATCTCTTTTCCGCCCACGATTGCCGGAAGATTTGCCAGGTCATTCGGCACAGTCCAGTCAAGCGTAATATTGGAAAATGGCGCCTGTGTTCCCCATCTGGACGGCGTATTAACTCCATAAATAAAAGATTCAATGCACTTTTTCACTTCCGGATAAGTGAGATTATCTGTTTTTACAAATGGCGCCAGGTACGTATCAAAAGAAGAAAATGCCTGAGCGCCTGCCCATTCATTCTGCATAATTCCAAGGAAATTCACCATCTGGTTGCAGAGCACGCTCAGATGCTTTGCAGGTGAAGAAGAAATCTTTCCCGGGATTCCGCCCAGTCCTTCCTTTATCAGCTGCTTCAATGACCATCCTGCACAGTATCCAGTCAGCATAGACAAATCATGAATATGTATATCCGCATTCCTGTGCGCCTGCCCGATTTCCTCATCATAAATCTCAGACAGCCAGTAGTTCGCCGTAATTGCACCGGAGTTGCTCAAAATCAAACCTCCTACCGAATAAGTAACGGTGGAGTTCTCTTTTACTCTCCAGTCCGTAACCTTTACATAACTATCCACAATCTCCTTATAATCCAGCATCGTAGACTTCAGGTTACGGATTTTCTCTCTCTGCTTCCTGTATAAAATATAACCCTTTGCCACATCTGCATATCCGGCCTTAATCAGGACTTCCTCCACACTATCCTGAATCTCTTCCACCCCGATCAGGGAATTCCTTACTTTTGGCGCAAATGCCGCCGTTACCTTGAGCGCAAGAAGATCAATAATATCCTGATTATACTCCTTATTCTGCGCCCGAAATGCCTTCTCAATCGCGATACTTATTTTTGATATTGCAAAATCTGCAATCTGTCCGTCACGTTTTGTTACCTGATACATAATCATACCCCTTTCTTTTTTCTTCCGTTCTTTTATTAAAAGAGTGAAAACCTCTCATAATTTCGTCTGTTTTTCTATCATACCACTGTACAGGAATCCAGTCAACAAAAATAACAATATATTGTAAGATTTTTTCATATCATCACAATATATTGTTATCGATATTTTCCTATAAACCGCGCAGTTCTGCGGTTTTTACATATTTTCTTACAATTTCAAGCGCCTGCTCCATAATCTCTTTGTTGTATCCATGAAGCCCCGGCTGTATCAGATTACCGGAGTCTACAAACTGCTGAAGATAATAACGCTTCGCCCCGCTAATCCATTCTGCGATCGCTTCAAAATCCGACCTCTGATGAAATTCCCGGACGACCGTCGTCCGAAACTCATAATCTATATGTCCCTCTAACAGATAACTTACACTCCGCTCAACAGGCTTTGTATCATAATCCTGGATCCCGATTGTCCTTCCATAATTCTCCCGGGAGTTCTTAATATCCATGGCTACATAATCTACAAGCCCCTCTGCAATAAGACTCTTAAGCCTGTCCGGAAAACTCCCATTCGTATCCAGCTTTATCTGATAGCCAAGCCCCTTTATCTTCTTCAGAAATTCCCGGATTCCTTCCCCTGCCAGCGGCTCTCCGCCGGTGACACATACGCCATCCAGAATTCCCTGTCTCTTTTTTAAAAATGACAGTATCTCTTCTTCTGAAATTCTCTCATTTTTCTGGATATCAGTCACAAGCGGTGCATTGTGGCAAAATGGGCACCTGAAATTGCATCCTCCTGCAAATATCGTACATGCGACTTTCTCCGGATAATCCAGAAGTGTCAGCTTCTGAAGGCCCTGTATTATCATAATTGTTCTCCACTCCTTTATAGAAAATCAAACAAAGATAACTGATTATCTTTATTAGATTGAAGTACCTTTGTTGTAATTATTTCATCTCCCTTTAACCCGCCGATCAAAACGGGAGACGCTGCGTCATGCATGTTGTACTTTCTCTGCACATTTTCTCTCTTCCCGGCTGCATAACAATATTTACAGCCGTTTATACATGTATCATACATTCCGACATCAATGCTCTCCACACAGCGGCACTGCGGTCTCTGTCCATGATCCCTTTTTAAATCCAGCTTATAACCTGTAATTTCTTCCACTCGTCCGAGATCAATACACGCTCCATGTTCAATCCCATATTCTGACAAATCTATCCTTTCCGCACAAGTATATAGTGGAAGCTTATATTTCGCAGCTATTTTGGAAAACACTTCTGCCAGGCATTTCATTTCCTCCGATTCAAGCTCCGAATACCTGCTCTCCTTGTAGGCGTCCACAAAGCTTATGATACACCGTTTCGTAGCCCGGTGCAGCCACCTGCACATCATTTCAAATTTTTCTGCATGATAATCAATGGAATACTTGTCTGTAAGAAGAACCGGGTCGAATCTCCAGTCAATCCGTTCTTTCCCAATCATTTCACTCAACAGAAGAAACGTCGCAATGGATTCCTCCGTGGACGGAACCCCCGGCTCCATATCTTCCTCATAATCTGTAATTGTCATCTGAAAATAAAAACGGTACCCCATTTCCTTTATTTCCTTCAGATATGGCATCAATGGTTCCGGATTCTTTGTCCAGAAAACAATGCAGTCAACCGTATCCGGAGACAATAGTATCCTGTTCACCTTTTTACGATTATAAGGATTCGGGACGAATACTTCCCCCTCCCGGAGACGGTTTAAAAACCACTCTGGGTACACTGCCGGGATATCTGTTCTTCTGCTTGCACTGATAATCATTGAAACGCTCCTACACTATGACATAAGAATATTATACACAACCCTGGATATTTATAAAAGCCTTTTAAAAAAATCTTAACCATTTATCAGAATCTTTCCCCTTCCGCATCCGGCTGCCTGCCCCTGCGCAGTTCCCCAATCGGTCCCCGTGAGCCGCCAAAGCTCTGTGAGCCCGCCGGACTCGATTGATTTTTTTGTTTTTCCTTGCGCCGCCTATTGACCGTTGCTTTAGCAAACTCGCAGTCAGTATAAGCGGAACCGTAAGCACACCCTTCTGCCGGCATCTGAGACATCTGTTACAGACACTCGACACAGACCTCAGAGATGAACTGCGGTTTGTCTCGCTGTTTGAGTTTACGAGTTTGAGACAAACCGCAGCTATCAAACATCTTTGAGGTCTGTGTCGTAAGTGTCTGTTAAGATTGTCGATTGCCAGCAGAAGGGTGTGCTTACGGTTCCGCTTATACTGACGCTCAGACATTGCACAGCAACGGTCGCTATGCTCGTAAAAACTGCAAAAATCTGCAACGAGTCCGGCGGGCTCACAGAGCTTTGGCGGCTCACGGGGACCGATTGGGGAACTGCGCAGGGGCAGGCAGCCGGATGCGGAAGGGGAAAGATTCCCTCTATTTGTTAACCTTTTTTTGTTTTTGGTTGACATTGCACGTTTTGTTTACTATACTGAATGTACACAATATTTAAGGAGGACGTTATGACGAACAAAAGATTTTCAACCAGTGATATTTGCGCAATTGCGCTTTGTACCGCAGTGATTGCGGTTATGGCCCAAATATCTATCCCGATGCCTCTGGGTGTTCCTATGACCATGCAAACTTTCGCCATCACCCTGACCGCTGTGGTTCTTGGTTCTAAGAAAGGAGCAATTGCTTCTCTAATCTATGTACTGCTCGGTTCCATTGGCCTTCCGGTTCTTGCGGGATTTACCGGAGGAATTCAGTATCTTGCAGGGCCGACGGGAGGATTTTTAATCTCTTTCCCTATTATGGCTTATATTATTGGTCTGGGGGTCGACAAATTTCGACATGTAAAAGGTGGATTTATCCTCTGCCTTATTGCAGGAACTATTGTGAATTACATAATTGGAGTTGTTATGTTCTGTATTCTTATGAACAGCTCCCTAATGACTGCATTTACTGCTTGTGTACTTCCATTTATCCCGACGGCAATTATCAAAGCCGTTCTCGCCTCTGTCATTGGTCTTAAAATTCGTGAAAGGCTGGGTTCCTTGGTATGCGCTTAAGACCACACCATCTGCTTTGTACGCAGAGCTACAGCGGAAAAGGATATGATGATGCATTTGTAAAAAATATGAATCAGATAACTGCTCTTTTGAGGTCTGACACCCCTGTTCCGATAGAAATCGTTTGCGAAACGGATGACTTATGTGAACATTGCCCCAATAAGGTGAAAAAAAATGTATGCAAAGACAATGACAAAGTAAATGCCTATGATGCAAAGGTAAAAGAATATTTTCACATAGAAGAAAAGACTTATATTTATCAGGATATTACCCGGGAAATCCGCGAAAAAATGACCCCAGACATTCTGGAAGACATCTGTGGAAACTGCGGATGGTATCCGGTAAGCGCATGTAAAAAAATATTATGCAGGGCTGCCCGATAGCCCTGCATCTTTATAATACCAGCTGATAGAAAAACTCCAAAGGAGTCCTTATTCCTAGCCATTATGCATTTTACACTCTTGCTTGTTAAGTTGATTCATCATGTGCTTTACACAAGTTCTCCAAAGTTTCATTCCGAAATAATCCAGCAGGAACTCTGGAAAAGCACTTAAAATGAATACTCTATTTTTATGAATTTCCTGCTCTTCAAATTTTTGTATTTCACGAGGATTTATTGTTTCTACATACTGTTCATAAGTGACAGTATGTGTCTGGTTCATCAGACATGAAAGCCTCATCGAAAATACATCTATCACTTCTTTCCATATCTCGAAATCATATGCTTTGAACTGTGGATACCTGGCACGTGATGCTGATAATGCTTTGTAATTTTCTAATTCGCATACCTTCGCAAAACAATTATCCTTATTCCCACATACCCCTGCTTCAAAGTCTCGAAGAGCCTCCACCATCGGATAACTGATATACAACTTTCCATTCTCTGTTTCATTATCAAAACTTGTCAGCATCTGATCCAGCACATTGCCATCATCATCTTCGCTAAGATTGTTTTGATGTACATCATAGTCAAAAAACAGATACACTTCAGAAAAATTCTCTCTGCCGAGTCCTTCCAGCTGCTCCTCAAGCGCCTCATGATTCTCCCTCAGCACTTCGATAATATCTGTATCAAAATCATCCTCTTTTAATTTCTTCCAAAGCATATATATATTCTGCCCGGCAGGAAGTGTAATGATCTTAAAATTTCCATGAGCAAAAAACACCTTAGAAATATTATCAATGATAAGTGGTTCTCTGGCTTCTCCCTCGACTATGAATGCTTTATAGTCTCTATTATCCATTAAACGCACCTGCCTTATACATTTTCTGAAGATTATGTGCCTGACGGAGTTCCTTTTCCGTCAATTCCGGAATTGCCTTAATCTTGTTGTTTTTTAAAATGAAATAACAGTCAGGCCGTAACAAATCATTACTCATAAGATCTGTATTATGCGTAGTTGTAAAAATCTGTACCCCTGCTATCTTTCTTAAACGCTTTTCAACGCCCTCTGATAATTCAAAATGATAAAATGCATCAAATTCATCTATAAATACAAAAGATGCCTCCTTCATTCTTATATACCAGTAATAAAAGAGCGCAAGGGATCTGGTTCCTGTAGAAGCTATCTTAAAAAAGTCTGCATCCTGATTTTCAAAATGACAGTAAATAGATTTTCTTCCATCCACCTCGCAGGCATACAAATCATACAAAATATCATTCTCTTTAAGAAATTCCTCAAACTCCTTAACCTTCCCACTATTTACAATACCTTCAGCTATTCCCTCGCTTCCGTTCATGAAGCCTTCGTACCCTCTGCTGTCCAGGGAATAAAAAAGAAACATATGATCCACATAATCAATAAATTTCTTAAACACTTGATTCTCAGTATTATCAGTTAATATAGAATTGCTCTTTACATATTTTACCCTTGATATAGGACTTTCATTTTTAATGGAAGTATTTAACGTATCGGAACCTTCAAGAAGCGTAAATCCCTCTCCCTTTGTGAAGTCATAATATATAACCTCTCTGCCGTCAATTGAAAGGCTCTCATCCCGGAGTGTATTTACATCAGTTTTTCTATATTTATAAACCACCTCATGCTCATCAAATGCAAAGTCATATTCAAATTCAGCAAATGATTTTCTCCCACTCATATTCAGATAAAAATCATATCCCTGTATAAGCTTCTGTTTCTCAGTCAAATGAATAATCAGATCAAAAATAGCTAATCCTAAATTCGACTTTCCACAACTATTAATTCCGTATATAATCCCTTTTGTAATACAGCCATTTTCGACAATCTCAGAATGAAAGCTATAATTGCTTGGTGAACCTATGTCAAACGTGATTTTATCCTTAAATCCTTTGAAATTTTCTACACTAAATTTTTTTAACATGATAATCACATCCCTTCTTTTTTACTATTATATGATTATCCGTATTTTTTATCAAGTATAGCCGTATTTTTTTTACGGAATTTAAATATTCTTATTTTCAATTTGATAGCCCTGCATCTTTTATCCAAAATTTTTTTCAATCAGCCCACAGTATTCTTCATAAGCCGGAATTCCTTCAAACGCATCCTTTAAAGCATCCCTCACCCCTTTATAATACCAGCCAATCGTCTCTTTATTTTTCATACGAAAGCGATTCCACAATTCTTCTCCAATCACCGGGTAATCCCGGTTAATGTCCCGCATGTTAGACAATTTATCTGCCAGACCAATCATCTGAACCTCTTTGGGAGCTGTTTTCAAATACTCAATCGTCGCAGATTTTCTTTCCATCCATGTTTTTGATTTGTCTTCACTCTCCCGCGCTACCATGTATGCGACTCTTTCTGAGAATTCCTGTGCAAGGATTCTCTGTGTAATTCCCTCACAGTCCTCAATCGTATCATGAAGCACCGCGGCGCTGATAACCTCCTCATCTGTCGTCATGGCAGAAACAATATCTCCAACTTCTATTGGATGTACAATATAAGGTCTCTTTGTACCCTTTCGAAACTGTCCTTCATGCGCCTTTGTGGCAAATTCAATCGCTTTGTTAATCATGCTTTTTCCTCCTGTGGAATACATCGAATATACAAGGAACAACAACCAATGTCAATAAAGTTCCATATATCAGTCCACCGATTGTTACAACCGCCATCGGCTGTACCATATCCGAGCCCATTCCAAATCCCAGTGCCATCGTAGACAATCCAAGAATTGTTGTAAGGGCCGTCATAATAATCGGTCGAAGTCTCGTTTTTCCTGCCTCCACAAGTGCTGTCTTCTGTTCCATTCCTTCTGCAATCAATTGATTTGCATAATCAATAAATACAATACCATTATTAACAATAATACCCGAAAGCATTACAAAACCAATCATGGCAATGACACTGACTGACATCCCTGCGAGAAAGAGAGCCAGAAGTCCTCCGGTGAATGCCAGCGGTACAGTAAACATAATGATAAAAGGAGAGCGCAGGGACTGGAACTGTGCCACCATAATCAGATACATAAATACAAGCGCAAGTCCGAGCATTTTAAATAATTCTGTCATGGATTCATTAATCGTCTCGTCTTCTCCGGTCATCTTTATCTCATAACCTTCAGGAACATGATAATCTTTCAGTGCATCCTTAATCCGGTTACTTACAATCCCGATATTGTCACCCTCTTTTATCTGCGCTGTCACAGACATATACCGGTTCTGCGAATCCCGTCGTATGGACTGAAGCGCAGAGCCTTTCTCGAATTCCGCCACCGAAGCAAGCGGAACCTCTTCCTTTGTCCCATCCTGCTTTTTCACTTCTAATGTCATGTTCCGGATATCATTGCGGGTAAGCGTCTCATTTGCACCGTCAGCCACATAAACATCATAGTT
Source organism: uncultured Lachnospiraceae bacterium (assembly GCA_937950565.1). Taxonomy (GTDB): domain Bacteria; phylum Bacillota; class Clostridia; order Lachnospirales; family Lachnospiraceae; genus UBA7109. The sequence goes on from CALFCS010000187.1 coordinate 9,832, forward strand.
TTTCGTATCTGTTCCAAGTGTCATGGATTTGGACGGTTCTGCAAGTTTTCCGGATAATTCCTGGTAAACCTGCGCCACCGTAAGTCCATGCGCCGCCGCCTTCTCTTTGTCTACCAGAATACGAAGTTCTTCATCATTATCCTCGGTTCCGTCCGATACGTCCTGTGTGCCCTTCGTTTTCTCTACAATCTCTTTTACATCTGCCGCAATTTCCTGCAGCTTATCCAGCTCTTTTCCCTTAATCTGAATATTCACACCCGAGCTTCCAAGAGCGCTCATATCCATATTGGATGTACTTACCGTCACTTCTCCGTCAATGTCTTTTGTAAGCTTTTCTATCTCCTTCTGTATTTCATTATTAGAAAGCTTCGGATTCTCCTTTAAAATCGCATAGAACTGTACCTGATTCATCACCGTCTGCGTCCCCATCATATCACTTGTCGATACAAGCGCACCGATATCCTCCACATCATCCAGTGCTCCCACAAGCTCCATAATCTTATCTGCCTCTTTTGCGGTATCCGCAAGGCTGGTTCCCTCTTCTGTATCCAGAACCATACTGATCTGCGTGCTTTCCATCGGCGGCATAAATTCTGTTCCCCTGGATAATGCAAGCACAATACTTCCTGCAAAAAGGACAAATGTAACAAGAAATACAATTGCTTTTTTCTGCAATGCCCTGCCCAGGAATTTCCCGTATGTTTCTCTTATCTTTACAAAAACTCTGCTTTCTTTACTTTCTGTTTTCTTCAAAAGACCGGATGCCATCATCGGAACAACGGTCAGCGCAACCAAAAGACTTGCCAGCAGAGAATATCCAATAGTCAGTCCCATATCTACAAATAACTGTCTTGTAATTCCTTTTGTAAATACAATCGGAAGAAATACACATACCGTCGTAAGGGTGGATGCGAAGATTGCCCCGCCAACCTGTCTGGCACCTTCCACCGCCGCTTCCTTTACAGACGCACCTTCTTCATTTCTCATGCGGTATATATTTTCAATCACTACAATGGAATTATCTACCAGCATACCAACACCAAGCGCCAGCCCGGAAAGCGAAATAACATTCAACGTGATTCCCGAAAAATACATTGCTACAATTGCAGCTAAAATACTAATCGGAATCGAACATGCAATAATAAATGTAGAGCGCGCACTTTTTAAGAAAATGAGCAGAATAATAATTGCGAGAATCGCCCCATATACCAGGTTTTCAAGCACGGAACCTACAATCAGATCAATATAAATTCCCTGATCCATCAGTGTTACCGTTTTGATTCCACTATTTTCTTTCTCTATCTTCTGCATTCTTTCCAGTACACGGTCGCTGACATCCCCGGTAGAATAACCGGTCTGTTTCTGGATGCTCAGCATAACTCCCGGTTCGCCGTTAATCTTTGCATAAGTTTCATCTGCGTCATTCACAAGCTCCACACTTGCCACATCCGATAACTTCACCGGGTCAATTCCATCCATATCCAGAAGGACAAGATTCTCCATCTCTTCGATACTTTTAAATTTATCTCCTACCCGCACAAGGTAATCGATTCCATTTTCTGTCACATAGCCTGCCGGCATACGGAAATTCTGTGCCCCCAGAATCGTCTTGATGGTCTCCACCGAAAAGATGCTGTCTGTATCCATGGCAGCCCCTGCTTCTCCGCCTGCCGTCTCAAGCTGCGTCTCCTGCATCTGAATCGCTGATTCTCCTGATACGAGGCGGGCGATTCCTTCTCCCAGTCCTGCTGCCGCCTCAAGCTGCGCTGATGCGAGCTGCCCTCTTGCCTGTGCAAGGGAAAGTGCTCCGTCATTCACCTGCTTCTGCATCGCTTCAAGCTGCTGTTTCCCGGCCGCAAGCTGCCCTTGTGCTTCCTTAAGCTGCACCTCCTGTGCCTTAAGATTTTCCAAAGTCTCAGATAAAGCATTCATCGCAGAGTCATAATTCTCCATCGCAGGCGCAAGCTCCGCAAGCACTGTTTCTAATTGTGCTTTCTGCGCCTTTTCTTCCTCTGTAAGCGGCTGCCCGGATGCCTCTTTTTTCTCAAACATCTCAAGCGCCGCACGTGCAGAATCATAACTGTCCTTTACTTCCTCAAGCTGCACCTTCTGCGCCTGGGCCGTCTGTCTTGCGGCCTGCACGGATGCCAGAGACTGCGTAATCTGTGTATCAGACACATTCAGCTCTGCCATCTTCTCTGTAATCTCAAGCTGTGCCTGTTTGATTTCTTCACTCTTTACTGAAAGCTGCGCTTCTGCCTGGGAAAGTCCTTGTCCTGCCTGTGTCTTTCCGGAAGCAAATGCTTTCTTTCCGTCCTTCACCTGCGCCTTTGCCTGTTCTAATGCCTCCCGGGCTTCACTTAATTTGGCTTCCATCTCCGCCTTAATATCATCACTCAGTGCGTTAATCTGCTGTTCATTCAGAGTAACCTCAACTGTTTCTTCAATACTTCCGGTAACAGTTACCGAGGCAACACCTTCCACACTTTCTATTTCTGGTATTACTTTTTCTTCTATAATCCTGCTGACCTCTGCCTCATTTTCCCCATATGCCGTCACTGCAGAAATCAATACCGGCATCATATCCGGATTTAATTTCACGATCAGCGGATTCCCCACACTTTCCGGCCACATACCGCGGATCTGGTCCAGGTTTTCCCGCATCTCGATCGTTACAGAATCCATATTTGCAGTCTGGTCGAACTCCAGAATGACTGTTGATACATTTTCGCTCGAAACAGACTGGACGTTACTGATATTACTGACCGTTGCCATCGTCTGCTCCACCGGCCGGGTCACAATTTCCTCCACTTCCTCCGGACTCGCTCCCGGATAAGTCGTCATAACCATCGCATAAGGAAGGTTCATGCTTGGCAAGAGATCTACTGTCATCTCACGAAAAGACACAACCCCCAGTATTATAATTAATACAATTCCTACAATTACTGTATATGGTTTTTTTACACTAAACTTTGAAAACATACCGCTCTTCTTTCTCCACTTCTTTTCTCATGTAAATAATAACATCCCGAACTTTAAATGGCAACGATTGTATTGTATAATAATTATTATCATTTTATAAACTATATTTTTCAGGAGGCTCATCATATGCAGAAATATGTTCTTATCACAGGCGCTTCAAGAGGAATTGGAAAAAGTACGGCTCTGTTATTTGCACAAAAAGGTTACCATGTATTTTTAAACTGCAATACATCCATAGATGAATTAGAAAAAGTAAAGGAGCAGATTGATAAAGAGGGAGGCCGCTGCACCCTTGTCCCGGGAAACGTCGCAGACCCGGAAGCTGTCCGGAAAATCTTCTGCGAAATCCACAAAGTCTGTTCCGGCCTCGATGTATTGATAAATAACGCGGGCATCGCACACATCGGACTGCTGCATGAAATGACAAATGAAGAATGGAACCAGATTATCCAGACGAATCTTTCCTCTGTTTTCTACTGCTGCCGTCTGGCTATTCCTACAATGATATCAAAAAAATCCGGACGGATTATCAACATTTCTTCCATATGGGGAAATACAGGCGCATCCTGTGAAGTGGCTTATTCTGCTTCCAAGTCCGGCATAAACGGACTGACGCGCGCCCTTGCAAAGGAGCTTGCCCCCAGCAACATTCAGGTAAATGCGCTTTCCTGCGGAGTCATTGACACGGTTATGAACGGACAGCTGACAGAAGAGGAACGGGTCGCTTTAGAATATGAGATTCCTGCCGGAAGATTCGGCACACCAGAGGAAGCTGCACAGATGGTCTGGAATATAACAAATGCCCCGTCATATATGACAGGGCAGGTGATTGGAATCGATGGGGGATACTAAAGAAACGTATTCTCTACTCTTTCCCGTTGAAACAATAAGTACACACTTTACACGGTTCGATACCGATTGACTCCAGCATATCATCCAGTCTGTGATACCTGAGTGTCGTAAAGTTCTGGTTCTTTCTGATATCTTCTATCATCTGTGCATATTTGCAGGAGCATGGATTTGCATATTCATCCAGAACCTCCTGCGAACAGTCTTCTCCTTCTCTTGCCTTAATCATCTGGCGGGCAATCAGCTCCATCTCTGATTTTGAGCGGGAGAAGTTCAGATATTTACATCCATACATAATCGGTGGACATGCCGGACGGACATGCACTTCCTTCGCGCCACTGTGATACAGAAATTCTGTCGTCTCCCGAAGCTGTGTTCCGCGCACAATGGAATCATCAATCAGAAGCAGCTTCTTATTCTCAATCAATGCCTTAACCGGAATCAGCTTCATACGTGCAATTAAATTTCTCTGGCTCTGATTCGTCGGCATAAAGGAACGAGGCCAGGTCGGCGTGTATTTAATAAATGGTCTTGCGTATGGAACACCAGATTCATTTGCATAACCGATGGCGTGCGCAATTCCCGAATCCGGAACACCCGCAACGATATCCGGATGCACACTGTCCCCATCTCGTTTTGCCAGCATACTTCCACACTTATAACGCATTTCTTCTACATTTACCCCTTCATAAGAGGAAGTCGGATACCCATAATATACCCACAGGAAGGAACAAATCTTCATCTCTTCCCTCGGTGCACGAAGGGTCTCCACACCCTCCGGTGTGATAAATGCAATCTCTGCAGGTCCCAGCTCTTTATAATCGCTGTACCCCAGATTAATATATGCATGACTTTCAAAAGAAACACAATATGCATTGTCTTTCTTTCCTATTACAAGCGGTGTCCTTCCATAATAATCTCTCGCCGCATAAATGCCGTCCTTTGTCATAAGCAGCAGCGTCATTGAGCCGTTCACAACCTCCTGCACATATCTGATTCCTTCTACAATGGAATCCTTCTCACAAATCAATGCGGCAATCAGCTCAGTTGCATTTACCTGTCCATTTGTCATTTCCTGAAAATGAGAATGCGTATTATCATATAACTGACTCTGCAATTCTTCGTAATTGTTTATTTTTCCGACTGTCGTAATTGCAAAACTTCCAAGCTTAGAACGAATCAATAACGGCTGCGGTTCAAAATCTGAAATACATCCAATTCCTAAGTTTCCTTTCATTTCGCCGACATCCCGGTCGAATTTGGTTCTAAAAGGTGAATTTTCAATATTGTGGATGGCACGGTTAAAACCGCCCGCCCCGTAGGTTGCCATTCCGCCGCGTCTTGTTCCGAGGTGTGAATGATAATCCACTCCATAAAATAATTCCAGTACACAATCTTCCTTTGATGCTACTCCAAAAAAGCCTCCCATGTGACTTCTCCTTTCTTTCCCTTTTGCATTATTTTAACATTTCCCGGAGCTTTTGATTTACCATTCCCGGATTTGCTTTTCCTTTCATGGCCTTCATGGTCTGTCCGACCAGCGCTCCCAGTGCCTTTTCTTTGCCACCCTTATAGTCTACTACAGCCTGTGGATTTTCGGCAATAACTTTTTCTAATACTTTTTGAAGTTCTCCCTCATCGTTAACTGTTTTTAATCCATTTTCTTCTACATATTTATCCGGATCCACATTATTTTCGAAGATTTTTTCAAATACTTCCTTTGCAACAGAACTGTTAATTGTTCCATTTTCCGCAAGCATTACCAGCTTTGCAAGGTTTTCCGGCGAAAATGCAATCTCCTCCGGTTCCATGCCGTGCTCCTTAAGAAGCCGCATGGTCTCAACCATCAGCCAGTTAGAGACCTTTTTCGGTTTGCCGCAAATACTGCTTGCCTCTTCAAATATATCCGCCATATGCTTGGAATTCGTAATAATCTCTGCGTCATACTGTGGAATATCGAATTCTTTCTTATACCGCTCAATCTTCTCGGAACGGAATTCCGGCTGTCTCGCTTTGATTTCCGCAATCCATTCATCACTGATTACAACCGGCACAAGGTCCGGCTCCGGGAAATAACGGTAATCCTGGGCGTCTTCCTTCGAGCGCATCGCATAGGAAGTCTCTTTATTATCATCCCACCGTCTCGTATCCTGTGTTACAATTTTTCCTTCCTCCAAAAGCTCTATCTGACGCTCTCTTTCATGTTCGATTGCCCTTGTAATTGCCTTAAAGGAGTTCAGATTCTTCGTCTCTGTCCTCGTTCCGAATTTCTCTGTTCCTGCTTCTCTCACAGATAAGTTCACGTCCACACGCATAGAGCCTTCCTGAAGCTTACAGTCGGACGCCCCCAGATATTGTATAATCGTGCGCAGTTTCTCCAGATACGCAATGACCTCGTCGGCGGAGCGCATATCCGGCTCTGACACAATCTCCACAAGCGGTACACCACTCCGGTTATAGTCAATCAGGGAAGTGTCGTCCCATTCATCATGCACCAGTTTTCCCGCATCTTCTTCCATATGCATTTCATGGATACGTACCTTCTTTTTCATATCTCCTACTTCGATTTCCACATAGCCATTTCTCGCAATCGGCAGATATAACTGGGAAATCTGATAGTTCTGCGGGTTATCCGGGTAAAAATAGTTCTTTCTGTCAAATTTGCACACCTGTGTAATCTGACAGTTCATTGCAAGACCGATTGCCGCCGCATATTCAACGACCTGTTTATTTAATACCGGAAGGGAACCCGGCATACCGGTACATACCGGACACGTATGTGTATTCGGGGCGCTTCCGAATTCTGTACTGCAGGAACAGAATATTTTCGTCTTTGTTGCCAGTTCAACATGGACCTCCAGTCCTATCACTGTCTCATACTGCTTTGCCATTACTCTCTTCCCCCTTCCTGCACAAGTTCCGGTCTTTTATATTCCCCAGCCTGCTCATATGCATATGCGATTCTAAGAATCTTCTCTTCATCAAAGCAGCTGCCGATAATCTGCATGCCTACCGGAAGCCCCTTCGAGTCCGTCCCTACGGGAATACTGATTCCTGGAAGCCCGGCAAGATTTACAGATATTGTATAAATATCTCCCAGATACATTTTCAGCGGGTCATGCAGACTCGCGCCAAGCTTCGGCGCTGTCGTCGGAGCCGCCGGAACAAGAATCGCATCGTATTTCTCAAATGCCCGGTCAAATGCCTGTTTAATCAGCGCTTTCGTTCTTAATGCCTTCAGATAATATGCATCATAATATCCGGAGCTTAACACAAAGGAGCCCAGCATGATTCTTCTTTTTACCTCCGCTCCAAATCCTTCGGAACGGCTCTTCTTATACATATTGTGAAGATCTTCATATTCTTCTGTGCGGTAACCGTATTTCACACCGTCAAAACGCGCAAGATTGGAGCTGGCCTCTGCGGATGCGATAACATAATATGCCGGAATTGCATATTGTACGAGACTCAAATCAAATTCTTCTACAATCGCTCCTTTTTCTTCCAGCACTTTTGCTGCACGCAAGACGTGTTCCTTTACTTCTTTATCTAATCCATCAATAAAATAATCCTGGGGAATTCCGATTTTCATCCCCTTTACCTCATCTACAAGCGCACCTGTAAAGTCATAACTCTCCCTCGCGATTGAAGTACTGTCCTTCGGGTCATGTGAAGCAATCGTCTCAAGAATCGCCGCACAATCAGTCACATCCTTTGCAATCGGTCCAATCTGGTCAAGAGAAGAGCCGTACGCAATTAAGCCATACCGGGACACCGTTCCATAAGTGGGTTTGATTCCTACTACGCCGCAAAAAGAGCTTGGCTGACGAATCGAGCCGCCCGTATCTGAACCTAATGCATACGGACACTCCTCCGCTGCGACCGCCGCACAGGAACCGCCGGAAGAACCGCCCGGTACATGTTCCAGATTCCACGGATTTCTGGTTACGCCATAATAAGATGTCTCCGTCGTACTGCCCATAGCAAACTCATCCATATTTGTTTTGCCGATAATAACCGCACCTGCTTTTTCCAGATTCCTAACTGCTTCTGCGGTAAATGTAGGCTTAAAGTTCCCGAGTATCTTCGAGCTGCAGGTTGTAAGCATCCCTTTCGTACACATATTATCTTTCACTGCCACCGGAACGCCTGCAAGAGGTCCTGTAAGACTCCCGTCAGATATCTGTCTCTGTACCTCTTCCGCTCTTTGTAATGCTCCTTCCCTGTCTATCGTCACAAAGCTGTGCACACGTTCCTCTACTTTATCAATCTGTGCAAGAGAAGCACGGACTGCTTCTACTGCCGAAATTTCTTTTGCCTGTATTTTCTTTCCAAGCTCTACTGCTGTCATACTTTTTATTTCCATAGTATACACTCCTCCTATCCGATTGTTCTCGGCACTTTCAAACAATAGTCCTTCGTAAGAGGTGCATTCGCAAGCGTGTCCTCTCTTCCGTTTCCGTTCGTACATGCGACATCGGTTCGATGCCATCCGTGTCCAGTTCATTTAATGTATCAAAATAATCCAGCATTTTTTCCATATCGGCCTTTGCATCTTCCTTTTCCTGCCTGGAAAGCTCAAGTTTTGCAAGAATACCGACATATTCAATTGTTTCATCCGATATTTTATTCGCCATATTTCTTTCCTCCTTGTTTGATCCGCTCTGCCGTGCCAAACAGACAAAAGCTTTAATATTCTGTATAATATCCCAGATAATCTGTCGAGCCGATCACTTCACTAGCTGTTAACGTGTATGTCATGATATCATCCGTCTCACACATAATCACTGCATTTTCCGGAATCACCAGATTCTTACATACTTTCTGGCCTTCACTATATAAATATTTTGTCTCTGTTCTATATTCTTCTCCATTTTCATCGTAAATAACAAGCTTGAACTGACCTTCTCCTTCCTGAAGCCTCAAATCATACACGCCGGGTTCTATATCCTTTCCGGCAGTTACCTTCTGCGTCTGGTCAAACATATAGCTTCCGGCAACCGGATTTGCCATTGCTGTCAGACCTTCTGTATCCGCATTCCTACTGATAAAGGTAACCGGATTCTTTCCACTGATTTCCACCCGTGCTCCCGGATAGAGCCACAGATTATCCAGATAATTCGTTTCATCCTTTCCTTTATATTCATACAAATAAATTCCATTTTCATTATCATGCACAATCACGGTATCAAAATCATCCAGCGCCTCTGCCCGGTAATTCCCCGGAGCTATGTGTACCCCGACGGTATAAAATCCATTTTCCAGAAAATATGTTACAGCCTCCCCTTCCGCAGGAAGCGCAGCCTCTACATTTTCATACGGGTCTCTCTCTACATAGGTTTCTTCATAGGTTTCCTCGTATGCCGGAGAAAAAACATCTGTGAAGCTGTCAACCAATGTCCCCAGGATACTGACCCCGACAAACAGCATTGGGATAAACGCAACAAAAGAAGTCCACTTCTTTCCTTTTTTCTTTTTTGCCATTTGCCTATACGGCTGCTGCCCGCCTGTCTTTACCTGCTTTACCTGCTTTCTCTCCTTTGGTTTTTCTTTTTTCTCTTCATGCACATGCGTCAGCGGCATGCCGTCACAGGAGCTTTGGTTAATCCTGTAATTTTTTTCCGATTTGCTATTATCTAATCCACATTCTTTACATACTTTCTTGCTGTCTAATTTCCCTCCACATAATGTACATCTTTCCCCAAACATGTCATACCTCTCTTTTTTACCTTGTTATTTTACGGTTCCAGTCTGCTTAAATCTCTTGGAAACAGTGTCGTCTCTCTTACGTTATCTTCCCCCACAAGCTTCATCGTAAGACGCTCCAGACCAATCCCCAGTCCGCCATGAGGCGGCATTCCGTGTTTAAATGTATCCAGATACTGCTCCATACCATCTGTCTCCATTCCTCTTGCTTCTATCTTTGCAAGAAGCTTTTTATATTCATGGATACGTTGGCCTCCGGTTGTAATCTCCATTCCCCGGAACAGAAGATCAAAGCTCAATGTATATCTTGTATCCTCCGGATCATCCATCGCATAAAATGGACGCTTTTTTGACGGATAATGAGTCACGAACACGAAATCACTGTTCCATTCTTCCTTTGCATATCTGCTGATCAGCTGCTCTTCCTCCGGCTCCAGATCAAATGGATTACGCATCTTATGACCATATTTCTCAGCAACTTTTTCTTTTATATCACTGAACTTTACTGCCGGAATTTTATTTACCTCAGGAAGTGTAACATCCAGGAGCTCTAATTCCTTCGCATATTTTCTTGCAAGAAGTTCCATTGCATACTGGAGATATCCGGTCTCCATCGCCATAATGTCCTCAAATCCATCAATATAACCCATCTCAAAATCAAGACTTGTATATTCATTCAGATGCCTTTTTGTATTATGCTTCTCTGCACGGAATACCGGCGCCGTCTCAAATACCCGGTCAAATACGCCGACCATCATCTGTTTGTAAAACTGAGGACTCTGCTGTAAAACTGCCGGTCTGTGAAAATATTCCAACCGGAACAGGTTTGCCCCGCCCTCTGCACTTTTTGCACCGATCTTTGGTGTATGGATCTCTGTAAACCCCTGACTGTATAAGAAATCACGAAATCCCCGTACCACACCTTCCTGAATACGGAATTTTGCACGCTCCCTGATATTTCGAAGGGCGATCGCACGGTTGTTTAAATTCGCCTCCAAGGAGGTATTTAATTTCCATTTTGAGATTGCAAGCGGCATCGGTGCAGCCGGTTCGGACAATACCTTGATTTTATCCAGACGGATCTCAAATCCGTGTGGTGCACGTTCCTCCGGTTTTACGGTTCCCTCCACCTCAATCGTTGCTGCCTCTTTTAAATCTTT
>CALFCS010000188.1 GCA_937950565.1 uncultured Lachnospiraceae bacterium
CGGCCGCCAGCGGCACCCGTTTCCCGGCCAGTCTTTCCCACGTATACAATGCAGGATATAAAGATGTATGGAAGAGGGAAGGATACGGCTGGAGATTAAGCGCTCATAAGGAGCTGCGTGCTTCTGACAACAAGGATTATCCATATGTATATATTGATGAGGATGGGACAAACCATTATTTCTATCAGGATAAGGCAGACAATAACAAGCTGAAGGATGAAGACGGCCTCGGCCTTGTGATCACCCAGACCTCATCCACAGATAACAATGCATATATGATCATGGAGACAAAGGGAAAAGTGCAGATGGTATTCCGGAATGATGGATTTATCAGCAGTGAGAAAGATCCGAATGGAAATATGATCACTTATTCCTACGGAAGTGACAGTAAGGGAATCTACCTGTCAAAGATCACAGATGCTTCCGGTTCCTCCTTCACCCTGAGCTATGGGGAAACAGGCGGGAAGCTGTCGAAGATCACGGATGATGCAGGAAGGGCGCTCACCTTTACTTATGAAGGGGAAGATCTGAAAACCATTGTTTATCCGGACGGCAAATCCAGCCGTTACGGTTATGGAAGCGGAAGTTATGCACATCTTCTGATGTATGTGAAAGCGCCGGATGAATACCAGATGTATTACGGGTATGGGAATGACTGCGGCGTGATGCGTGTGAACCATATGGTGGAAAACAGGGGAAGCCAGATTGGACAGGAAGTAAAGATCACTTATAAGGATGGGAACATGACTGTATTTGAAGAATCCGGGTTAGACGGGCAGATCAGTACAAAGGCGGATAACCATACCTATACTTACCAGTTCGATACAAGCGGACGTCCGGTATGTGTCTGTGACCAGGATGGAAATGCGGCAAGCTACGGCTATTATAAGGAGGGGCAGAAGAACAACCGGCTGAGCCGTGCAGGCTCCACGATGAAGCCGATCCGGAACTACCTGAGAAATCCACGGTTTGAGGATGGTTTTAACTGCTGGGATATTGATTCAGAGGATGCGGACCAGGTGCGCTGGAACCAGAGTGTCGGATATATTGGAAACAAATCCATCCAGATCGCACGTTCGGTTTCCGGAAATCATGCATCCGGGGTCCGGCAGGAGGTTGTGCTTGCACCGGGTATGTATACCCTGTCTGCTTATATGAATATCTATACGATTTCAGGCGGGGAAATGGGACTCCGCGTATTCGGGATCAAATCCGGCGGCACACAGGTACTCCTGGGAAGCTCTGCAGGCATTACTGACAGAAACGATTCCGATATCGATCATGGATGGAAGAGGGAGAGCGTTACCTTTACCGTGACAGCAGAATATAAGAGTGTACTGGTCATCGGAGCAATGTTCCAGGCCTATGGAATGGGTTATATGACCTGCTTCCAGTTAGAGGACGGGGCAGTGGCAAATAAGTTCAACCTGATGGAAAACGGAAGCTTTGAGTATGCGAAGGATGGAAACCAGTGGGAGCCGGAAGGATATGACGGACTTGAAGTAAATCTTTCTTCCTGGGCAGACGGAAGGATCCCGGATAAGGCAAAGGACGGATACGGCAGGTATGCCCTGCGTATCTACGGCGAGTATGGAAAGCGGAAAGGATTCTGGAAGAAGATTCCGGTCAGCGGACCGGAAACGGATGTCTTCTCCATCAGCGGATGGGCGAAAGGAAGCGGCGTATCCGGAAAAGAATTCGGTATGGTGGCAGGCTTCCTGATGGAAGGCGACACGGAAGTGAAGAAGTGGGATTATATCCCGTTTAATCCGCATGTGACGGACTGGCAGTATGTCAGCCAGACGATCACGCCAAATGACCAGACCAGCAGCACATCGAAAAAATACAAGGAGCTCTGGTTCCATATTTTCTATGGATATAATGCAAATGAAGCTTATTTTGACGGGCTCCAGATCATCCGGGATGATGGGGAGAGTTATGTATATGATGATGAGGGCAACCTGATCTCCGCAAAGACAGCGGCAGACCGCGCGGGATTTTCCAATGATAAGAACGGAAATCTGACAAAAATGAGTGACATTACAGGAACGTCCTTTGAGTATGGATATGATGCAAAGCAGAACCTGAAGCGTGCCGCAAGCTCCGAACAGGTGGTATACCAGTTTGATTATGACAGCTTCGGCAACCCGGCGCGCACGCTTGCCTATGGAGACAGGAGACATCCGGCAGTCACGGAAGGAAGGGTCTATTATATCCATGAAAAGGTGTCCGGCAGATATCTGAATGCAGCCGGGGAAAGCAGCGCATCCGGCACAAGGGTACTGTTAAATGAATTTACCGGGGCATCCGCACAGAAGTGGAAAGTAGTTGGAGAAGGAAGCGGCTATATCAGTCTGGTTCCCATGCATGCGACGTCTATGGCGCTTACTGTGAAGGACGGAAAGAATGCGGACGGCACAGAAGTACAGATCACGACAGGAAATCACAGTGACAGCCAGAAATTCAAACTGCTCTCCCAGTGGAGGGGCGAGTATGAGATTGCGGCAAAGTGCAGCAAGGATAAGAGAGTCCTGACGAATGCGGCCAATACAACCGCGGACGGGGCAGCTGTCACGATCTGGGGTGAAGGCAGTGAAGGAGGAGAAGCAGGATACCACAGACAGAGATGGTACCTGGAGCCGGCAGACTTATCGCTCGTATCGGACACACCGGAGGATGGGAGCATCTTTGCCTTCCGGGCGGCCCACAGCGGCCAGTACCTGGACGTGCCGGGAGGCTCTGCGGCTTCGGGGACTGCCCTGCAGCAGTATTACTATAACGGCGGCGACGGACAGAGTTTCCTCCTGCAGAAAGCGGACAGTTCAGGGAATTATTATCTGTGGCCAATCTGTGCACCGGGCATGGCGCTTACAAGGATTGCAAATGATGCAAGTATCAACCGCCCTGCGGTAGTCCTGCAGGCTTATACGGGAAGCGCGGCGCAGA
>CALFCS010000189.1 GCA_937950565.1 uncultured Lachnospiraceae bacterium
CACAAAAACCACTTGTAAACAGCATGTGCATGTAAAGTCCTCTTAAATCATACATAAATTTTTTCTCCTTTTATGTCTTTATAAGAATTTTAGGCGTTTGTGAAATGCTATAAGTTGCATAAATACATATAAGATTTATCGACTTTATAATTATATGAGAATCATTTATTTTGTCCAAAAATATAAGGTATTCATTTCTCATAGTAAGAATCCTAATATGTAGGATTCTTACTATGTTTCAATTAGAATTGTAAAATTATTTTGCAATTACCTTTTTATAGAAAGTTTATTGCTAAATACATTTAACACAAAAGAAACTCCTTTACGAATTCTTCTATTCCATCTTAATTCCCTATTCATTTTTTTATTAATTGTTCGCCTTGTCATCTTTTTATATGACTTTTTTTTCATCATTTTTGCTTTATAATCCCATGAATTACTTGGAGTTTTTGATGAAATAAACTTGTCAACTTTCCTTATTCCAGTATCAACAAAAACTGATTTAATTGCATTTGTTGTTACATTTGCTAAATAGGATTTTACACTAATCTTTTCTCCCTTTATGCCTTTTTCCGCAGTTTTTATTGTTTCACTGACAAATGCTCTGCTTATAGATGCTAACTTTCCAGATCCGGGAATTATAGATGTAACTCCTGCAGCAACATAGTCTCCTACTGATGACGTTGGTTTTAAAATATCAAGTCCTTTTTTTCCACTTGTAATATTTTCAACTACATCACCTGCATATTGTGTAAGCAGACCAACGGCTATTTTTGTTGCTGTGACCCAAAATTCTCCTTCTTCATCCCTTCTATTTACTGGATTATTATCACAATAAGCATATAGATTTTTATCCGTAAGTGCAGTTGGATTACTGGAAATTAATTCTGTATCATCCGCATTTATAAATCTTCCGACTTCCGCATCATAGTACCGGCTGTTCACATAATAAAGACCTGTCTCTTCATCCCAGTAGTAGCCTCGGTAACGGAACGGGTTCTTTGTACCTACATCTTCCTCTGAGGTATCATCCATGGAGATTTGTTTTCCCCAGCTATCATAGGTATAACTTACCACCTGAGTTCCGTTTCTGTCAAGAAGTCCGATTACATCATTCTGAATGTTATAAATATAGTAATACATTGTTCCGTTGAGATCCATGGCAAACAGCTGCCCATTTTCATCATAAATGAAGTGAATCATGTCATGCAGGGTTTTCATGGCAAGGATATCGTTTCCATTTAGATAGTAGGTTACAATCTGCTCCGATACACCGCCATTTTTCACTGTTTTTCCAACACGAATTCCGTCAGGACTGTATGCATAGGTGATTGTCTTTCCGGATTTGGTAAGGCTCATAAGTTCTCTTCCTTTTTTCCAGTTCATCGTCATTCCGCGGTAGGAAAGAGGATTTCCCATTGCATCGTAAGTGATGTTCTGTCCGTTATAGGAAGTCAGCTGATCTTTCCATGCTGTATTTCCATATGTATAAGAAATGGTTTTTCTTACAGTTCCGACTGTTCCGGTTACATAATTATATTCTTTTTTTGTCAGAAGATTTCCTCCGGCATCATATGCATAACAAATCGTTTTATTCAGCCATTTATTGTCTTCTCGGATAAGTCTTCCGATTCCATCGTAGTTATACGTTGCTTTTAGTACGCCATTTTCACGGATAGTCTTGATATTACCTACTTCATCATAAGTATAGGAAAGTTTCTGACTGCCGTTTTTAATTTCTTTGGCCAGGGTAGTAGTATAACATTCCTTATTTCCCGGGACATAAGCATATTGAATATTGTAATCTTTCCCACTATTTAGATTCAGTGATTTCATTTGTAATCGTCCCATTCGGTCATAATTGATGCGGCTTAGTCTTTTTCCATCTACGTAAATGCCATACATCAAACCTGGAAGTTCATTTTTGCTGATATCTCCATAGAGATATTTTACAGTATTTCCACTGTCATTTACTTTATGGGTTATAGATTTTATCCGGTTTTTGTCATCATAAGCAAGATGAAGTTTTTGTCCATCAGTTCTTTCCATTGCTATCAGGCGGTCAATTAAGTCGTAACGGTATTTGTATGTCACTCGATTAATCATATCGTCCTGACTGCACAGGTTATCATATTCATCATAGGTGTTTCTTAAAATATCGGTTGTTCTTGTTCCGTGTTTATGATTTTGTTCAATCAGGCGGAAATTATTGTCATACTTATTAGTAATTACATCTCCATTTGCGTAAGTGACAGATTCAAGCGGGCCGTTATGAGGAAGATAAGTATTCTTTTCCAATGTTACACTTCCTAATTTTACGGCAGTCTGATTACCGAAGCCGTCATACTCGTATCCATAAGTGAACCCGTTATGTTCGATAGAAGAAAGGCGGTCTCCACTGTCATAGCTGTATGAATTACTGATGGTTGTTCCTCCTACGTTCGCCGATACGCCAGTTAATTGGTCATTCTTTGTATTATAGGTATAATTGATAACCTGGCCTTTTGCATCTTTTACAGATGTTAGAAGGCGGTTTTTTGCATCATAAGTATTAGTAGTTTCATATCCTCTGGCATCTTTTATTTTTTTGACATTTCTTCCATCCATCGTATAGCTGAGGGAAGATTCGATAAAGTTTCCTCTGTTTTCCAGAATAAATCGTTTATTTGGTGCATATTCGGATATCGTTCCACCATTTGTTACAAGCTTTCCTCCCGCTGACCAGGAATTTCCCATAACACCCAGACCTTCGTTGCTTGCCGGATTCCAGATAGCATAAGCATATCCGACTTTGATAAAACGGAACAACTGTGTTGCATCTCCGCTCTTATAACTATGGATGGTAATAGTCTGTCTTCCTTCATAAGTTCCCTGCCTTGCCAATACCATATCCGGTTCGGCAGCCAGATGGATAGAATAATCTCCTGAACTATTTTCTTTTTTTAGGAAAAAACATTGTTTTATACTTCCGCTATAGTAATTCTGTTCCAGAATTCTTCCATCTGAAGGATTTGTTAAAACAGTATCCAGATACTGGCCGCTGTGATATGCACGGATAGAGAAAACACTTCCTTCTTCCGGGAAATCTGTGAGTTCTCCCATATCTGCCGGCTCAAAATACCATTTTTGTCGGTCGTAGGTGTCGTTTGCTCCCCACAATGTTACAGCTGCTCCATTGGTTGTAGAGTTAGCTGCATTTGTAAGACATCGCTTGTCTTTTGAGCATTTTGCCAGAATCTGATAATCACTATTTTCAGACATTTTTAATTTAAATTTCTGTGCGTCTGAATGGTCTCTCGTTGCAATCTGTATCACAGTTCCGTCTACATTTTTTCCACTTTGTACTGTAAGTGCAAGAGACTGTGCATACATAGGTATTAAACTGATGTAACCTTGTCCTACGTCGACTACTTTCCATTTCTGAGCATTATGGTTTGTAAATTCCTGCAGCTGCATGGCAGTTCCTGAGGCAGTTCCGTTTCCGGCTGCATTCAGATATTTTCCAGATACTTTTTCCCGTATATAATAGGACCTTCCCGGAGTGACTGCAGGATGTTTTCTTTCTGCGTTTGCGATTGTCCGCAGTGGATTTCCATTTACGCTGTATTCAAACCGATAAGTTATTTCTTCTGAACTTGCTGCACTTTTTAATCTCTGTTTATAATCATATCCATAATCAAAAGATGCTCCGGTAATATCCATCATTTTGGATAAATTTCCATTTTTATCATGACTGAAACCAGATTTTTCGGCAGCTGATTTTGCTGAAATCAGATTTCCATCGTCATCATATACATAACTCTGTGCATCATCACGGATAATCTGGATTCCGTCAAAATACGCATTATTGGCATTATTTCCATAAAAGATATGGAACAGGATAGCTGTAAATTTTTTATTTGTGTCAGATTGTTTGTCATCCGGACTAATTGTTTTACTTACAAACTGCCAGTCTTCTGAATAAGGATTAAACGGGATATTTTCCCATTTTGTTGTACCATCTTCATATCGGAATCCAACTGTCATGCCAAACTCTTTTTCCGGAATGCCTTTTCCCTTTGCCCAGCCACTGACATTAAAAATATCTTTTTCTGTTCCATTAATTGGAATTTCCTTCCAGAATCCTTTTCTTTTATCTGGTTCTCCATGAATTTGAAGGGAATACTGTCCATATTTGGAGGTTCCGTAGATTCTTCCATCTGCCAATGTGGCAGAATTAGTCTCAATTCCGGTAAAGGTATCTGGTACGGTTTCTGAGCTTGAAGATGCTATCTCAAAATTACCGTTTTCCATTAGGTTAAATTTATTTGCCTGTCTTCCTTCTTCCAATTGGAAACACGTCATATAAGCAGTTCCGGATGCATTTGCCAAAGAGCCGATTATGGCTGCCCTTTTATAAGTACTACTTAACGTAAAGGTTACTGTTTCTCTCTGCCATCCTCCATCAATTTCCGAGTCTGTGGCTTTTTTGATTCCATAAGAATGAGCCAGTGTAGTTGTACTTCCGTCAGCTTTTATTCCCATAATTGTGAGTCCTAAACTTCCAGTTCCAGACATACTTTCTGCTTTCATATATGCAGAAGCTGTGTAGGTTCCCGGTGAAAGTTCTACAATCTGCTGTACACCAGAGGCGCTGGATTCTGTCTTTGGCCGTGTTACTTTAACGGAACGGCTTCCAATATATCCCATATTCGTAACTACATTCACTTGACTTGTATCCATTGCATATTTTGCCCAATGATTCAAACCATCTTCCGTTGTCCTGTCTTCAAAACGAGTATTTTTCATATAATTATGGATACTTTTCATAGTACTGCCCTGTTCACTTAGGCGGTTATTTTTCTGTCCTTCTTTGTAGTATCCATAACTTGCACCATTTCCATCCTGGTCTACGACGCAGACCGGGCGTCCGCTGCTGTCAAATTGATAGGTATAAACTTTATTGTCTGCTATGTTTTTCAAGTCTCCGTCTATACCAGGTTCTTCAAATACAGTCATATTCCCATTTTTATAAGAAATCTTAATCTCCTGTCCTTTGTTACTGTCTACTTTTCCTCCACTTTTCCATTCTGTGATAGTTGCTACACGCATAACTTTGCAGTCTTCCTGATAGGTATAATCCATTTCGTAATTATCCGGCGCCTTCACGTACATCAACATATGGTCGCTGTACTGATACCAGCTGCGTTTATTATCCGGATAAGTGATATTACGGAGATTATAATTCTCATATGCATAGTAAGTAACACGTCCGGCATCATCTACGATATTTGTCAATTCTCCGTTTTCGCCATAGTTGAGAGAAATGACTGCTCCTGTAGCATCTTTTATCTGCACCAGACGATCTCCATATGCATCTGGACTGTAGATATATTCGATTTCATTTCCACTTGTATCTATTTCTTTTGCAATAAATCCGTCTTTTCGGAAAATCATCTGATACTTGTCTTTTGTCTCCATAATCATATAAGAAGAATTGTCAGAAGAAGAAGTCTGGGTAATGATAAGTCCAATTCCGTCTTCATCCTTCCACTTATTTTCATCTGAAGTATCTTTGTAAAAATAATGGCTTGTTCCATCTTCATCTACATATACATATGGAAAATCCTTGATTCCAGACGAATACAGCTGTTTATGTGCAGAAAGTCTCCAGCCATATCCAACACGCAGCCATTCATTTCTTTTTGATAAGTTATACACATGACTGACACTGGCTGGCATCAGAGTTCCACTTGTCGTAACATCCGGGTGGATAAATACAAGATTTCCATTAAAATCATTCACGTATCCGATTCCGGCTCTTCCTACGCTCTGGTCATGGTAGCTGTAATAATCTTCTAATCCATTTGCATCCCGGTAATAGAACATTCCGGACGGATACATATCTGTCGTAATTCCACCTCCTGTAGAATGGTCAGAAGATAAAAATGTTGCATCAGAGTGGATTTTTTCATCATACATTTTCAGCATAATTCCATAATTATTTCCTGTGTTATACCACTTTCTTACAAGCTTTGTAACATGAAGCTGTTTTGGCACAATACTGCTACCGACTTTATCCATCTTTGCATAATCAAGTATTTCTGCTTCGTGCGGTTTCTGGTTATTCCAGGTAAGGGTTCCTTCTGTCCAGTCTTCCTTTACTTCATGGGCAGTTACATAGAATGGTTTTCTTTCATAAGAAGAAAATGTGTACTGCCAGATACAAAGGATTGCATCGTAAAGAACTGCTCCTTGCGGAAGAGACGGAAGTTCTGTAAATTTTAAAAAGCTTCGGCATTTTCCATAGGAATCACTGTTTCCTACACAGAAGGAGCCATAGGTTGAGGAAACACCTTCATTTGGCTGTTTTTCACGTACAAATGTATCCATGATTTTTTTCGAATTTTTGGATGTTTCCATGTTCGGGTCAATTACAACCGGATATTGTCTTTCCTCTGCAAGCAGCCATTCTTTATCTGCTTTAATCGTAAGAAGAGTTTCTTCATTAGATACATTTTCTGCTTCATAGTGAACCTGTCCGCAGTAGATACCTGACGCATCATACATACAAGGTTTACCCAGACTGTAAATTACTTCTTCCTTTTTTCCTTTTTCATAAAATGCAATATTTCCTGATTTTTCCAAACACAGGTCCAGCTTTTTATGATTAATACGGAAAGATATGGCTTCTTTTGCTGCATCCTTACATTTTAAAATGATATTTTCTTTCAGGCGGTCACTTTCCAGCAAATATTCAAGATCAACACCTTCTTTGATATCTTCGTAAATACCACCGCTTCTCAGATGAGGTATTTTTACGAATTTCTGATTTTGTTTTTGAATATCCTGAGCTGCATCATGGAAAGCATCTTCATTTGAAGATTCAGACGCAGGTATATAAACCGTAAAATCCTTTTTCTCTTTCTTGTCGCTCTTTTTATCATCTTCCATGCACCAGGATATTTTGTGATTCTTTTTCTGAACCGTAACCAGTTTTTTTGATTTTGATTTTTTTGCAAATTTTACCTTTAAACTGGATTTTTTATTCTGATAACCAGACTCTTCTGTATTTTCTTCCTGAAGCTGATTATCAATTTCCTTCCACTGTCCATCTTCCTTATAATGGACTGGAAATGGATAGATGGCCGCAACACCACCGTGATTTTCTGTAAGAAAATATTTGGCATTTTCTTCTCTTTTTTCTGTTAATTCTGTTAAAATTTTTGATTCTTTTTCTTTTACCGGAGCTTCCGGCATGTTTTTAATTGTTTTGTTATTCATTTTTCATTCTCCTTTTTTCTTTGTTGTTTTTGGGTAGGACATAGTAAAGTTTGAAAGAACTACATCCTGAATTAATGTTTTCAAAGTCTTCCGGAAGCTTTGTTTTTGATTACTATATTCAGACACCGAAGGCCAGCCGGATAAAAAACAATTTGACAACTCTTCTGTAAAATGGTATATTCTTTACAGAACAAATGTTTCTTTACTGAATTTCGTAATCTTTAATCATATATTATATGGTAATCCGTATATTGTCAAGAATTTTTTTACGTAAATCCGTATTTTTTTTATTCTATTTATATATTTCCTTTTTATAATATTGAGAAAATGGTGTTACATTGAAAGAATTAATGTTACAATAGAATTTGTTATTAAGAGAGTATCTTAGTGGTTGTCGTCTTTATAAAATGTTGGAGGCAAAAGATACCATATGGATTGTTCCGTACTTCATACTCTCACAATCCTGGTATCTTTATATAGTAGTAGAAAAATATTTAAAATAAGTAGTAGAGAGGAAGCATATGGAGTATTCAGGTACGATTGCAGCGATATCAACAGCTATGAGTCCCTCTGGAATCGGTATTGTAAGAATGACCGGTGAGCAGGCCATCGATATTGCTGACAGAGTTTATAAAGGAAAAAATGATAAAAAGCTCGCGCAGCAGGCATCACATACTATTCATTATGGATATGTGATGGATGGACAGGATATGATTGATGAAGTGCTTGTCATGCTTATGAAAGGGCCACACAGTTACACAGGAGAGGATACGATAGAGATTAACTGTCATGGTGGTATGTATGTTGTTAAGCGTGTGTTGGAAACTTTGATTAAATATGGCGCCCGTCCTGCAGAACCTGGCGAATTTACAAAGAGGGCATTTTTGAATGGCCGTCTGGATCTTTCACAGGCTGAGGCGGTGGGAGATTTGATTTCTTCAAAAAATGAATACGCCCTTAAAAGTTCTATTGGTCAATTAAAAGGTAATATAAAAAATAAAATTAATGACATAAGAAATGAAATAATTTACCATACGGCATTTATCGAAACGGCGCTTGACGACCCGGAACATATAAGTGTTGATGGTTATGGAGAAAAATTGAAGCTTGTAGTAGATGAATTAATGCAGGAAATCTTGCATCTCTTATCTACTTATAATAATGGAAGAATTATAAAAGAGGGTATCAAGACAGTAATTGTCGGTAAGCCGAATGCAGGAAAGTCTTCTCTTCTTAATGTACTTATTGGAGAAGAACGTGCGATTGTTACAGATATAGCTGGAACGACGAGAGATGTACTTGAAGAACATGTAAGTCTTCAGGGCATATCACTTAATATAATTGATACGGCAGGAATTAGAAATACAGAAGATGTTGTTGAAAAGATTGGTGTGGATAAAGCAAAAAGCCATGCAGAATCAGCAGATTTGATCATATGCGTAATAGATTCTTCGATACCGCTTGATGAGAATGATGATGAGATTTTTATGATGATTAAGGAAAAGCCGTCAATTATATTGCTAAATAAATCGGATTTAGATATGATAGTAACGAAAGAAGACATCCAAAAAAGATATTTTGCATTAAATCCTGCAAAAAACGGAGATGATATGGTTCCTGTTATTGAAATTTCAGTGGTGAAAAACCAGGGAATCCTTGAATTAGAAGGAATTCTTAAGGATATGTTTTATGAAGGAAATCTTTCATTTAATGATGAAATCTATATAACAAACATCCGTCATAAGACTGCGCTTCAGGATGCGTATGAATCTCTGAAGAAAGTAAATGAGAGCATTGATGCAGGAATGCCGGAAGATTTTTATTCGATTGATCTTTTGGATGCTTATGAAGCACTTGGAAGTATTACAGGCGAAACGATAGGAGAAGATTTGGTTAATGAGATATTCAGCAAATTCTGTATGGGAAAATAAAGATAATTATGATATAGCAGTTATTGGCGCCGGACATGCCGGCTGTGAGGCGGCGCTTGCAGCTGCAAGATTAGGATTTAAGACAATTGTGTTTACGGTAAGTGTAGACAGTATAGCTCTTATGCCTTGTAATCCAAACATAGGTGGGAGTTCAAAGGGACATCTTGTGAGGGAAATAGATGCACTTGGCGGTGAAATGGGAAAAGTAATAGACAGAACTTTTATTCAGTCAAAAATGCTTAATAAATCAAAAGGTCCTGCAGTTCATTCTCTTCGTGCGCAGGCTGATAAAGCCAATTACAGCAGAACGATGAGAAGAGTATTAGAAAATCAAGAAAATCTGGAAATCAAGCAGGCTGAAGTTGCAAATATAATTACAGAGGATAATAAAATTACAGGAGTTCAGATACTCTCTGGGGGTATATACCGCGTAAAAGCAGTTGTATTATGTACGGGAACATACTTGAGGGCGAGATGTATTTATGGTGATGTAAGTAATTATACAGGTCCGAATGGGTTGCAGGCAGCAAATCATTTGACCGATTGCCTGAAAGAGCTTGGAATAAAAATGTACAGGTTTAAGACGGGAACTCCCGCAAGAGTTGACAGGAGAAGTGTGGACTTTAGTAAAATGGAAGAACAGACGGGAGATGAAAGGATAGTTCCATTTTCATTTGAAACAAATCCAGAGGATGTACAAATAGACCAGGCTTCCTGCTGGCTTACTTATACAAATGAAAAAACGCATGAAATCATAAGAGCAAATCTTGACAGATCTCCGCTTTTCTCGGGAATGATAGAAGGAACGGGACCACGTTATTGTCCTTCCATTGAAGACAAGGTAGTAAAATTTGCAGATAAGAATCGCCATCAGGTATTTTTGGAGCCGGAAGGACTTGAGACAAATGAGATGTATATAGGAGGTATGTCAAGCTCGCTTCCAGAAGATGTACAATATGCTATGTATAGAACGGTTCCAGGACTCGAAAATGTAAGAATAGTCCGTAATGCATATGCGATTGAATATGATTGCATTGATGCAAGGCAATTAAAACCTTCCTTAGAGTTTCGTAATATAGAAGGGCTGTTTAGCGGAGGACAATTTAATGGAAGCTCAGGATATGAGGAGGCGGCAGCACAAGGACTTGTGGCAGGAATTAATGCTGCAAGAAAACTTCAAGGAAAAGAAGCTCTTGTATTGGATCGTTCGCAGGCATATATAGGAGTGTTAATAGATGACCTGGTTACAAAAGAAAGTCATGAACCATATCGTATGATGACTTCCCGCGCTGAGTATAGACTTTTACTTAGACAGGATAATGCAGATCAACGTCTTACAAAAATAGGCCATGATATTGGACTGATATCTGATAAGAGATATGAACGTCTGCTGTTAAAAAAGAAATTAATTGCGGAAGAGATAGAGAGAGTATCTCATGTTAATATAGGAACAGGAGAGAAAGTTCAACATTTACTGGAAAAATATAATAGTACGCCACTTTCTTCCGGAACAACACTTGCGGAATTGATTAGACGTCCGGAATTGTCTTATGAAATACTGGCTCCGATAGATGATATGAGACCGGAATTTCCAAAAGATTTGAGCGAAGAAGTAGGAGAACAGGTAAATATATCTATAAAATATGATGGTTATATCCGTCGTCAGGAGAGACAGGTAGAACAGTTTAAAAAACTTGAAAATAAAAAGATTCCAGATGATATGGACTATGATAATGTAAAAAGCCTTAGAATAGAGGCAGTACAGAAGTTAAAAGAATATCGTCCGGAATCAATTGGACAGGCATCTCGCATTTCGGGAGTTTCCCCGGCAGATATTTCTGTCTTGTTGGTATATCTGAGCGGAGAATATAATAAAAAGTAGAAGTTCAGCTCATAACATATATAGTGTATTTATTCGTGCGAGCATGATTTACATACTGTATGAGCTATGACTGAACTGTTACAATAAAAAAGAATAAGAGGAAATAAAATGGAACATATCTCTGTAAAATTAAACGAAAAGCAGGAAAGTCAGTTTAAAAGATTTTATGAAATCCTTATAGAATGGAATAAAGTAATGAATCTAACTGCAATTACAGAATATGATGAGGTTCTAGAAAAACATTTCATAGACAGTCTTTCTGTAGAAAAAGCGATAGATTTAAATAAAGTAAAAACAGTAATTGACATAGGTACGGGAGCAGGTTTTCCGGGAATACCGCTGAAAATAGCATATCCAAATCTTGAAATAACATTATTAGATTCTTTAAATAAAAGAGTGAAATTTTTAAATACGGTTATAGATGAATTAGAGTTAAAAAAAATCACAGCTATACATGGAAGAGCAGAAGATTTTGCAAAACAGCAGCAGTATAGAGAAAAATATGATCTTTGCGTATCACGAGCAGTTGCAAATCTGGCAACTTTATCGGAATATAGTCTTCCTTATGTTAAAATTGGAGGGAAATTTATATCATATAAATCTGGAAGTATTGATGAAGAATTGATAAAATCTGAGAATGCTATTAAGATTTTAGGCGGAAATATTGAAAATGTGATAAAATTCCAGCTTCCGGGAACTGATATAGGGAGGTCGTTTGTTATAGTAAGGAAGGAAAGACCTACTGCAAAGAAATATCCCCGCAAGGCGGGACTTCCTTCGAAGGAGCCTTTGTGATATTGATTTTTGATTTTTATACTGAAAATGTGTTTGTTAAACTCTTCAAAATGTTTCACGTGAAACATTTTGAAGAGTTTTTTCTTAAAATATAAAAATAATATGTTTCACGTGAAACAAATGTGGTATAATGAACGATAAGCGACGAACGCAGTTCTAAACATAGAAAGATTCTACTGCTTGCAGTAAAGGAGCTTTCTATGTTTAGAACTATGTGAGTGTAACGAACAACGAGAAACCGAAGGTTTGGAGTTGGCGTTCGTCGCGAAGTAGCGGCAAGTTATAGAAAGATTCTACTGCTTGCAGTAAAGGAGCTTTCTATGTTTAGAACTATGTGAGTGTAACGAACAACGAGAAACCGAAGGTTTGGAGTTGACGTTCGACGCGAAGTAGTGGTAAGCCGGCGAACAGTGGAAGTTGATGTTCGCTTACATAGTAGCGGAAAGACAACGAACAGCAGTAGTGGCGTTCGTCACGCATTGAAGCGTATTGCAACAAGCAGCAGTAGTTGGCGTTCGTCGCGAAGTAGCTGCAATGCAACGAACAACAGTAGCTAAACCGGAAATTAAAATAGAAAGGTGATATAAAATGGGGAGAATTATAGCCATAGCGAATCAAAAAGGCGGGGTTGGAAAGACCACAACAGCGATTAATCTATCAGCGTGTTTGGCTGAAAAAGGGAAAAAAGTCCTTTCTGTAGATATGGATCCACAAGGAAATATGACAAGTGGGTTGGGAGTAGAAAAAGGAAGCACAGATAAAACAATATATGATTTGATTATTGGTGAAGTTGATATTGAAGGTGTTATTATAAAAAATGTACTTGATAACCTTGATATGATACCTACCAGTGTAGATTTATCGGCAGCCGAAATCGAACTTATAGGGGTAGAAGAGAAAGAATACATATTACGGAAAGAAATATATAAAGTGAAGGATAATTATGATTTTATTATCATTGATTGTCCGCCATCATTAAGTATGCTTACTATTAATGCAATGACCACTGCAGATTCCGTCATCGTGCCAATTCAATGTGAATATTATGCCCTTGAAGGATTGAGCCAGTTAATCCATACGGTAGAATTGGTAAAAGAAAGATTGAATTCAGGCCTTGAAATAGAGGGAGTTGTCTTTACCATGTATGATGCAAGAACAAATCTTTCACTTCAGGTTGTGGAAAATGTAAAAGACAATCTTCAGCAGAGTATTTATAAGACGATTATTCCACGTAATATCAGATTAGCGGAAGCCCCTAGTTATGGAATGCCGATTAATCTGTATGATACAAGATCATCTGGTGCAGAAAGTTATAGAAAATTAGCAGAAGAAGTTATTGAAAGAAAATAAATATTTAGTTAGGAGAAAATTATGGCAGTTAAAAAGAAGGGGTTAGGAAAAGGGTTAGATGCCTTAATACCTGACAAGAAAATGTCCGAGACAATAAAACCTGAGATAAAAGCGGAAAAGGAAGAAAAAGTTGAATCCGGCGTACAGATGATGAATATTAATAAAGTTGAGCCAAATAGAGAGCAGCCTCGTAAAAAATTCGAAGAAGATGCTCTATTAGAACTTGCGGATTCAATTAAACAATATGGTGTTATCCAGCCGTTAGTTGTCCAGAAAAGAAATGATTATTATGAGATTATAGCAGGTGAGAGACGGTGGAGAGCAGCAAAACTTGCAAAACAAAAAGAAATACCTGTTATTGTTAAAGAATATACAGAACAGGAAATTGTAGAAATCAGCCTGATTGAAAATATTCAGAGAGAAAATCTGAACCCTATTGAAGAAGCAATGGCATATAAAAGGCTTCTTGAAGAATTCAAGTTAAAACAGGATGAAGTAGCAGAGCGGGTTTCAAAAAGCAGAACAGCTGTTACAAATTCTATGCGTTTATTGAAACTGGATGAAAAGGTTCAGCAGATGATTATAGATGATATGATATCTACCGGACATGCAAGGGCACTTCTTGCAATTGATGACAAGGAACAACAGTATGAACTCGCAAATAAGGTGTTTGATGAAAAATTAAGTGTCAGGGAGACTGAAAAGCTCGTAAAAGAGATAAAGAATCCGAAGAAGGTTCCTGTAAAGAAAAAGGTAGAAAATGCATTTATTTATAATGATATTGAAAATAAATTAAAAGAAGTTATCGGTACAAAAGTAAGTATATCCTCGAAAGGTAATGGAAAAGGTAAAATAGAGATAGAATATTATTCAGATGAAGAATTAGAACGTGTGTTCGAAATGATAATGAGTATTAGAAAAGGAGAATAATGTATGGAAAGTAAAATATTAAGTGCATTAGGAATAGATCCTGCATTTATATTTATATTCATGTTGGTTCTGTTTATTGTACTGTTTATATTATATGTAAACGTTACTTTGAAGTATAATCGTCTAAAAAGTAGTTATCAGACGTTTATGAAGGGAAAAGACGGAAAAACTTTAGAAGCGAGTATGAAAGAAAGATTTGCTGAGCTGGATTCCGTTTTGAAGTTTACGAAGCAGAACAGACAGGATGTAAGAGACATTAACCGCAGACTGGAAAGAACTTATCAAAAAGTAGGAATTGTAAAGTATGATGCATTTAATGAAATGGGCGGAAAATTAAGTTTTGCGGTTGCCATGTTAGATGGAAATGACAGCGGCTGGATTTTAAATGCTATGCACAGCAGAGAAGGGTGTTATACTTATATTAAGGAAATTGTAAAAGGCGAAAGCTATGTGGAGCTTGCCGAAGAAGAAGCAGAGGCTTTAGATAAAGCTATTTTCCAGGATACGTTTGAATTGGATGATAATGAAATCATAGATAAATAAAAGGATAAAACAGGAGGAGACAGAGATGTTAGACATTAAATTTGTAAGGAGTAACCCGGATATTGTAAAGGAAAATATTAAAAAGAAATTTCAGGATGAAAAACTTCCTTTAGTAGATGAAGTGTTAGAATTAGATCAGAGAAACAGAGATATTAAACAGGAAGTAGAAGCACTTCGTGCAGAAAGAAATAAAATATCTAAGCAGATAGGCGTCTGCATGGCTCAAGGAAAGAAAGAAGAAGCAGAAGAATTAAAGAAAAAAGTGCAGGAAAGCGCAGACAGGGTTGAAGAATTATCTGCAGAAGAAAAGATAGTAGAAGAAAAAATTAAAAAAATAATGATGACAATTCCAAATATTATTGATGAGTCTGTACCGATTGGAAAAGATGACAGTGAAAATGTGGAAATTGAAAAATATGGAGAGCCGGTAGTTCCGGAATATGAAATTCCATATCACACGGAAATTATGGAGAGTTTTGACGGAATTGATCTTGAGAGCGCCGGAAAGGTAGCCGGAAATGGCTTTTATTATCTGATGGGTGATATTGCGAGACTTCATTCTGCTGTTATTTCTTATGCGAGAGATTTTATGATTGACAGAGGATTTACTTATTGCGTTCCACCGTTTATGATTCGCAGTAATGTAGTGACAGGTGTTATGAGCTTTGAAGAAATGGATGCCATGATGTATAAAATTGAAGGAGAAGATCTGTATCTTATTGGTACGAGTGAGCATTCTATGATTGGAAAATTTATTGATACAATGTTAACGGAGGACCAGCTGCCACAGACATTGACCAGTTATTCTCCTTGCTTCCGTAAGGAAAAAGGAGCACATGGAATTGAGGAAAGAGGAGTATACCGCATCCACCAGTTTGAAAAACAGGAAATGATTGTTGTATGTAAGCCGGAAGAAAGCAAGAAATGGTATGATGTATTGTGGAAAAATACAGTAGATCTGTTCCGCTCTCTGGATATTCCGGTACGTACTTTGGAATGTTGTTCCGGAGATTTGGCAGATTTGAAAGTGAAATCCTGTGATGTAGAGGCATGGTCTCCAAGACAGAAGAAATATTTTGAAGTTGGAAGCTGTTCCAATCTTGGAGATGCACAGGCACGAAGACTTGGAATTCGTGTAAAAGGAGAAGATGGAAATAAATATTTTGCACATACTTTGAATAATACTGTAGTAGCGCCGCCGAGAATGTTAATTGCATTTCTTGAAAATAATCTTCAGGAAGATGGCTCTGTGAGAATCCCGGAAGTACTCCGTCCATATATGGGTGATAAAACAGAAATTAAAAGGAAATAAATATGCATCAATATTTGAAAGCAATTGGTTTTGGAAATGTCGAATCAAAAAAAGAATTATATGATATTTTATCACAGGTGGAGAATGCGTTCACCTGCCATGAACTTGTTTATATGGAAGAAGAAATAGATTACTGTGAGTATCAAAAGGAATTTGGTGCAGGAATCGGTATATCTGTATTCGGTGATTTAGATGTAAATGAGTGTTTTAAGAAATATTATTATTTCCCGTTCTTTTATGGTACAGGAATTACTTCTTACGCAAATGTCATGATAGAGCGGAGAATGGACAGAGAGTCCTATGTTGGAATCTGTGAAGATACAAAAATTGGAATCAGCCTTATTTTTCATCTGCAGAACACGGTAGAATATTTAAAAGAAAGACAGCTTCGGGGAGAGCATGTAAAATATTCTTCCGTGACTTTGTCCGGTTTATGTAATTCCGGTACGATTCTTTTTCCTGTAAAAAAAGATAATGAACAAAAGAAAATACAAAAAGAGGAAGTCCGTAACCGCAGAATGCTTCTGGAAGCGGCGAAAAATGGCGATCCTGCCGCAATGGAAAGTCTTACTTTAGATGATATCGATACATATTCTAAAGTATCGCAAAGACTGGTTACGGAAGATATCTTTAGTATTGTGGATACTTATATTATGCCGTATGGTGTAGAATGTGACAGATATTCTATATTGGGTGAGATACAGGATATATTTGTGGTGATAAATGAGTATAGTGATGAAAGAGTCTATATTATGAGATTGAATGTAAATGATTTGACATTTGATGTTTGCGTGCCGGAAAAAGAGGTTACCGGAGAACCTGCTGTTGGACGACGTCTAAAGGCAGATATATGGCTTCAGGGGAGGATTAATTTTTAAAAATATTGATTTTTTTTCCTTACAATGGTAGAATGGTAAAGCGAAAGTGAAGATATATTCTGAATATCTCAGTAGCATGTCCTCTTAGTTTAACGGATAAAACAAGCGCCTCCTAAGCGCTAGCTGTGGGTTCGATTCCCGCAGGGGACGGTTGCAAACAAAGCGGTAATGATTAGCAGAAAATGCTATGTCATGAACCGCTTTTTTGATTTTATTTCCGTTAACTACTGCAAATCGTTTATCAAGTTCCAGAAGAAAGGAAGAAGTATCTTCTTGAGAAAGCAATGTTTCGATATGATGATAATGGTAAAGAAACATATAGATATAAGCCACAGGAAGGATTGAATCACAAATCGCAAATGCGGAAGATCAAAATAAAGAATTTATAAAAGAACAGATTTTTAGTGGATGTTTAAAATCATGATATCTGATATAATGAGTATGAATAAAGGTTGACGAAAATGGAGGTATTGTATGCTTGCAATCATATATGGCGATGTGGAAAATAGCATCTATAATACGAATGTTTATTTTAAAAATACCTATGAACCAGAATGGCTGGAAACAGAACTTGCGAAACAGATGATTAAAGATATTGATGGTTCCGATGTCGTGAGCGGAGAATGTATTAACAGTCCGGTACTGGGACAAATTCCACCGGAACGATTATCCGGAGGTGTAAAGACATTGTTGTTGATGTTGAATGAGCCGGATAGAATTTTTAATGCATCTACATGTGGAGATAACTGTGCAAAATGGATACTGGAAATAGGGAAACAGCAGGATGTGACAATTAACTTAAGACATATGATGAGCTTTGGGAAAGATACAAAATTTGACATAAAGATAAAAAACGGGAATGAAATGGTGCACTCTATGAGAGAACTGATTCCGATTGCAAGCCAGTATTTAAATGAAATGAAACAGGAGTAGCAGATATGAAAGGTTCACATAGAATTATTGTAGAATCCAAAAAAGTGAAATATGATTTTATCATAAAGAGAAACATCACTATCCTCACAGGTGACAGTGGATCCGGGAAGACGGTATTGATTGATTTTATTCGTGAATATAGAAGGTATGGTGCTGACAGCGGGGTGTTTGTTTCCTGTGACTGCGAATGCAAAACGATAAATAATGAAGATTGGGAAAGGCAGATAGAAGAAACTTCAAATAGTATTATATTCATTGATGAGGGTAACCGGTTTCTTACTTCAAAAAGATTTGCAGAGCTTGTACAACAGTCTGATAATTATTTCGTCCTTGCAACAAGGGAGAAATTGTCGATGTTGCCTTACAGTGTGAACGAAATATATGGATTCCGGCAATCAGGAAAATTTCATGAAGCAAAGAAAAAATATAATGAGATTTATCACCTATATGGAGAGATATCTGAGCCGGATAGAATTAATCCCCAATTTGTAATTATAGAGGATTCTAATTCCGGATATGATTTTTTTAGTGAGTTATCGAATCAGAAAAATATTGAATGTATTCCATCATGTGGCAAATCCAATGTAATAAAGAGCTTGCAGGAAAGTGAAAATATAAATGGTACAAGACTGGTTATCGTAGATGGTGCAGCCTTTGGAGCGGAAATGCGGGATGTCAGTGAATATTTGGATACAGTCGGGAATGTTGTTCTTTATGCACCTGAATCATTTGAGTGGATTTTACTTTCATCAAATACCATTCCAAATGCAAATGTAGCAGCTATTCTTCAACAGCCGGAAAATTATATTGACAGCAAAGAATATGCAAGTTGGGAAAGATTTTTTACGACAGTGTTGACGTCAAAGACCCAGAATGATCCTGTCTGGGCATATTCTAAAAAGAAATTGCCGAAGGTTTACCTGTCTTCCAAAGTAATGAATGCAGTAAAAAAAATCACAAAACTGATAGAATGGGATTAGTGCGAAATGGAGTATGTTTGTGTTTTCGTGGCCGAAACGCCGTAGACAAATAAACCATTTCGGTGTATATTATAAATAGAAATCTGGTCAATTGAATATTGTTTATCATTCTCGCTTGTGAAGGGGATGGTAGCAGGGGACGGTTGCAAACAAAGCGGTAATGATTAGCAGAAAATGCTATGTCATGAACCGCTTTTTTGATTTTATTTCCGTTAACTACTGCAAATCGTTTATCAAGTTCCAGAAGAAAGGAAGAAGTATCTTCTTGAGAAAGCAATGTTTCGATATGATGATAATGGTAAAGAAACATATAGATATAAGCCACAGGAAGGATTGAATCACAGATTGCAAATGCGGAAGATTAAAATAGAGAATTTATGAAAGAATATGCAGGAAAATCTCAGGTAAAAAATTTGTTATCTGGGAAAAATAGTATTTAGGAGTTGGTTTTGGATTATGAGTCGATATTTAAACAGTACGGGGGAATAATGCGTACATGTGAACTTACGAAGGAGGGTATTTCTTATCGGATGCTGCTAAACTGATAGAGTATGCTGTGAGACTTGGTGTGGAAAAAAAGGTAAGAAGGGTGGTTGGAGTATGGCTGTAAAAGTGCCAAATATCTATACATATCCACTTGTGCAGGGGACGGTTGCAGACAAAGCGGTAATGATTAGCAGAAAATAGTACCGGAAACTACTCGGTTGAGGAGTGGTCTTTCTTCTTCCATTTTGATATACTAAATTAGAAAAATTGTTGTTTTGATTATGGAAAAGGAGAGACTATGCGAAAGGGAAAATGGAAACTGAAATGCCGAAAAGGCGGCGCAATTATTATGATGACGGCACTTTTATTGGGTTCTGTTGATGGTCAGATGGCAAATGTATTTGCTAGTGATACAGAATCAACGGAGATGATGCAGGAAAAAGAATCACAGACGGAGGCAGAGTCATCTCAATCAGAAATTTCTGGAACAGAAACGCAGATATCGCAGGAAACAAAGACCAGCGAAACAAAGACTAGTGAAAACACGGATTTTTCTGAAAATGCAGAAAAGTGGTCGACTTTACTTCAGAAATTTGCAGAAAATAAGATGATGCTGAGCCAGAATGCTGATACGCGCAATGTCGACGCCTGGAAGGTGGAAAATGGAGTTCTGATTGTCACCGGTGCTATAAAGCTGGAAGAGGTGACGGAGGAATTTACAAGTGTTGAGGTAAAAGAGGGTGGAAGTATTACTGCCGGTACGATTAACTGCCCAATCAAAAATGAGGGAATCATAAACGGCTGTACTTTTGGAAAGAGCGCCTCTGTTAGTTCCAATACAGGGACGATTAAGGTGTCGGCAGTGGTTGACAATGAGACGATGTGGTTTGATTATGGCGTGAAGGTGAAAGATGCTTTGGCGGCACTGGAAGACCACCCGCTGTTTAGTGCTCATCAGGTGTGGGCATATTGGAATAAATATGGTTCCAAATATGCGGAGGTAAATTACTGGGATACTTTTAAATTAATTAATGAGACGTATTTGCGGGCGTGGAGATATCGTGTATCATATTCCTCACAGGTTGGTTTCTCTGATGCGTTAACAGGGGAGAAAGAATATATCACACCGAATGAGAGTTATAAGATGAATGTCATGAGTTTTGGCGCAAAGGAAGAACGTGAAAATTATACATTTCTTGGCTGGTCAGAGGACAGGAATGCAACAACCGCTGCCTATAGCACTGACGGGCGTAATAATACGCAAACGAAGATAACATTGACGAAAGACCAGCCTGTGATGAAGCTTTGGGCTATCTGGCAGGGAGATTACCATATCGTTTTGAATATTGAAGACGAGACGATTACATATGGAGACAGTATTAATGTAAAAGCGGTCGTTACCGATAGCGATGGTTCTCATGTTACAGATGGAACAATGGTGTTCAAGTGGGGTGATAAGGCTTCAGAACCAATTACAGTAACGGACGGCGGTGTTTTTTCCTTGGATATTAATACCATCGATGCTGATGGCAATAATGCCAAGATGTTGCAAAAAGGTCTGAACTATATTTGGGGAATTTATACACCGGCCGATAATGGCAAAACAGTTGATTCCCGGGGCGGTTATATCAGGTTGAATCCTTTGAAAGTAAAACCGGTGCTCCTTACAGAAGAAACGGTATGGTCTCCCGAAGGATTTAATCAGAGCATCATTGATGTGGGATTTGTTGCCGCGGACAGCGACGGGACAGGGAAGATATATCGTCTGACACACAGAAAGACAATTGAGGACAGCTCCGGAACAGCACTCAGTTTGTCAGCGAAAATAACAAATGCCGGGGACTATAAAGTAAATGTTACAGCTTTGTCGAACGTGGGCGGAGGGCTGTATGGAGATTCTGAGATAGCTGAACTGGCAGAGAGTGAGCCGCTTATATTTTCTGTGAAAAAACTGGATTTAAGCGATCCTTCCGTTTCCATTATAGCCAAGAAGCAGACGAAAACATACGATGGAAATCCGGTGTCGACAAGTCAGCTCGATTATAGAGTTTCCGTTTCGGTGGGAACATCAAGTTATCAGATTGTTCTTGCTGACTGGGAGGTGAGTACAGTTCCGGGAAAGAACAGCACAGAGGCTGGAACAGCGTATGTCCGGGTTTCGGCAGCTCCTGATTCTCAGAAGATAACGGGTTCCCGTGAACTGGCTATTACAATTGAAAAGGCTCCGCAGACGCTCGTCGGAACAACCAGTTATAAGAGGACTTTTGGAGATGAGGACTTTAGTATTTTCATGGAAAAAACCGGGAAAGAAGGAACTCTTACATATCAGGTAGTTTCGGGAGATGATGTGGTTTCTGTAACAGATAAAGGAGTCGTATCTATAAAGAAGGCTGGAACAGCTGTTGTCCGTGTATCGGTGGCAGAGACTGGAAATTACGTGGCTGCCAAAGACGTAGATGTAACAATTACTGTGGCAAAGGCTCCTGGAAAGGGAAGCGTGACCATTGGAAACTGGACATACAGCCCGGATGGGAGCAATGCAGCAAAGCCGGTAGTGCAGTCCGATACGAATGGTACGGACCATGTGGTTTACCTCTACAAGGTGCAGGGAGCAGACGACAGTACTTATAGTGAAGAATGCCCTGTAAAAGCAGGAAATTATACGGTAAAAGCAATTTTTGAAGCAACGGAGAACTACCTTGAAACCAGTGCAACAGCGGATTTCACGATTGAAAAGGCATCGCAGGAAATCAGCGGAACAACCAGCTATAGCAAAACTTTTGGAGATGAGAGCTTTAATCTTTCGATGGAAAAAACCGGGAAAGAAGGAATACTCACATATCAGGTAGTCTCGGGAGATGATGTGGTTTCTGTAGCAGATGAGGGAGACGTGACTATAAAGAAGGCTGGAACAGCTGTTGTCCGTGTATCGGTGGCAGAGACTGGCAATTACGCAGTTGCCGAAGACGTGGATGTGACAATTACTGTGGCAAAAGCGCCTGGAAAGGGAAGCGTGACCATTGAAAACTGGACATACAGCCCGGATGGGAATAATGCAGCAAAGCCGGTAGCGCAGTCCAATACGAATGGTACAGACCATGTGGTTTACCTCTACAAGGTGCAGGGAGCAGACGACAGTACTTATAGTGAAGAATGCCCTGTAAAAGCAGGAAATTATACGGTAAAAGCAATTTTTGAAGCAACGGAGAACTACCTTGAAAGCAGTGCAACAGCAGATTTCATAATTGAAAAAGCGGAAAAACCCGACAATATGCCTCAGGGAGAAGATTTATACATAGAAGTTCCAAACGATGCGGACAGTCTGAAAGATATTACATTGCCGGAAGGATGGACGTGGAAGGATGATAGCGTTAAACTGATTCCAGGCGGCGTTATCACTGCGATTGCGGTTTATAAAGATGTTGAGAATTATGAGAACTGTGAGGTTGAAATCCAGATTGCGAAACCGGCGGAAATTATTTCTGAAACGGATTGTACTTATACGAACGGAAAAGATAAGCAGGTGGTGATTCATAGCACTGGTGCGGTATCTGAACTGACGGGAGTGTATGTTGACGGGACTAAAGTAGATATGTCCGGCTATACTGTGGCAGAAGGGGACGATGGTTCCACCATCATAACATTTAACCAGACTTATCTGGATGCTCTTTCAATAGGAGAACATAAGATAACACTTTCCTACACTGCCGGGGATGCGGATGTAACGCTGACTGTGAAAAAAGAGAACAGTCAGAGTGGAAAAACAGAAAAGCCAGTTAAGACAGACAATGATTCCAATAAAGGAAAGAAGGTTTCTCCGAAGACAGGAGACCAGTCCCCAATAGATATGTATATTCTGTTGATGGTAATAGCAGCGGGTGTCATGGGAACGGTCTGCGTCAAGAGAAAAGAAAGCAAAAGATAAGAATGACCAGATTAATTTAAGTTATTTGTATGGACGGCCGCTGATGCGTAAGAGCATCGGCGGCTGTTGAGCCGATAAAGGGGGTAGCTGAAAATATGGATAAAACGTATATACCGCCGGCTACAGCAATCAAGAAATTGAAGACTGCCCGGAGTTTTTCATATATGGTATATATTTATGGCGCCACAGGCTATGGTAAAACGGAGCTGGTGAAGCAGTATCTGCAGAATCGGCGGTATGTATATATTTCCTGTGCAGACGGGGCGTTGGATCTTGGCGTATTGCCGCCCCAAACGCAGAAAACGAATGCCAAAACAACACGTAGTCCAGTGGTGATCGACGACCTGCAGTTTTTGGAAAAAGATAGAAGACAGGAAATAAGAAAACTGATTGAGCGGGATGATATATGGCTGATATTGATCAGCCGAAGTCAGGTTCCTCCATGGCTGTTTTCTGATTATATCCATAGCGGGTTTATGGTTATCGGGGAGAAGGATTTGCATATGAGTGAGTCGGAGGCTGCGGGATTGTTTGAAAAATTCGGGGTACAGCTTACTCATGAACAACTTCAGCAGATTGTCAAGGAGAGCGAGGGCAATGTGCGTATTATTGAAATGGATGCGAAGCTGTTTCTCAAAGGAGTGCATTCGGTAGCGGAGATAAATGAGATAGTTTCGGATATGTTTTCGAAATATCTTGAGAATGAGCTGTTCACCCAGTGGCCGCCGGAGATGGTGGATTTTCTGATGGAAATCAGCGTGACGGACACCTTTACGGTGCCGCTTGCCGAGATGGTGACGGGAACCTCTTATGTGCAGCGTTATCTGGAGATGGCATTGGCGATTGGCAATTTTATGACGGAGAAGAAAGGCGTCTACAGCCTGCGGCCGATTCTTCTTAGGGCTTTGCGCCATCATGCAGAGATAGTCTGCGGCAAAGAGTATGTTCGGGAACACGCATATAACGCCGGATTGTATTATGAAATGCAGGATCAGATTTCCCAGGCACTTGAAATGTATGAGAAGTATGGGTGGACGAACCGTATCAAGGAGCTTCTGATCCGTAATGCCCGTCGTAATCCGGGTAATGGTCATTATTATGAATTGCGCAGATATTATTTTCAGCTTAGCGAAGAAGAAATCGAGGGAAATGCGGTTCTGATGTCGGCTGTGAGTATGCTTTACTCTCTTATGCTGCAGCCGGAGAAAAGCGAATACTGGTATGAGAAGCTGAAAGTGTATGAGAGTACGGCATGCGGCAAAGACCGGCAGGAGGCCAAGAGCAGGCTGGGATATCTGGATATCGGCCTGCCCCACAGGGGAAGCCGGGGAATGTTGCATATAATGAAACGAATGCCATCCATTTTACTTGACAGAGGAATCAAGCTGCCGGAATTTTCCGTGACGAGTAATATGCCGTCGACCATGAACGGGGGCAAGGATTTCTGCCATTGGAGCAAGTATGACAGGGAACTGGCAGTGTCTGTTGGAAAGCTGGTGCAGCGTATTTTGAGAAGATACGGTATAGGTCTTGTGAATGCAGCGCTGGGTGAGAGTCTGTATGAAAAGGGATGTGAGACGTATGAGGTTCTGACTCTTCTGACCCGGGTGGAGATGGAAACGCTTGGCGGAGGTACGCTTGAAGTGGCGTTTGCAGCAGTGGGTGTCCGGTCGCGTCTCTATTTGCTGAAAGGTGACATTGAAACCGCGAAGATGCAGATTCATTCTTTCGAGGAACGTGTTCGGGAGGAAAATGCAGTTCAGCTTTTGCCAAATATTGAGGCGTTAAAATGTCGGATGGCGTTGTATGAAGGAGACTATGAGAAGGTCAAACAATGGAGGGAAACGGCTCCGGACGAAAATCAGGAATTTTATATTCTGGAACGGTACCGCTATCTGACAAAGATAAGATGTTATATTGCTTTCGGAGAATTGACGAAGGCGCTGGCTTTATTGGAAAAGATGAGATATTATGCACAGATATGTAAACGTACCTATATTACTATGGAAATAGAAATGTTGACGGCTGTGATCCGGTATCGGCAGGGGGAAGAGTGGCAGTCAGGTTTTATGGAAATGCTCCGCATGACCGGTGAATATAAATTTTTGCGCCTGATCAGTGAGGAAGGGGCGGCAGTTATTGAGCTTCTTAGAAAGGTGAAGAAAGAAGCGCTGGAAGATCCGGCGATTGATAAGGAATGGTTTGAAAGACTTCTGAATGAAAGCGCCGATGTGGCCATTCGTTATCCGGTGTATCTGAAACAGAAATTGTCCACTGCAATGAAATTTTCTGAGAATGCGCTTGCAATCCTGCGTCTGCAGGCGGAGGGTCTTTCTGTCAGAAAAATAGCGGAGAAGCTGGGAATGAAGCCGGAGACGGTGAAATATCACGCGAAGGAAAATTACCGCAAGCTGGGCGTGTCGGGGAAGACTGACGCGGTTCTGGCTGCACGGAATCTGAACTTGTTGTAGTATATTGTGCCGGAGATACGAAACAAAGGATTATGAAAATAAAATGATGTAATTGAAAGGTCTTATAGAAAGAGGTTTTTACCATGATATAATGATTATTAACATGGGTTGACAAAATGGAGGTGTGGTATGAAACGCAGAAGAAAAGGAAATTTGAAGCGGGTTTTGAGCGTACTACTGGCGTCTGTTATGGTATTGTCCTGGATGTCGGAAAGCGCATTGGCTCTTACCACTTATGCGTCGGAAACAGGAACTGGCCAGCCTGAAGCTTTGGCGGAAGAATCATATAGTGTTACAGTTAAAGTTCCGGCAAATTGGGACACATCCGTTCATATCTATATCTATTCGGGTTCGATCAATAATGGATGGCCCGGTGTAGCTATGACAAATATGGGCGGCGGAACTTACAGTTATACATTCCGGGAAGGGGACGTCGAGGAACCCTATCCCCCGAGAGTGATGTTCAGTGACGGATCTGGCACTCAATACCCCGGAGTAGGTGATGATGGTATTGAGCTGATCCAGAAGGGCAAATGGACTATCAACATTACAGATGAGGGTGGCTATACTATAGAGCTGGACCATCTGCATGATCAGAAAGGCGGTTATCGGAATGACGGCAGTGATAGTACCCACAGTGTCATTTGCTCCTGCGGCAAGGCGAATACTGAGGGGCATACGGCTGGAAATCGCTATATTGATAACGGTGATGGCACTCACAGCGTTCTGTGTATCTGTGGCTATGCAATGCAAGGTGCTGCTCACATATATGGCGGGGACGGAAGATGCACCGCCTGCGGTGTATATGAGAAAGCACCGACCTATGAGATTTATGCTGTTCTAAGTGAACAATGGAACAATGTCTGCTGTTATGCCTACGACGGAGTGGCTCCAAGCAGCTGGCCTGGAGATGCTATGACCAACCAAGGTAACGACATCTGGCATTATACCTTAAATTCCTTGAAACATCCTCCGCGGGTGCTGTTCAGCAGCGGGGGTGGCGAGCCGCGCTATCCGGCAGACGGCGTGCCCGGCCTGGAACTGACGTTTCCCGGGACATGGATATTTGAGTATGACGGTAATATTCCAAAAATGACTCAGCATTCCGATAGCAGTCACGTTTACAGAGACAGTACCTGCGTTGCGTGCGGGGCATTGGAAGCACGGCCGGTCACTGTTACAGTCACCGCTAATGAAACTTCCTGGGGCGTCGTTTCCGGCAGCGGATCCTATACCAGTGGCGATACTGTCACGGTGACGGCGAAGGCGAATCCGGGATATAAGTTTGTACGTTGGACGGAAAATGGGAAAGAAGTCAGTACGAATGCGGAATATACATTTACTGCAACGTATGAGGACAAAACCCTGACTGCGGTATTTGCCAAGAAGAAGATATCCGTAAGGTCACAGGCTGTCAAAGGAAGCGTCAAGGATGTAGTTACAGGCGGTACTCAAACAGACCTTGGTGCAACCCACACTATAACCGTTACGCCTTATGATGGATATCGTGTGATCGAAGGGTACTTTTCCGGTACAGATTATTATGCAAGTAATCCAAAACCCTATACTCAATACAAGGAAATGACACTGAAAAAACTTTCCACGGATCCTGATACGGGAGCTGTGACCTATCAATTTACCGCTACAGAGTGTATCCCGGTTGACAATGATTCAACTTATGATTATATCTGCCTTTACTTTCATTGTGCCAAGGCACCAACATATAGCTGGTTTTTAGATACCGTATACGGAGAGGCAGCAGCGCCGTCACCAGACGGCAGCGTTCCGGCAGTTTCTTATGAAAGTCAATATGACCTTTGTGCGGATCCTGGTAAGACGGGTTACTACCAGCTGGCTAATGCGAAAGACCGCGCCTACCTTAGTTGGGACGTGGAGTCTGTCACAAATGCAGACGACCCTACCGAAAAATTGAACGGAACTGTGAGATTTGAAAATAACAGGCTGCATTATACACCAACCTTTATGGAGGCTGGAAAAACCGTCCAAATCCAGGTGAGACCCAAGCTGGGTGACGGACTGAAGGCACAGGATATTCTTATTTTTGAAATTGAAGTTAAATATTCTGATGCCGCGAAAATTAAGGATGTATCTGCAACCTTGAATGATGTAAGAACTCCGGAGGCGATGGCTAAGGTTCAGGATACTGTTCAGGGCGGCAATCACTATACGGCGTCTCTTTCCTGGAGTCCGGAGGTGTCTGGGGTGTACGACTTTAACATAGTCTATACGGCAACACTCGCTCTGACACCGGAACCGGGATATTCCCTCCATAGTATCGACTACACAGGATGGAAGTGGAAGCAGGGAACTTCCGATGGCGGCGCGGTCATTTACAAGACCTTCCCCGCTACCCAGAAGGAAAAAATCACATTCCTTGACTCTATCGAGGATGTGAATCTGGAAGAGCATATTGCAACCGCAGAGGAGGTCATTGCAGGACTTCCGACAGCGGTTATGGCGACAACAGAAACCGGCACAGTCTCCATGCCCATTTCCTGGAGCTGTGAGAACTATGATACCAAACCTGATGTCCAAAACACGTTCGTTTGGACAGTGACGGATGCTGGCAGCTATGACACAGGCGACATGGCATTGAGTGGCAGTATCACTGTTACTAACCCCAGTGCGCTTCCGGTGAGCATTACCGGGATGGATAAGGAAGTTACCTATAACGGCGGCGTTATAGATGTAAGTGAATTGTTCACTATTGACGAAAATGCCGGAGAGGCGGCCTACAGCATCACCGGAGGAACCGGAACTGGTGCGTTTGAAGGAAGTATCCTTACCGTGACCAAGGCAGGAACATTTACCATTACCGTTCGTACTCAGGCACAGGGCATCTATGCCGCCGAGACTGCAGATGCCTCCCTAACGGTGAATCCAAAGATATTGACACCGCATCTTGCCGGCGTAACCGAAAAGATTTATGACAGCACCGCCGATGTTCCCGATGGTCTGTACATTGAGCTGGACGGTGTGGCAGAGGACGATGATGTGACTGCAGGAGCCGTTTATTCTTATGACAGTCCTGACGCGGGAAACCGGACAATCACTGCTGCGGAAATCGTCCTAAGTGGCGAGAAAGCAGGAAATTATATTCTGTCTGGTACTACCGCTACAATCGAGGGAATCATTCATCAGGCTGTTCTTGGTATCACTGCCAGCGACCAGACGATTGCCTATAGTAACGTCATTGACCAGGGAATAGATTATGTGATGATAAATGGTCTTAAGGGCAAAGATGTTTTGGATAGCATTGTTCTTACTGCTATTGGAAATCAGGTATCAGAGGAAAATTCCATTGTGCCTTCTAATGCTGTAATCAAAAACGGCAAAAAAGATGTAACCGCCAACTATCAGTTCAGTTATCAGCCTGGCAGGCTGATCATTGAACGTCTGGCTATTTCTGTTCCCATGGCCATTTCGCTGATTTATAATGGCAAGGAGCAGATTGGTGTGGAAAGTGGCACGGGGTACACAATTGAAGGTAACACTGGTGTCAATGTGGACATTTACACAGCCACGGCTACTTTGGACAGTAATCACTGTTGGGAGGATGGCAGTGTTGAGGCGAAAGAGATTACTTGGAGCATCGCTCCTGCCAAGATGGAGAACATCAAGGCAAATGGCTATACTGGTGTTTATGACGGAAATGCTCATGGCATCACTGTCACCGATTATCCATCCGGAGTGACGGTGTGGTATGGAACGGAGGACGGAATCTATGATCTTGCGGAGAATCCGACTTATACAGGCGCAGGTATTTACACCGTTTATTACCGGCTGACAAGTCCGAATTACGAAACAGTTATTGGCTCTGCAACAGTAACGATTGAACGCAAAGCAATTGACTATCCTGTTGCAAAAACGGGACTGGTTTACAATGGCAAAGATCAGAACGGCGTGGAATCGGGAGAAGGTTATGCTCTTGATAATGCTGTGGCAAAGAACGCTGGAAGCTATGTGGCCACTGCTGTTTTGAATGATAACTATAAATGGAGTGATGATAAAACAGAAGATGCAGCTATTGACTGGAAAATCGAGAAGAAGGAAGTCACTGCTTCCATTACGGCAAACGGTGGTGTGTACAATGGTGAGTCCTTCCCGGCTTTGGTGAAGTTGGAAGGTGTGGTGGAGAATGAGACCGTCATCGTGACCTTGATTTACACGAAGAAGGGTGAGGCGGCAGGCTCTGCCGATGCTCCTAAGGACGCGGGTACATATACCGTGACCGCTATGATTACCGACAATAACTATAATCTTACTGCTTTGAGTTCGAAGAACTTTACCATTACCCGGGCTGGCATTGAGGATGCAGAGGTTACGGTGGACGGCAGTTATACATACACCGGAACCGCTCATATGCCTGACCCTACGGTTATGTTGGACGGCAATAGGCTGATTAGGGACACCGACTATACCGTGTCCTATTCCGGCAATGTAAACGCTGGAACCGCTACCGTGACCGTGACCGGCATAGGCAATTATACCGGCAAGGTTTCCGGAGTATTCACTATTGCGCCTAAGCCTGTCACTGTTACCATCTTACCGGGTGGTGGCGTGTACGGTGGTGCCATTACCGAAGCTTCGGCAACGCTGAACGGCGTGGTAACGGGTGACACCGCTCCTATAGTAACTCTGACCTACACCGGAAAAGCTAACGATGGAACGGAAGTAAACTCCGAAACCTATCCTATCAAAGCTGGCATCTATACAGTAACTGCCAGC
This sequence comes from uncultured Lachnospiraceae bacterium, assembly GCA_937950565.1. Lineage (GTDB taxonomy): Bacteria > Bacillota > Clostridia > Lachnospirales > Lachnospiraceae > UBA7109. Next base: position 30,429 of record CALFCS010000189.1, read on the forward strand.
ATTCCAGAGGGCAATTACACGCTCACCGGAACTACCACTGTACAGTTTCAGGTGGAGCGGGCGGAAAGTGCGCTGACGGTGACAGAGGTGATTGAGAAAACCTATGGGGACGATGATTTTACCTTGGAGGTAACTACTGATGCAGGCAGGAATATCAGCTATGAAAGTAGTAATCAAGCGGTGGCAATGGTGGACGAAACCGGCAAAGTGCATATCGTAGGTGCAGGCGAGGTTCAAATCACCATAACCCTTGCACAAAATGACAATTTCCAAGGTAAAGAACTGGTAGTTTCCCTCAAGATTGCCAAAAAGCCTATCCGGGTTACCGCTAAAAGTGTCGAAGTAACCTATGGTGAACCGGTGCCGGAATTGACCTATACTGTGGCAGCGGCAGATCTTATTGGCGAAGACACTCTCACTGGTATTAGCGTGGTTCGTCAGAAAGGTGAGGATGCCGGAGACTACATGATTACTTTTATGCAAGAAGAAGGTGCGAACCCCAATTATGACATCGAGTTCGTAAGCGGCAAGTTGACCATTTGGCCAAAGGACATTGGAAATGCTGAAATCGTCCTGGGTCCGGCGCTGATTGCTAACGGTAAGAAGCAGACTCAGACATTGGAAAGCGTTATAGTGAGGAACAATAAGGGCGAGGATATGGAGGTGACCTATACCATCACCGGCAATACGGCTGTCAATGCCGGAGGATATATTATGACCATCACCGGCACAGGAAACTTTACAGGAACGAAGGAGCAGTCTTTTGCCATCGCCCCGGGAGCCGGGCAGCCGGTGGAAACGGATATCAATGGCAATCCAGTGCTTGGTGCAGGAAAGATTGCCATGCAAGTGATTCCGGGCACAGACGCTCCTGCTGTGGACATGGGCAGCTCTAAGGCGGAAATCATAGAGCTTTTGACGCAGAACGGTTGTTTGACGGTTCAGGAACTTGCGCAGGCGGCAGGCGGAATGGAGTTAAAAATTGTCCTTACCACCAGCGGCAGTGTATCCGCCGATGACCAGAGTCTGATTAAATCTTTAGCCAATGGATACATGGTCGGAAGTTGGTTTGATATCAGCCTGTATAAGCAGTTGGGTGAGGGTGATATTGTGTGGCTGCACGAGACCGGAAAACCCATTCGTCTGACGGTTCAGGTGCCGGATAATCTGATTAATACTGACAAAAATGTCACCCGGACCTTCTGGCTCATCCGCTGTCATGATGGCAAGGCAGAGTTCTTGCCCGCCCAATATGATGACAGCAGCAAGACGCTGTCCTTTGAAAGCGACCGGTTCAGCAGCTACGCTATCGTATACAAGGATGCTAAAAACACGAATGGCAGCCAAAACATTGCAACAGGTAAATCCCCAAAAACTGGTGACAACAGCAGAGTTGCTTTGTGGCTTGCAATGATGGCAATGAGCGCCATGGGACTTGGCATAGTGCTGAACGCCAGTCGGAAAAAGAAGAAAACATATTAATATTCTCTGATTATATAGTTATATAGACTTTTACGTTATACCGGCTTTTTAGGAAATGCCTAAAACACTAATGGTTTAGGCAGAAAAGCCGGTAGGATAGCTATAGTGAGATGCAAAATCAATACAAATGAATTGAAATAGCAATGATTATGTATTATAATAAAAAACGAAGAGAAATGGAGGAATGATAAAATGGCTAGTACAATTCAAGTGCGTGTTGATGATGAGTTAAAAAGTAAATCTGATCAGTTATTTAAAGAGCTTGGTACAGATACTACTTCTGCAATCAGAATGTTTTTAACACAGGCTGTTGCAAATAATGGTTTTCCATTTGAAATAAAAAGGGTCCCGCATAATCCATATATTGCTATGTCTGAAGAGATGTTGTTAGCGAAACTGGAAAAATCAAGAGAGTCCTCATCACAGGGGAATTATAAAACTGGCGATGCTGTTGTTGCAGATATGAGGGAAAAGTATGGAATATAAAGTAGCAGTGACAGCAGATGCAGAAGAAGATTTGAACCAATATATCAGATACTTGCTTATGGAAAAGAAAAGTGAGCAGGCAGCCAGAAATATTTTGGATGATTTTGAAGCTACTATTCAGAGTTTAAAAAACGTTGCAGGCAGTTTGAAATTATGTGATAATCCCCGTTTAAAAGAATTGGGATATCGAAGAATTAATTTTTTTTCACACAGATATTTTATGATGTATCGAATTGTTGAGGATATTGTATTTATAGATAATATCTTTCATGAATTACAGGATTATGAAAATAAAATGATGTAATTGAAATAAGAGATTATAGGAAGAGGTCATTTACCGTGATTACGATAGATGGCCTTTTTTGTAGTTTTTTTAATGGAAGAAAGAATGACACAAGAATGTAGTAAAAGTTACAATTCACACCCCAGCCAGATAAGTAAAAAATAAGCAAGCCCGCCTCCGGT
>CALFCS010000190.1 GCA_937950565.1 uncultured Lachnospiraceae bacterium
TGACTGACGTCATCTAGATTTTAGAAATAAAATGCTTATAGAAACTGTACCATTGCAAGAAAGAAATGTAAAGGCAAAACAATAAAAAAGCAACAAATCGACCATATCTATTCGGAAAAACTCCGCAAATCGTTATTTCAACATATTATACGTAACTCTAAGCTGTGTTCTTCCAACCTTAATCACATCCCCATTTTTCAGATAAACGGCCTTTGTAACCATAGTTCCATTTTGATAGGTATGATTTTTAGAGCCCAAGTCCAACAGACACAATGTTCCATTATGTTCATAAATCCTGCAATGATTCCTGGAAACCTTATTATCCCCAGAAAGCGCCAATCTGGATGGCTCATAGTGCTCCGCATTACTTCTTCCAATTACCATCTGACGCGTAAAATCTATATACTTTCTTTCTCCCGTAACGATATCATCAAAAACAATCCGCCATGCAGTCACATTCGGATTTACGTAAACAGTCCCTTCTTTTTCCAGATTTCCTGTAAAATATTCTCCTTTTTCCTCTCCCAACACCTGCCGCCTGACATCAACGCCGTTTTTAACAAGCACCCCCTTCGCCTGATTCTGATATTGGTTCCAGCGTCGTTTCTTTCCGGATACAATATGATAAGCAACCGCTCCTCCGATAATTACAAGCAACACAATCCCTACTACTATTATTACAATACTCATTTTTTAATATGTGCGTGTTTCCGCAATCTCCTTTGTTTTTTCTTCTATACTTTTCGCATAAATAATTGTATTTTTCATAGACCTGCCTGCAGATTCTACAAGCTTTGCTGTTCGTTTCAGACATTCCAGCTCTCGCTCTGCAATCGTTTGAAATAATCTGCCATTTTCTCCGCCCCATGCTTTCGAGAGTTCACACAACGTCTCGTCAAATTCCGGAAGGACTGCTCTCTTCATTTGTTCTTCCACAGCTTTTATCTTTTGTTCTGCCTGTCCTGCAATACAGAAATCAAACTCTATCTTCGCCATCCAAACGCACCTCCACTAAAACGGCATTAATGCCTGATGCTCTTCCATTCCTGTGATATAACTGGTTTTAAACTCTGTCATAGGATACACTACCATTTCCAGGTTATACCGGTCACTGATTCGTCCCTCTGTTCTTTGATATTTCGCACAGGATTCCTTCATTACTTTTTCCATGGATATAAGAACCCGGATATTCGCATCCAAAGCTTCCCTGCTTTTTACAAGTTCTGCTCTCACAGGTTCGGTATAAGACATATATTTTATTTTTGATTCTGCCTGTGTGATTTCATCACGCAGCAGGCGAAGCTCCATAATCTGCCAAAGCAGCCGTTCTCCGGTCGCCTGCATATGCTTAAAGTCCATTTTCATTTCCATATCTATTCCATCACCATATAAATTCGCTCACCATCTCTTGCCCCTTTACGAACTTGTTGCAAAAGAAGTTTTCTTGTAAAGAAAACATAATAATCCTCTGGTTCCTCTGTTGTCATCTTTAAAACCGAATAGACTTTACTCGGCTCTTTTTGTATAGAAATAATTCTTTTCACTCCAGCCAGATAACATTCTTCCGCTAAACTTTCAGCTGTTCTTTTATCACATTCAAGTAATTTGCTTATTTCACCTGCCACATTCAGATCCCCCACTATCTTTTCCTCCTTATTTTCTTCTTTATTATCCTCTACCTTCTCACGGCTGTTACTGCAGCCTGCAAAAAGACAAATACTCATTAACAACAACACTCCAATTACCTTTGCCCGGCAAACCATCTTGCATCTTCCTCCACACTTTGCTCCTTATATGCCCTATAAGCTTCTTCAGCATCCATCCCTTCTTCCATAAATTCATCAACCCCCTTATAGCCATCAAAACTATTTTGCCACGACTGTATTGTCTCTTCTGTAACTACAAATTGTTCCGGATGTTCACATGCCGCATTTTGATATGCATGCCGCATTTCATGTACAACTGTACTCAGCAATTCATATGAATCCTTAACACCATTTTTCCCTCCATTTTCTATTACCCATTCATTAATCCTTACTAAATGATATCTCTCAGAATATGAACCCGATACATATCCATCTGGAGTACCCTCACTATATGTAAAATAAATCTCCCCTATTTGCAATCCCATGACACCTGCTACTTCTTGAAGATAGTCATTCAAAATTTCCTTTTTTTCTTCTGTAGACGCATTTTCCCAGGTCTTTTTAGAATAACGTTTCTTTTTTAAAATTGTAGAGATTTCATTTTTCATATACTTGTCCATCTCTTTTTGCTGAGCATTTGTAACCGCTTTCCCTGGAGTCCGCACCTGCTTTTCTGCTTTGATAATCCCCCACGAAACAAAAAGACTTCGTATTCCCTGACAAATCCCCTCAACAAAAGATTCATTACCGGAATTGTTCTCAGTATTTTCCTGCATTTCTTTGACATTCGCATTCACTGATAAAATGCGATTATCAGCATTCCGATAATATGAACTGATTTTTTCCAACGCACCTGACAGACTCCGCATCCCAAGTGCTTCATCCATTACATTCTTTTCAATATGCATCAATACACTATTGATTCGATAAGAAGAACTCCCCATTCCTATTATATTTCTTCTTACGGATAATACTTCCTGTTGAACTTGATTTAATTGTATCGCATAATGAGACAAAACTTCAACGGTATTTTCTATATCCGAAAGCTTTACACTAAACTCTGCCATCTTCTACTCCTCCTGATAAACCATCCGAATTGCATTTCCATGAATTGGGGCAATGCATTTTGTAATCGTATTAACATATATCTCTTTATCAGGTTTAACGATATGCACCTTTCCTTTTGACTCCTTTATCAAAACCTGTTCTTTTTCATCCGACAAAACAACAATACTGATTTTTTTGTCTTTCGCCAATTCTTTACCCCACATCTCCCATTGATACTTAAAGCCTTTTTTCAAATAACAATCTATATACTTTTCTCCATCCTCCAATGTATACTCACCTATCTCTACTGCATCTCTATTTAAAAATGGAGTATGCAGATTTGCCACTTTACCAATCGCCAATGGAAGATATGGCACCCATATAAGTTCGTAGTTCTCATCTCTTTGTTCCACTATTCCTATCACATCATTTAAGAAATAAATTACGGTTTTTGACAATATTACATCTTGTCGTAAATTTTCCATTATAAAATATCCATATGGATTTGCTGCTGTGATTAATATCAATTCTAATGTAGAATTTATCGCATACTTCTTATGTTGTTCTGAATAAATGTAGCCCTTTTCACATAGTGTTCTCAAACATTCTTTTGCAATTTCTTCTGTCTCTATAACAGACTTTTCTCCAAATCCACATAACCCTTGAATGTCCTCAAACATTAGCAAAAATCTTAATTCTTTATCTGTAATCTGAAATACCCTAGCCATTTTTAATCCCTTCTTAAATCTAATACGTCCTCTTACGCGCCAGCTCCCTTGCCCGCATCTCTGCCCGGTATGTTCGCTCTGCAGATGAGCGGATTACGGATGCTGTCCTTGATAATTCTCTTGCCAGACTGCTTATCTCACTTTTCATTTTTTCGCCTTTCTGCATATAAGCGTCTGCACTGTCACCCTTCCAATTCCCGGAGAGTTTCTGCAGTGTATCATTCATCTGCCCCGATGCCAGACGGGACAAGCGCTCCGCCTGCTCTGAGAGTCTGTCTGCCTGTCTTTTTGCCTGTATGTAATTCCACTCGATATAATCCATATATGCATCTCTCCTTTTACAGAATTACGTCTGCCGGTAAATCTCCTGATATCCCTTTTGCCTCTTCTTCTGCCCCGGTATACACCTGAGCCATCGACTTCAAATCTGCCGCATGCTCCGAAAATCTCTGGAAGATTTCATCTACCGTTCCCTTCATCTCCTGGTAAGACGCCCGGTGTGCCTCCGCCGCATCTCCCTGCCAATAGCCAGAAGAACGATTTACTGCAGCCTCGATATTTGCAAAACGGTTTCGGATATCGCCTACCGCCTGCTGCACTTCCTCTGCTCCTGTAAGCAATGCCTGCGGCGATGCCTTAATTCTGATATTCTCCATTGCCCGCACCGACCTTTCTTTTCATTCTCACTTTTACTTTTATTTCTATACCCGAATAGAGGCAATCGCCTGCTGCACCGCATTTTCACATTTCTGATATTCCTTTTGTGCATACTCCATTGTCCCTATATATTTTTCAAGTTCATTTTCAAATTCCTGTACAAATTCATAATCTGTATTAAACTGCGCCATAAATGCATTATGTGCCGGTCCTTCCCACATAGCTCCGAGATTAACCATCTTTTCCTGAAGCTGGCTAATCCCGGAATGGACCTTCTCTAATTCAGATTGTATTGTCTGCCTGTCCCTTTCCAAAGACACAGTATCAATTTCAATATAATCTGCCATCTCACGGTCCCTCTCTTCCTACACTTTAATATTCCACTATCACAATCTATATCTTATATAATCACATCTGCTGAAAGACCGTTTGCCTCTTCTGCATTTGCCATATCTGCTTCTGAATAAATCTGTGCCATTTCCTGCAAATCTGCACTATGCTCCTGTACCATACGAATCATTCTCTGAATGTCATCTTCCAGTCCGCGGAACTTTGTAATAAATGCGGTTGCTGCCTCGCCTTCCCAGGTAGATGCCATTCCAGTAATCAGATTCAACATTTCTGCCGTAAGATTATTAATTACATTCCCCTGATTTCCAAATTCTGACGCTGTACTCGTTAATAATTGTGGTGATACCTTAATAATTCCTTCCATGATTGTTCTCCTTCTCTATGTTTTCTCTATTCTTTTTTTTCCTGATATTTTTTCTACACATTCTTACTTATAAGTTCTCTCTGCCGCAATCTCTACGTTGGTTGCTTCTGCCTGTGCATATCTTGCCGCAATTGCCTCAAGTCTCTGTGCATATACTTCAACAGCATTGTAAAAATTATCCATCTGGATCTTGTCACTGCTGAACGCATTGTGGAATGTGTTTTTTGCTTCACCTTCCCACATACCATTTAAGTTTGCCTCTGTTGCCTCCAGCTCACCCACCTGGCTTTTAAACTGTGCATTTAACTGCCTGAGTGTATCCACCTTCGCTTTTAAATCATTCATTGATACGGTAAAATCTGACATCTTTCGTTTCCTCCTTTATTTATGTTCTTGTGTCATTTCTATCTTGTGAACCCATCATAACAAACTGCCGCTGTAAATGTATTTTTTTGGACAGACGGCATATTTTCACGACCAGTGACCACTTTTCTACACCACCATAATCTTCCCGCCTGTCCGAAGCCCATTTTCATGCGCAGACTGTTCCTGCGTAAGCTCCCGGCCACTCTGGGTAAAGAGAAGAAGTCGCCCCGGCTCTCCCTGCAGCGGACATTGTTCTTTTCTGCATATCATTTCCGCTATCTCTTCCTTCACCTCGTAGAGCGGAACATTTTCATCTATCTGAAAATCATATTTCTTTCCCATAATCGGCACTTCAATTTCCACAATTATCACTCTGCACATCCTCCCTCCATTTTTCAAAATTTTCTTTCTTAAATACCGTCAGCTTCAACGCTTCCTTTTTTCTCCAGAAGCGCTCGCTGACCACCACCTGTTCTTTCTTCCAATAGACAAAGAAAGCCTGCCCATCTTCTCTTTCCGGCTTCCATACACCTGCCTGTTCCGGCTTAGACATAATCTCTAAGATCTGCCTGATATCATCTCTAATCTGAAATTTTTCTTCTCTGGCTTCGATAATACCTGCTTCGGACATATGATGCATCGCACGTATAATTTCATCTTCCCGAAAAATTTTCTCCGGCATATAGATTCCTTCTATCTTTGTAACTTCCATTGCATGAAGCAGAATCCGCACCTCATCAAAAGTAAGAACAATTCCTTTTTCAAGCATCTCAGCCATAATCTGCCTCCCCCTTTTTCAAATACTCCTTAATTGCCGGTTTGTAGGAGCGGGACAGTGGAATCTCAAATTCACCCTGAAGCACAATCCGGTTCTGAGACAGATACACCTCCGCTATCTTTTTCTTATGGATTAGAAAGCTTCTGTGACAACGGATAAATGTCTCCTTAAGCCTTTCCTCCAGCTGGTCCAGCGTATCATAAAATCCATACTCTTCGGTCTCCGTATTTAAATACACCCGTTTATCTCTTGCTTCAAAGAAATAAATCCTTTCATAATCGATTAGATTTCTTCCACCACTGTTTTCCACCACAAATACTTTCTGTTCATCCGGCTTATAAAAACGTGTCACATATACTCCAATCGCCTCCGACAATACCTCCTGAATCTGCTGTTCACTGAGAGGCTTAAGCATCAGCGACTCTGCCCCGATAGCAGGACGCATATAACTTAAGGGAGAAATTTTCGGACTGGCAATCAGTATGATGTATGCGCCCGGAGTCAGACGGCGCAGCTCCTTTACCATTTCCAGCGCACCCTTCATTGTAATATCCACACAGATAATATCCGCAGGAACTTTCTCTCGCACAATCCCTGCCAGTTCCTTCTCTGTTGCGCACTGCATCATCTTCCAGTTTTCATTTGTAAACCGCCCTGCCAGTTCCCTGGAATAATGAACAATATATTTTCTTTCCTTTTCTGATTCATCTGAAATTACCATTACAATCATGCTATTTTTTCGCCAACGGAATCACAACTTCTACTCCATTGCCCTCCTCTTCTTCATCAGGGACATACCCCAGGCCTTTTTTCGCCAGCTTTGACTGCTGCGCATAAGAAATATTCTGGAATTGAAAGATTTTCTGTGCCACGAGATTCCCTCCCAGATGAATTCCTTTCTTATAACCGATAAACAAATGGTATGCCCTATAAGCCGCCAGCAGCGTTTGTTCTTCCACTTTCAGGCAGCCAATAAAATAAATATGATGCAGACTTCCCTTTTCCAATATATTTTCCACAAATCCAGACATATTTCCCACGCCCTCATCCGGTTTATATACCATCTGCAGAAAATCACCCAGATCTGCAAGAAATATAAAAATAGGCTTCTCTTCTCTCATTTGTTTAAAAATCTCTGCTTCCTCACATCCTTCTTCCAAGAGCTTTTGCTTCTTCTTATTTCTTTTTGCAAACTCTGGCAAAAGCTCTGAAAAATACTGGAACAGCGCTTTGCTGTCTTTTACATATGACGCCCCATACTCCTCCGCAAGCTTTGGAAGTTCTGACGTACTATGTTCCACCACACAAAGGCTCCCCTTTAAAAGCCATGCACCGTGCAGGAGCATCTTTAGCATATTTGTCTTGCCTGTCCGTCCCTTGCCGGAAATAACATAACAGTAAGCCTGCATAAGATTGATGTTATAAATCTCTGCATCTTTCATATAATATCCCACAGGAAGAAATCTTTTTGTTTCTATTGACCGTTTATACCTTTCGTCTTCACTAATTATCTTCAATGTCGGCTTTTCCGGAATCTCTGGAATCGGTGCGGCTTTAGCTCCCGTCCAGACCTCCTTCATCTGCCTGCATACAGCCTCTATCTTCTGTCCTCTCTTAAAATCATCATCCGCCGGAAGACTTAATGCTGTCTGAAACTCCAATATTCGTCCGTCCACATTTGCAAGACCTCTTCCCCGGACATCCGTCTCTGGAAGAATCCCCAGATGTGTCACCCTCAGCACTTCCATATATTTAAATTTATCTGCCTGCTCCAGGGAGAAAACAGTCCGGATATTATCCCCAATCCGGGAGGGAATTTCTGACATACCAAACCCTGCCGCCGATACAATCATAAAAATTCCATATCCCACCCCTTCTCTTGCCAGTCGGAGCAGAATATCATCATAAAGGAATTTTGTCTTTTCACGGAAAGAAGCTAGATTATCAATCACAATCAAAACAGCCGGAACGCTTACTCCATGGGCCTGTACATACTGGTTGTAATTTCCTCCCTTGAACATTGTCTTACGGGCATCCATCATCGTCTCCAGCATATGAATAAACTTCGCCAACCGCTCTTCCTGATTATCATAAATGACTCCGCCCACATGCGGCGCTTCTTCAAATGCCGCCAGCATATGGCTGCTGAAATCAATCAGATACATCTGTAGCATGTCCGGTGCATACTTGGTCAAGAAAGAATATACCAGGCTTTGTAAAAATGTACTCTTGCCGCTGACAACAGAACCACACACTGCATGATGCCCGTCTGCCGATAACTGAACACGAAGCGGCAGCTGCGCCTGATTCTCCGGGTCATCATACAGCCCGATGACCGTATTAAGGCTCCATTTTTTCCCAGTTGTTTTTGCAGTTTCCTTCCACGGTTCTTTTTCTTCAAATGCATAATCTTCAAATCCCGGAAGTTCCTTAAGGTGAATCTGGCTTTCCAATACTGGCAGCCATAATCTTTCAGTCTTTGAATAATGATTTTCCTTTACTACATGACCCAGATATTCAATCACCGCGTCAAGCTGTGTCTTCTCTTTCACATTACCCCGGGCGCTTCCATGGGCTTTTTTCTGTTTTCTGCCGCCTACCAGCTCTGCTTTACCAGTACGTGTCAGAAGCGCGGCTGTCTGCACAGGCTTTCCTGTATACTCCTCATAGATAGCTCCGCTGTATCCAGACTGGAACAATTCATAGATTTCGTCATTGCCCACCTGCAGATAACAGCGCCCCGCCTGTGTAAGAAATGCGGCGTCCGGTTTGTGCAGCATATCATTACTATCCTGGCGGTCCTGCACCCGCAGGCAAAGTCGGAATTTGGAATTACTCCAGATATTATCGTCAACCGTACCGCTTGGCTTCTGTGTTGCCAGAATCAAATGCACGCCCAGACTTCTTCCCACCTGAGCAACGCTGATTAATTCCTTCATAAACTCCGGTTCTTCGCGTTTCAGCTCTGCAAACTCATCAATAATGATAAATAAATGTGGAATCGGTATTTTCGCTTCCTGGTTCTTATACAGCTTCGTATAAAGATTAATATTATTGACCCCGTACTCTGAAAACAGTCTCTGCCTCCGCATATTTTCACTTTTGATAGAAATCATGGCACGCCGCACCTGATTTCCTGACAAATTCGAGATTTGTCCGCTCAAATGCGGAAGTCCTGAGAACAGATTTGCCATACCTCCGCCTTTAAAATCAATAATAAAGAAACTGACATCCTCCGGGCTGAAATTCACTGCCAGAGATAAAATATATGTCTGAAGCGTCTCACTCTTACCTGATCCGGTCGTCCCTGCCACAAGTCCGTGAGGACCGTGAAACTTCTCGTGAATATCCAGATAGCAGTCGGTATTGCCTGCCTTCTTTCCAACCAGCACCTTCATACTGTTGTAATTCCGGTTCTTTCTCCACCGCTCTGTCACATGCAGCTCCTCCAGCGTGTGTACACCATACATACTGAAAAAGTCCAGGGAAGCCGGTATCTCGCTTGTGCTCTCCGTCTCATTTACACGAATATTCGCAAGTACCTGTCCAAATACTGCAAGCTGCTCCGGGGATACCCGGTCCGGTACAAACGCCTGCTTTTTCTCTCCCGTATCCATCAGATTATAAAATCCCTGGAAATACTGATCATTTTCTATAATTTCCTCACATTCATTTGGCAACTCCTCCAAAGTCTCTACCATCAAAAATGTCGTAATGCCATATTCCGGTTTTGCCTCATAAATATATTTTGCAAGAATCTCACCCTCCAAAATAGCAGGGTCTGAAATAAAGAGGACATAATGCGGTTTTACAAAATTCTTCTTTTTCTCCTGGCTTCTTGCCCTTATAACATTCGATAGTTCAAAGAAAATGTCATTGCTTTCCAGCTCATTGGATGCCATATACCGTGTACTCTTATCCTCCGACCATACGTGCGGAAACCAGCGCATACACTCCCACTCTTCCATCTGCCTGGAATCATCCTCCCGATATATAAATACCAGCTTCACATCCGTATAGCAGTGCTGTGCCGCAATTCCGGCCACTAACGTATGCATCAGTTCAACGGCGCCTTTTTTATTCCTGCCGCCGACCAGGCCAAGCAGAGATTTCTTCATCAGAGAAATTCCTGCCGGAACCTGATGCAGTGTCTGGAATTCCTGTCGTATCATTTTCGGCTTGTCCAAAAGAGTATCGTTAATTAATGTAAATTTTTCTTTTGGAATCTGGATATCCACCTGGAACGGCTGGTCTCCCAGCCCAATTCTCTGATAAAGGAAATCTTCATGTGTATAATTCCGGTTCCACAGCGCACTGCTGTTTTCGTTGTACTGCAGGCATTCACTTGCAGACGGATACATTTGAAGCATTGCCGCTGTATTGTGCTGATATTTTTCACGCAGGGAATCTGCAATTTGAATCAAATAATTACTATAGGCATTAAACCGGAGATTTTCTTCCTTTGCATTTTCCTTTTTGCTGTAATTCATATTCAGCACGGCCCACACAACCCCGATTAACGCAGAGGTTACCGCTGTAATGAGTCCAGTATACATAAAAGCGCTCGAAGTATAACCGGAAAGTCTGGAACCAAAGATGGCGAAGGCACATCCAAGCATCATGGGAATCGCCATGGTAAAGGCCGGTCCTATCGTCATATAAAGCGGCTTTTCTTTTATCACCTTCGGGTTCGGCGGCGACTCAATCTCCACTCCTTCTTTATAAATAACCGGCAGGTTTCTTGGAGAACGGTGAAAATAAATTTCCTCTGGTTTCTTTCGGTGTTCCACAGGCTTCTCCTTCCGCTCCGGAATCTCAAGCGGTCTCAGGATATCATCTTTTACAGCCAGTTTTCCATAATAAGCGCCTGCCGCCAAAATATTTCCCAGGAAAATCAAATGCAGACCAAAGATATCAATATGGTCGCCAAATACAAGCTTCTTTCTTCCGCTGACTCTCAAATTGCTACAGAATACACCATTACTGCTAGTATCTGACAAATACCATCCATCCGCCTCCTTCCTTAATACAGCGTGGGAAGCAGACACCAGCTCCATGAACTGATACTGAATCAAATTGCCCGCCGTCTTTCCGACCGATACCTCCTTCATTCCGCTGATATCATATTTTTCCACAACCAGAAAATTCAAACTGCAGTCCGCCACAATAATCTGAAAGCGGTCTCCCATCTGTGTACGGATATCTATGATATCCTGGTGCTTCAGAACGTGCCGCTCCTGATATACCTTTTCTGCTTTGACCTGATAACTCTCATCCGCAATAATTTCCCATCTACCGGATGAATTTTCTAATTTAATCTCAATATCACACTTCAACCGGTATGTATTCTTACGCAGATAAATCGCATAATCCGCATCATGCAGATTCGGAAGCAGAAATTCTTTGCAAATCTGCGTATTATAAACCATAAGTATCACAGTCTGACACCTCCCTTACACGTATGCCATATCAAATGTAAATACTGTCACTTTCATTTTCAAATCTCCAACCATGATCCGGTCACCGGAATATACATATTCTGCTCCCTGTATCAGATGCCTGCCAAACCCTCGCAAAATCCATGTGCCATTTCTGGAATTCAAGTCCTGCAGGACCAACTCGCCCTGATACAAATACAGCATACAATGTGTTCCGGATACCGTTTCCTCCCGAATGCAAATATCATTGATTTCAGGGCTGCGCCCAATCCGGATTTTTTTCTCCGGATCGAACACATATCCCCGTTTTTCGCTGTCCTTCCATTTCAAATAAAGCATAATCTTCTGCCCGCCCTGTATCTGCTTGCTATGACTGCGGATAGCATTATTCAGGCAGTTTTCTTTAATTACTTTATATGCTGCATCATAATACTTTTGTTTTTCCGCCTTCTGGTTGGCATGCACCACATAACTAACCACACTGGTGACTGCCACACAGATAACAATAATAATTCCTATTAACATAACAATTCCGTCCAACTCCTCTGCATGGCAGACATAATTTTAGAAACCGCACCCATTTTCTGCCTGATTCAATACCTGAAGCCTTCCATGGTCAATTTTACATACCGTCCACACATTATCCACACCGGAAGAAGTATCTAACTGAACAACCACCGGATCTTGTCCCGGAAGATAAATCTTCACGGTCGCGCCATTCTGTGCCATCGTCCCCGTACCTCCAAAATCAACAACCGAGAACGTATACACCCCGTCCAGGTTATAAATCGTCGTTGTCTCCGGTCCATATCCGTCTGTATCATCCAGATCCAGCTCCGCAATCGTTGTTCCGCCGGAAACGGCCTTCTTATTCGTAAAAGAGACATGAATACTGCTTCCGCCATCTGGAGAGCCCGTCAGATGAGAGTCCAGATCATGCGGCTGGGAACCCCACTCAAGGACAATCCGCGCCTCGCCCGACAGTTCCGGTGAAATTACAAACTGTTCGCCACTGTATGATTTCCCTTTTTCAATCCGGAATTCAAAAACTTCTGAAATATACCCCTGGGCCTGTACCGTAATCTCGTAGTCATCTGCCTCTAACTGCACCTTGAAAGCTCCTTTGTTGTCCGTTTTTTCCGTCACGCTTTTATGAGATGCATTCCTCGGCTTGAAGATGAGCGTTGCATCCGCAACCCCTTTTCCGGTAACAGCATTCACTACAACACCCTCCAAAGTACCTTCTGAAGACTTCCTCTGATTCGCCATAGGAAGAATTAGTTCGTTCCACTTCGCAGCCGGTACAATATTTCCCGAAGCATCCGTCCCGATCCTGGCAATCAGCTCCTCTTCCTTATTCTCGATATAATATCTGCCTTCTAATGTCTTTGCCGTCACTCTTTCACCAAACAACATCTGCATACGCTCCAGGCTTGCCCCGCCGTCAAAATTACGGAACAGAATTCCCAACGAATCCAGTACGATTTTCTCCGGCATCCCGGATGCATACGGAGTCTTTCTGCTTGTATCTACAATTTCATTATTATCAGAAGTATTTTTGTAATAGCAGATTGCGTTCAGCTTCGCGTGCCTTACCTCCAGATATCCGTCGCTATTTGTCTGTGCGCTTACTACCTGTCCAAATTCAGACTTATAATCATCGAATGTATAGTTAACAATCTTCTGCACAAAAGAGGTATCCCATGCAATATCCTGTGAGGCTGTCGCAAGATCAATCTGTACCGCCTCATCCTCCTCACCGGCCGCCATGGAAACAAGAAGCTGCTTCTCCAGAGAATTTAACCTGCTCTGGATTCTGGCTGAACCTGTTCTCTGAAATCCCGTTCTCAAGATGGATTTCGCTTTTGAGGCATCCTCCTGCTCCATATAAATCTCGGACAGAGCCAGATAAGCATCCTCTTTTTCCGGGTTAATTGAAATCGCATTCTCGTATTCTGCGATTGCCTGCTGCAGGTTATTTTCCGCTCTATATTTTTCGGCCTCCTCAATCGCAGCCATATAATTGCTTTCTTTCATCTTCCCGCTGACCAGCACAAAGGCTGTCCCTGCAATAACAAGGATAAGCAGACTGATTAATACCGATAAGATAATCTTTACTTTTTTATTTTCTTTCGTTCCCATAAATGTTCCTCTCTCATTCAATGCTGACTACAAATTCCTCATCTCCCAGACTTACACGGTCTCCATTTGATACAAGTGTATCGGTATCTGTCTGAACAGCCTGCCCGTTTATATACGTGCGGTTTGTCGAATGATTATCCCTCACATAACAATTACTATTTTGAATTGTCACCAGTACGTGCCTGCGGCTAACGGCATTATTATCTTTAATACAGTAGTCTACATTTGCAGGGTCCTTTCCAATCCAGAAGGACGGCTTGCTGATACAGAACGTTTCCCCTGTTTTCTGACGGGTCATCCGCACAAGCTGCATCTTTCCCCCAGTCATAAACTGCCCGCTCAGCACGGATGTTTCATTATAATAGGGCAACACCGTCGTTTCATTATAGGAACCTTCCTGCTGCTGATAGGATGACTGCCTCACCGGTTCCTGATAAGCTGGCTGCTGTGCCGGCTGCTGATAAGCTGGCTGCTGTACCGGCTGTTGATAGGGTGGCTGCTGCACCGGCTGTTGGTAAGATGGCTGCTGTACCGGCTGCTGATAAGCTGGCTGCTGTACTGGCTCCTGGTAGGCTGGTTCTTGATAAACCGGCTGCTGCACTGGTTCCTGGTAAGCGTCCTGCTGTGACGCTCCATAACCATATCTCATCTGCTGCTCCATGCTTATCCGGTATTGCATTAAAAAGATTGCAAAAATAATATATGTTGCTGAAAGCGCCGCGCTGGCCAGGAATCCCCATATGTAAAGTGTAATTAAGGAAGCAATCGCTGAAATGGCATTTGTCACCCCAAAGATATAACAAAATACCTGCACATATTTCGATATCTGGTCATCTGGCCTGTCACTCGTAATCGTGCTGCGCATAACCTGGATTGTGCCGTTTAACTTCAGATAATAAACCAGCTTGAGCACAGTAACCGCTATATAGCCCAGTGCAAAAAGAATTAGCCAAACAACTGCCGACATACTGTAAACTGAAGCATTCATCCCGGCCGTTTCTCCGGCTATGACAACCAGAACAACAATGCACAGAATCAAATAGACAGCTATTTTCACACAAGTAATTACCGCATCAATAATGATGACTACGCGGATAATCGTAAATCCTGTTATGTCCATATCTTCTCTTCTTTTGCTCTTTGCCGCTCCGAAAATTACCCAGATTCCTGCCAGAATTACAAACGCCGGAATCATTCCTATAATATTGCCTGCTATTATGGCCGCATTTATCTTCCCAATGTACGACGCGAGCTCATAATATATGAAAGAACCTGCGTCCCTTCTGATTTCATCTAAAATAACATCCAGATAAGGAATCCCCGAAATACTGCTGAGCAGCCCAAACAATCCATATACGGAATAGGTGATTGCCCCAACCAGATATAATGGAGAACCCAGCATTGATTTCGCGGTCTTTACCGCTGAACTTTGTCCTTTTGAGTTATACATTTCCTCTCCTCCTTCTCCTCTCTTCCATGTCTTTCTGTTTTCATAGTTTCTACCGATAAATGTGATAAACCTGTTCTCGTATTCTTTTTTTCTTTTTCTGAATCGCCCATTGCGCCGCTGCCGTTCCAAGTGTAGACAAAATCAGAACACATACGCCAACAATCATAATCCCGGCTCCGCTCATCTCTTATCCCTCCAGCTCATTCATAATTTCTTTCAACTGTTCCATATGCGTATCGGAAGCGCCCTGGGAATCATAAAGATGCTTTCCGCTTTCATAGCGGAACTTCAAATCATTCCCGACATCCGCATAGCTTTTCTGCTCCTTCGCCAAATCCAGATAGTTGTAACACATCCACATAGATACCTCATACTTATCCGGATACTCCGTCAGCATCTCTTTTAAAGTAAGATTACTTCTCTCATATTTTCCCATTGCTCTTTCTACCAACGCCAGATTCAGCCTGTCCTCATATCCCGGGTGACTGCTTTGATTCAGCCATTCATAGCTTTCATAGGCTTTCGTAAGATAGGCGTTACCGTTTATCTCGCGTTCACTCTCAGTCGCCGCAAGATAAGCACTCTTCCCAAGTCTCCTTCGTACGTCCTTGTCATCCTTCATCTTCACCGCTTTTTCCAGCACCGCAACGGCATCGGAATATGCCTGATTTTCCAGATAAATATCCGAAAGCAGCAGATATGCATCACAAGCCAGTTCCATGTCCCCTGTCTGTATAGCTTCTTCCGCAATTGCTTCCAGCTCGCCTTGCACGCTCTCTTTTTCACCATCTGCCCAGGCGATTTCCGCCACAAGAAGATTCTGTTCTTCCGGAGAAAGTGCCTTCCGTGCTTCCAGTAACTGCACCGCCTGTCTCGCCTTCTCGGTCTGCCCGTCACGGATTAGTGCAACAATATAATTCTCACAGAAATTTCCCGATGCTTCGTTCAAATCCCATGCCTCTTTGTAATAATCTGCCGCTTCCCCGAACCGTTCCTGCCGGAAATAGCTTTCCCCCAATATATTCAGAACTTCCGCTTTCTTCTCCGTGTTCTTATCCAAATAAGAGCGATAAGTAAAGCTGTTCAAAATATCTGTCCCTTTTGCAACTACTTCCGTCTCGTTCTGATTTTCCGCCGAAATATAAAGACTCTGATATGCCTGCTGCCATTTTTCCACTGTATTCTGCCAGTTACCATAATAAATGCACAGCGAGCCTGCTATTACACAAAGGAGCCAAGCAAATAAAATACTGATTTGCAGATAGCCATATCTCCGGTAGACTGGATCCATTTTCCCGATATCTTCAAGCGAAGCCCTAAGCTTCTCTGCAGATGCATACCTCCCCGAAGGCCTGCGTTTTAACATCTTACAAACAATTGCCTTCAGGCCATCGCTATAAGGAATATCCATATATCTCAACTGTTCGCTCTGGTCGTCCACCGGCGACGGTAATAATCCCGTCATAAGACAATAAAAGGTAGCGCCCAGACTATAAATATCCATCCGTCCATCCAGGATAATCCTGTCCTCTTGCCCGCACAGAATGTGCTGCGCTCTTTCATATTGCTCCGGCGCCGCATACCACGGACTGATTCCCTGCACGTCCTTCGACGTCTCCCCGTCCAGGGAAATATTAAAGTCAATCAGACAGACATCACCAGAGTCTGTAATCATAATATTCCCCGGCTTAATATCACTGTGCAGAATCGGAGGCTGCTGCGAATGCAGATACTCCAACACTTCCGAAAGCTGCAGGAGCCACCGCCTTATCACCTCCTCCGGGAATGAATATTTCCGGTCAAGATAATACTGCAGGTCTCTGCCCTCTATGTATTCCATCACCGTATAAATACTGCTTCCGATTACCAGAAAATCGTAAACCTGCGGAAGATAGGAGTGATGCAGCCGTTTCAGAATATCTACCTCCGCACGTCCGTTAACCTGTCCGGCAAAATGATCCTTTATCTTTTTCACAACCACCTTTTTATGAAGGCGCAGATGCTCCGCCAGATAAATGATTCCGGTACCTCCCCGCCCGATTTCCGTGATAATCTGATAAATACCGTCCAGGATCATTCCATTTTTTATCCCGTTCATACACATTTCCTCTAAGCTGTACAGAAGGCTGTCTGAATTCAGAGATTCAGGCAGCCCACTTTCAACTCTGCATTTATTTTTTAATTCTGTGCTTCTTCCTTATCTTTCCGTCTCTTCGCAATCAGGAAAATAATCAGGAATGCTATAGCGGCAAGGCCTACCAGTGAACCGATAAATAATGGTGTGTTCCGGTAGTACTGCAATATCCAGCTGGATGTTACCATTACTGATATCACTCCATCTTCTTTTCCGGTCTTTCCTATGGATGTATCTGTAATGTTACCAGCAGCATCGACCGCAACTGCCTTTACATCCTGCCAGTCAGAAGAACTCTTCAATGTATAAGGAAGTTCTCCTTTATACTTTAGAATCTGTTCTGCAGTATAAGGCTTCTCCTTCATCTCACCATTTACATATACTTCTACCGTTTCCATTGCCACATTGTCAGCAACTGAGACTTTTATCTCCCGTTCATCTACCCGGTATTGTCCTTGATCTTCAATACCTGTAATAACCACACTCGGAGCGGTCTTATCAATAACAAATTCAATATCTTCATCCTTGATTTTATTATTTACTTCATTCGTTGCACGGTCTACGGAATCAATCGTAATAGTGTATGTACCTTCTTCCTCGAAGTTTTCTTTATTGATTGTGTACTCATATTGCTTCCAGGAAACTTCACTTCCGCTTTCCTTGACCGTATAATCCGTACCTTCAACAAGATCTGTAAGCTCTCCGTCATGACCGCAGGATATTCCCCTGTGTGTCAGAGTATCGACATTGGTCTCTACTACAACAATATCCTCTTCTTCCCCATTATAGTAATCCTTTACGAACCGCTTTGACTCCTCACTAAGTTCAAAGTTTGAGCCAAATCTGTTGACAGAGAATGTTACCTGCTTCTCATCGGAATTTCCTGCAAGGTCTGTTACCTTTGCTACCATTGTATACACATCATCTGTCTCCGGCGTGCGTTCAAAATCAGCCATCTTAATGCTTTCACCATTTGGAATATTACTTCTTGTTCCGTCTACTGCTTTTTCTGAATGCTTGGAGCCTTTATATGTAATACTTACTCCATTTACGTCATGATTCGTATCGCTATATCTCACACCTGGAGCAACAACATCATTATTCGCTGACTTGTCCACGATATCGAAAATCTCAATCACCGGCTTCGTCTGGTCAATAACAAATTCATTTACCGTGTATACCTGTGCGGAATTACCTGCAAGGTCCGTATAATTAACATTGAAAGAGTAATTGCCGTCTGCTGTAAATGGTACGGTTGCAGTATGTATATTGCCTCCCATAGACCATCCATGAACACCAGGTGTTACTGTATTCGAAGTAATCGCTGTGCGCACATCGCTTCCCCTGAAATTATGCTCATTTACAGTAATCGTTGCCGTACGAGCCGCATTGTAATATTTGCCATTCAATGCATTGTTGTTATCAAATGTTACATTGATAGTCGGAGCAGTTTTATCAATGGTAAATTCTGAAACGGCTGCTGTATTCGATACATTCCCTGCACGGTCCGTACAGCTCATGGACATAGTATAGTCACCATCTGCAGAGAATGTTACTTTGCAAGTATTGACATTATCATCACTTGTTCCAGAATCATTCACATCCCATCCGCTGACTGTCGGTCTTGTACCGTCTGTATTCGTAATATTCAGGCGAATCTGATTTCGGTCAAAATTACGTTCCCTTACAATAATGGTCGCCGTTCTGGTAACGTTATAATATTTACCATTCAATGGGTTATTATTATCAAATTTGATTTCTACCCTTGGCGCCGTAATATCAATCTTAATGTCCTTTGTTGCTTCAGAAATATTGCCGGCATAGTCAACTGCCTTCACATAAATCGTAACAAAATTGCTATTATTTTTCTGTGCATTAACAGTTTCCGATTTAACAAGTGTCTGCTTCCTTGCTGTCTTATCAGCAAATTCTGCATTATAATTACCCGCCTGTGTAACCGTTCCGTTATTTCTTACTTCATAATAAACTTCCTTAAGCCCGGAATATGTTCCTCCCGATGCTGGATCCTTTATATGCATTGTAAAATCTACATTACTGCTGTAAATACCCTGTGCAGGCTGCGCAGTTGTAATCTCAATCTTTGGCGCATAAGAATCCTCTGCTCCCGGAGCTGTCTTATCCACAATTACTCCCTCATGAGAGTTCAGATAAGTAACATTTCCCGCACGGTCAACAACTCTCATATAATATACAACCTGCTGTTCTTTCTTGAGAGTCTCCTGTGTCTCAGCTCCAGGATTTCCTTCTATCCATAGTTTTTCATCCAAGTTCTCCAAATCCTTCTTTGTTAAACCGGCAAATGTTCCTTTTTTCTCTACATTCGGAACATATTTGTAATAATGCATGGACTTAACTCCAGAAGTCTCATCACTATTTTTCATGACAATTAATTCAGATTTATTCGTAAAGAATCCAAATGTAATTTCTTTCAGGAAGGTTTCCCATGTCGTTTCACGAATTTGAATCATACCAGTTGGCGCTTTTTCATCTTTTGTAAAGTAACGTGTTTCATGAGTCTCTGCTTTATTACCTGCAAGGTCTGTGTAGTCAAGAGCAAAGGTGTAATTTGCATCTTTATCGAAAACAAATGTCTTCGTTTTGATATCTCCAACAGCTTCCCATTTTTGTTTCGCAAGATCTGTGTACTTAGCTGTAGCAACTGGCTTTTTCTCGTTATCTATGGCAGTATACTCAAGAGTCATCTGTTTCGAACCATCTGAAAATGAATTATCCGCATTCGTGCTAAAATTACGCTCTGTTATCTTTACATTTGCGGTTATTTGTGAAACACTTTCATAAATTCTTTCTTTTTCATTTTTTCCCGGTTCAATCTTCCCATTGCCTGCCATGTATTCCACATCTATTACAGGTATGATTTCATCAATAGTAAAAGCTTCTCCTGCTTTTGTACCATCCACATAATTAACCTTTATGTCATTTGCTGTATTATCATTCGCAGCTTCATCTTTAATATACGGTATAATCTCATAATCTCTGTCTATCTTCTCATCTTCCTCACCGAAACGAATCTTGTATGTGAATTTACGATCAACTTCTAAATTTCTAAATTCGTCACTGTCCTGTGTATATACCAGTACATCTGGTACTTCCTCAACAGAGATTCCATATATTCCCTTTTCTTCCGCTTGTTTTTTATCTTTCAGCACACTCATAGGAACTGCCTTATTCACTGTATTATCAACGGTAATGTCGAAAGTCAGGCCCTCTTCAAAAAAGTTTCTCTCTGTATATGTGATGGTCATTACACGGTCGTTTTTAAAATAAGAATTATTTTCCACCTCATTATTATCATAAGATACATCTATTTTCGGCGATGTTGTATCAATTGCTAAAACTTTGCTTGCCGTCTCTACGTTTCCGGCATTGTCTTCCGCAGTTACTTTAATTACAACATTATTACTATCATTAATTTTGTTTCCTTTGTCATCTTTAGTTTTTACGGTTGGTTTTATCTTGGAATCTTGTGTCCATTTCACCATCTGTACCCGGTCTTTTGCTTCGAGTGAATTTCCATTGTCATCTTCATAAGAAACCGCTTCCTGTGTCCGTACTCCATCTGCCCAAACTTCATAGGATACTGACTTAATACCTGCATATATCTCTCCCTCTTTCACCGGGTCTGTTACAGAAATTTTAAAAGGTACATCCGAATTATATATTTCTTTCTCTCCATTTGTGATTCCCACACTCGGGGCTTCCGGTTCAATTGAAATTTCAAAAGTATCGGGTTTCTGATTATCCACAATAATTCCATCCGCTGAATAAAAAGCTACATTTCCGGCCTTATCCTGAACACGCAGGTATGGAACTCTTCCAGTATTTTCCTTGACCGTATCACTTTGCATTTTATCATCCTTTTTATAGATACCCTCCGAATTCCAGTTTGTGATACGCTCTCCTTTTGATGACTCTAATGTTATATCGTCCGGTGTATTATCTTTACTAACACCTAATTGTTCTTGTTCCCCATGAATATCACCCGGATTATACAATACATATCCTTGTATAAACGGAGAAACTTCATCTTTACTTTCAAATGTAACTTTCGTCTTTTCTTTATGGAAAATGCCAAATGTAATCTTTTCTAAGAATTTTTCAAATTTAGATGCTTTCTCTACCACGATACTTCCATCCGGCGCATCATTATCTATCGTAAAATAATGCGTATCATATCGAACCTCATTTCCTGCAAGATCCGTATAATTAAGACTCAGTGTATAATTTGCATCTTTTCCAAATTCAAACAACTGGCTGTATTCATTGCTTCCACCAATTTTCCACTCACCTTTTTTGTTCGCCGACTCACCATAACTAACTGTTTCAACTTTTTTACCCTTTGCGTTTTCTGCAGTATATATAAGATTCATCTGCCCCTCAGAAAATTCTTTTTCTTTAGCAAAATTTCTTTCGGTAATTTTTGCAGTTGCAGTAATTATATTTTTTGTATAATACCATTCCAGTTCATTGTTATTTGTTGTGATAAAATTTGTGATATTGCTATTATTATCAGCAGCATCCTTGTAGATAACCTCCAGAACCGGAGCCAACATATCTACCGTAAATTCTTTTTCAGCCTTCGTACCTTTTGCATATGCAATACCAGCATTTACGTTTCCAGCCTTATCTGTTACCTTCGGCGCAATATTAAAATCAAAGTCTTTTTCAGCCTCACCAAACGTAATCGTATACACATACTTATTATCAACAGGTTCCTCGGTTGGTTTCGTTACACGAATCCCATCCATTGCATCTAACGCATCAATTGTAACAGGAGCCTCTTCATTGCCATCAACTATAAAATTCAAGTTGCTTTCATCAAAGTTTCTCTCTGTACAAGTAAGTGTCATAACACGCTGGGCTTTGAAATATTTTTCATTCTGTACATCATTATTATCATAAGAAACTTCAATTACCGGAAGAACATTATCAATCGTAAATATCTGTTCTTCAATAGGTGTTTCATTTGTATTACCTGCTTTATCGGAAATAGACGGAACTACACTGTATGTAATATCCTTTCCATCCTGAGGTCCAAACTTCAATGTATATGCAGCTATACTTTCGTCAGAAGGCGCTTCTTCTGGTTTGCCTTCTCCTGAATCAGGTACCTTTGCCACAGTAATTCCTTCCACTTTTCCGGCATCTGACATCAATGCAGCCAATGTTGTCTCTATCCTATCATCATTTTCTTTGATTACAAATTTTGCCAGTTCCGGATCAAAATTACGCTCCTTATACTGAATTGTCATCGTACGCTCTTTATAACATCCAGTCTCATTTGTCACATCATAGGTGATTGGAAGAATCTCTGGTTTTGTCGTATCTATTCGCAGATTTCTTTCTATTGGCTCAGTCACCTCATTACCTGCCTGATCAAAGGCTGTAATAGTAATTTTTATATTATTGCTGTTACATACTTCTTTCAGTATCTTTCCATTGATTGTATACTCTGCTTTTGCAGCAAGTTCTTCAAATGTATATGAGCTCTTTTCCTGGTCAAGTCCTTTTAACTGGTTCAAAGCATCATTATCCAATGTATAAGTATTCGTATAACTTGCCGCATCACCTGCAACTTCTTCGCCTGCATTGGTAACAGTAACTTGTATTTCGCTAATTCCGGAAGCAACTGTCGTTGCCGGATCTGTTACATGAATTGTATATGCAACATCCCCTGCATATTCTCCATACCCGGAAGCTTTTGTTGTAATATCCAGTGATACGGACGGTTTGTCCAAATCTACTACCACACCATTTGATGCATAGACTGCCTCATTTCCTACATTATCGACAACCTTGACAAGCACTACATAATATCCGCTTTCTGCTGCCGGAACTGTAATCTTTCCGGTCTCCGGAAGCGCCTGCCATTCTTCGCCTGCCAGGGCGGCTGTCTTGATAATTCCAGATGCATCTGCATCGTTCTCAAGCTTCAATATTCTATATGATTGATTGTCCGGTGTGTATCCACTCTTTTCATCTGTAATCGTGATAATTTCTTCATGATCTCCTGTAAGGAATTTCACAAAATTGCCAAACTCAAAGCTGTCCCCTACCAATGCTTTCAATGCATCTGTCGCCAAAGTAGAGAATTCAACCTTCGGGCTCTCATTATCAACTTTGATTTTCCCTTCCGGTATTTGGTTATCCTGATCTGCCTTTGTTTTATCTGAAGTCGTTCTTGTAGAAGGAGCTTCCATATCGCCTTCATTTACCAGATAAACCCCATTTGTCACATCAGCTTCCCCAACCGTCAGAATATTATCGTATTGATTTTCTCCCAAGGCAATCTTTACGTCTGTATATTTTGTATCTGTAGTTTCGAATTTCAAAACGTCATTTTTCTTTGCCCAGAAGACTCCGTTATTCGAATACAAGTCTGTTCCATCACTCTTCTTTACAGAAAGCTTCTTCCACAGCTCCTCATCATTTATCGATTCCTGAACAACATGAATGCTTCCGTAGTACTGCTCTTCATCTGCAAAATAAAGCGCATAGTTCCCTGTATCTGCAGATGCTTCCCACTGAGGCTTTAATGCTTTTTTGTATGTACCGACATATGCATCATCCGCAAGTTCATTCTTAACAATAGCAACCTGTGAAGAAAGCATGGTCTTCACGGTTTCTTCCTCGCCTGTAACAACTCCCTCTGCCTTAGTCTCATCAACCTGCCCGTTTGTTCCTGCCGGAGCGGCTTCATACATATCGATTACCTTATCAATTTCTGCAGATATTTTTCCATATTCAAGATTTGTTACAGAGCCTGCATCTTTCTTCTGCACCTGTATATAAAGCGGACGTTTCTCTATCGTTATATCAAGTCCTGTCAGTTCTGCATCCTCTGCTAATGTGACAGCATCTAATGTAACATCATAATTATCATTTACTGCTTCCACAGATACGATTTTTGCCTTGTTATAAGCGCCGATGTTAGCTTCGCCTGCCTGCACCTCAGCCTGAATCTCAATCGCATCTCCAACTTTTACTGCATTGTTCTTATTGCTTGTTACTGTGCCGACCAGTTTGATATTTGTATTTCCATCATATGTCTTCTTTGCCTGCCGCCACATAATCTGGTTTGCAAGAATAGAAACCGCCTTTTTATTTACTGTAATTTTGTATACAGCATCTGACTTTGTATATTCATCATTCGCCGTCGCTGTTACTGTAATGTACGCTGTCCCCTGTCCGTTTATAGTAACAACTCCAGTATTATCTACAGAGGCAACTACAGGTTTATCAGATGCATAACTTAACGTCCTGCCCTGTACCGTATTCGCATCTACAGGAACAGTAATCGTCGGTATATCCCCATAAGTTATTTCAGAAGAACCGCTCGTAAGACCGAGCTGGCATGTCTTCTTATATGTAATCTCACCGGTACTTACATCCTTATCAAAGTAATAATCGTTACTGCCTGCAGTATACTTTGCAATAAATGTAACCTTTCCTTTTAAAGCAGCTGCATTCTCATATTTCACGGAATCGCTGTACGGCGCTTTGATTGTACCAATCGGATTTGCTTCTCCTGATTTATAAATCTGTACATCACCTGTCGCACTCTCCATTCCTGAAACAGAAATGCTGACAGACTCAACATCTGTTGTTAAATCCTCTTTTTTTGAACCCGGCACTACAGAAATTGACATCCCGGCCAGTTCTTCCTTTACGGTTACTCCAATTTTTCTTTCTTTTCCATTTCTGGATACCGTAACATCTGTCTTACCTCTGCCAGCCGCTGTAATTGTTCCATCCGCTACCGTAGCAATACTTGTGTCATTTGACTTCCATACATATCCCGGCTCAGATGTGCTTTGATTGCTGATTGCATGATTATCTGCTATTTTAACCGTCGCTGTTTTCTGACTTTCATTATCGAGATTCAGTTCAACCTCGCTTGATGATGTCTGGATATCCTCCATCTCCATCTTAACAGCAACAGCCTCAGAACCGTTAAGCTCCAATGCAGTTGAGGCTGCATCCTTATACCCCTGCTTTGTTACCGTATAGGTATATGACTTCGTATCATCAAATGTGCCGTTAAGCTCTACTACCCCTTTTGCATTGGTCTCTCCACTGCATACTTCTGTTCCTTCACCAGATATGACCACCTTTGCACCGCTTAATTCCAGAGCTGTTTCATTTGCCTGTCCGGCATTCAATGTCTCTGTTACCTGAAAGCGGAATGTCTTTTCAATTTCTGCTGCCTTCGCCACCAGACCCACATGTGGAAGCACACTTCCGAGAACCATTGCAAATGCAAGAACTAATGCCCATATCCTTTCTTTTAGATTTCTTCCTTTGTTCATTCCTTCTACTCCCTTTCTTTATAACATTTCTTCTGTATGAACCCACAGAATTTCCTTCTCTATCTTAAAAGCCCCCGGCAATTCCGGCTTATCCGGCTGCTTTGCTTCCTTCTCCTGATTCTGGTTTTGTGATAACAATGTTGTTTCACCACCGGAGCTTAGAAGTGTTGTCTCCGATGAACCGTCCTCCATCAGACCGTCTGTTTTTTGTGAGCCATCAGTGTAAACGTTCTCCGGTTTCCTCCTCTCAGAAACCGGCTGTGCCTGGGCAGGGGAATACACTGCTTGATTTCCAGCCTTCGGAGGTTCAATACGGTGTTCCGGCTGTTCGGCAATCGCACCGCTCGTTCCCACACTCTGCCGCAGTTTCCCGGTCTGGTCATTCATCTCCTTCATCTTCTGAATCGTCCGCTTTGCCCCACGTCCCGTCTTCATATCAAAAATACCGCGAATATTAAAACGGAAGAATAAAATAACCGAAATCACAAAAAATACAATCGCCAATACCAGGAATATAAGAAATGCAACATGGTATATCTTAATCATCATTTCCAGCTTCTGCATCCTTCTTACCTCCTGATTTATTATCCGTATCAAATGCTTTCTCAGAAAATTCTTTCGAAACAGCATCCTTTGCCTGCTCTATCCTTTTCAAGACTTCTTTTTTCTTTTCTCCTATCTCATCTCCATCGTCTTCAATGTAGGTTTCTACAAATCCCTGTACACTGTCCAGCTCGTTTTTCAATTCCGCCTGTGTAATTCCTACCTTCTTAAAATCTTTTGTATACTGATAAACCTGATAAACGAAATCCTCATACATAGCAAGCGCCATTGTAGGATTGTTATTCTGGCTGACAAGATTCTTTCCGCTAACCAATTCCATCATATCATTCCAGTAATCCCGATAGCTTACCACACTTTCCCCCGTTTTATCCTCTACGTTCAGGCTTGCATAGTATTCTGCTATTTTGCACAGAATTCTGGAGTTTTCTACTTTGTAAGCTTCCAGACTTTCACTTTCAGCGGCTATCTCAAACCACTTCTGGGACATCTGTTTATTTCCTTTTTCTTCATAAAAGAAGTAATATGCCATCGCCATATCATATGCAAATTCATCATATCCTTCTTCATTTGTCTCCAGGTAATCTTCATTACTCTTATTTCCATTACCTGTATAACCAAGGATTTCTTTCATTTTTTCTGCTTCTTCCTGCGTAAAATTCCCCTGGCTTCCATCACTTTCTTTATTATTCTTGAATTCGTCAAGCAATTTTATATACCCTTCACTTTCTTTCGGGTTAAGCTTGATTGCATTTGCATAATTTCTTGCTTTTTCTTCTATCGTGATTGCAGTAGCTGCATTCTTCATGTAATTGTCATAGCTTTTTCCGGTCGTACTCGTCTCGGCAAATTTAAATCCAACACTGGCAGTCAGCGATACAACCGTCAGAATGGATGTCGTCAGAAATATTTTCCACTTGCGGTTCTGTACTTTTTTGTACTCCTGGTCCAGTTCGTCATAATGCTCCAGCGCATACATCAGTTCCGCGCAAGACTGATAGCGGTCGTCCGGATTCTTCTGCGTACATTTCAGAATGATTTCCTCAAGACCGGAAGACAGATTGGGATTCCACTGACGAATCGGATACATCTCATAAGGAGGAAGGCACGGATTGTGTCCGGTAAGCAAATGATACAGTGTTGCGCCCAGGCAATATATATCTGTCCGCCCGTCGGTCTGCCCATGGCCTCCAAACTGCTCCGGCGCCGCATACCCCTGTGTTCCGAGACACGTGGTATCTGCAATGCTTGCGGATTTGTACTCTCTGGCAGTACCGAAGTCAATAATCATGATATTTCCGTCCGGTCTGAGCATGACATTTGACGGCTTCATATCTCTGTAAATAATCGGTGGTTTTCTGGAATGAAGATATCCCAGCACATCACAAATCTGTTTTGCCCACTCGATTACCTTTTCCTGCGGCTGCGCTCCTTCTCTTTTCAGTGCTTCACTGAGCGGCCGCCCTTCTATGTAATCCATGACAATCAGGAACGTGTCCTCGCAGTCAATCACATCAATAATACTTGGCAGATTCGGATGATCCAGACGTTTCAAAATATCCGTCTCAGCAATCAGATTCTGCTTGACGACCTCATAGTTAGACACTCCGTCCTTCCGGACTTCTTTAATCGCCCACGGCTTATTGGCTCTCTCATTCATTGCAAGATAGACAATACTCATACCGCCCTGGCCTATTTTATTCAAAATCTTATATTTCCCATCTACAACGGAACCTATTTCCAGCATCTCTTATTCCTCTAATCAACTTTTATAATAATGACTGATATGTTATCATTTTCCTTGCGCTGCTTATTAAGTTCTGTGCAATAAGTAGCGGCTTCTTTCATATCCTGCTCGGTCGTCAAATTCTCCCGGTTCAGTATCTTCGAAAACTCCTCCGGTGTAATAACATGCCGGAATCCGTCTGAACAAAGCAGGAATACATCTCCTTCTTTATATGTTCCTTCATAAAAATCTGGTACTACTACCGGACTTGCACCAACGCACTGGAGCAGCACATTTTTCTGCGGATGTACTGCGGCCTCTTCCGGGGTCATCCTTCCTTCATCTACTTCTCTCTGGACAAATGTCTGATCCTTCGTGAGACTCTTCATCCCCTCATTCACAAGGTACACACGGGAATCCCCTACGTTAATAATGTAATAATCCCCTTCTACAAAGAGCAGCGCAGCCAATGTGGTCCCGCATGGTGCGTGACAGGTCTCCCCATACCCGGCGATTTTAACATTGATTTCATCGACCAGCTGGTTCCAGCTCTTCTGCAGTGCATTGTAGTCAATCTTGCCCTCTTTTCTTTCCTTATATAATAAGAAAGGAAATTCTTCTTCGAACCAACGAGAAAATGCCCTAATCAAAGTGGCGCTGGCGACCTCGCCTTTTGCAAGGCCGCCCATTCCGTCACAGATTACGGAAAGATGAACCCTTCCGTAATCCGTACTTGCCTCTTTGATTAAGACAGAATCCTGATTGGTATTTTTTCTGATTCCAATATCTGTATGTGCAATACTCAAAAACCCCATCTTATGTCTCCTGCCCTGATATTTTTATATCTGCCTCTTCTTTATGACAAATGAAATTCAAATTCTTCATCTGATAATTTCAATACTGACTGGTTCGATAAGAGCATCTCTTTATGCGGGCTTGCCTGCACGCCATTTACAAAGGTACCGTTCGCAGAACCCATATCTGCTACATAATAATCCGCACCTTTCTTAATGATTTCGCAGTGAAGACGGCTGACAGTCGTATTATCCATAACACAGTAATTTACTTTTTTCTTCTCTTTACCGATTTTGAAATTCTGAAGATTAATCATAATCTTCTCGCCATTTTTCTTACGGATCAAGTATGCGCTTCCTGCTCCTCCGCCGAGGAGTGTTGTCTCTCCTGCTCCTGCATCCAGAAGTGTTGTCTCTCCTGCTCCTTCCGGCATAGATGTTGATGTCGCTGTCGGTGAAGGCATGGACGGGCCGCCTGCTCCTGCCGGTGAAGACATTCCTCCCGGATAACCAGATGGTCCAACCGGCGGTTTTGCTTTTGCTGATTTTTTCTTCTTGCTTGAAGATACAACGATTACAATAATGATTATGATAATAATCACAACTGCCGCGATAATTCCGCCGATGAGAATCATATTCGGTCCGGACTTCTCCTCCAGTTTCATTGCATCTTTTAACCTGCTGGTTGCTGAATTAATTTCTGTTGCCTCTGCATCGTCACCTTTGGCATAAACAGTTTCCGCCGCGCCGATTTCATCATTTAATTTTCCAACGCTTTCTTCTGTATATTTCTTCGCATCTTTCACAAGAGCTTTTGCCTCTTCAATCGTTGCCTGCAGGTCTGCAAGAATTTTTGAGTTATCTACCTTTTCTGGTCCTGGTGGAACGGGTGGATCTGGTATTACTTCACCCCCAGGTACATATGTAATACCAAAAGTATCCAGCCCTTTTCTCACCGCATTAATCTGAATAGAATAATTTTTCTTTCCGGCAATGAAGGAATTAATTCCGATTACATTATCGTTTTCATCCATCAAAGGACCGCCTGAATTACCATTATTTAAGGTTGCAGTATGCTCAATAATATCTACGTCTGCCGTTGTTGCCTTTGAAATATTTCCCACAACACTGGACACGTCATCCTTTGTATTATATTCCTTGTTGCTGATTGAATCGGAAGGATACCCCATGGCATACACCTGATCCTTTACTTCAATCTGATCGCTGTCTCCTAATGCAACCGGCTTCCTGTCATATATCTTCTCTGCCAGTTTTACAGCTGCAAAGTCGAGATCATCACTATTTACGCTGTCATGCATTGTCGCAGCCACACGCATATCGCGATTTACATATAAGTAGATTTTGATGTGACTGTCATTTGGTGCAAGGTTCGGAACATTAAAAAGTGTTTTGAAATCTTGAAATTCATCATTATCCATTGTGATTACATGCTTATTTGTCAATACATATTCATCATTGATCAAAAAGCATGTACCCCATTTGAAGTCATAGAAATTACCCGCATCATCTTCATATCCTAATGAAATCTGCATTACACTTTCTCTCGGATCGTTCGTTGCCGTCAAGAGGCCTGTATTCCCTGCGTTAGTGTTATCGTCTTCTGCTATAGTCGATATTTGAATCGGCTCTGGCGACAATGAACGTGGCTCAAGAGTATATTCTGGTTCTACTCCCTCTGCCATAACCGGCAGCACCATCATCCACATCATGCAAATTGCTGTAAGCAGCGACAGCAGTCTGCCTGCTCTTTTTCTTGTTGTACTTCTCATAGCCTTTAAATCCTCCTGTTTTATACTTATATTTGAACTACATTTTTTTCAGTCTATAATTATCGACATTTTTTTACAATGTGTGTCACATTTTGTGGTCAGGCTTTTTGTATTTTCTGTCACAATTTTCCTGCCAAATCATTCTTTTACGACTTTAATAGCTCCTTTGTCATCCGGCATATCTGCTTCTACCGTCCGGTAATTTGTTCCCGGAACGGTATTCAAAAGCGTCCCCACAAAACTCCATTGATAATGATCAATCTTTCCCTTTGATTTCTGAATATCACTTGCATGAGCCAAAAGATATTGTTCGGAGAATCCCGGCCCATCCAGATTCACGCACCGGTCTATCTTCTTTCGCATATAATCCGGCGCGGTAATCGTCGCATGCTCCGCGAGATTCCCTCCCAGCGAATGTCCTGTCATTCCAAAATGCGTATATTCATCTCCATATTTCTCATACAGTTTCCGTACATATCGTTCCGCCACAGCCTGCTGCGGCGTCAGCGTACTGTTCAAAAGTCCCAAATCAGAACCAATCCAGTCTGATATTTTTCAGCTTTTCTCCGCTTGCAGATTCCTTTTCCATTTCCAGAAGCTCTTTCACCGTATAGCTTCCGGAATCTACTGCGGCGGAATTGAAATCCATATATGCAAGCTGCGACGCAATCACCATCTGTATATCAGAATAACTCACAACCGTTCACCTGCCTTTTCTGTAAAATCGACCTCTGATATTTGAATCTGTCCATTTTGAAAAGGAATAGTAATACGCTCCACATCCTCCGTCATATCCTGGAAGGTATCATCAAGTTCCGTTACCCCGGACAAATATTTCTGCATTTTCTTTAATTCCTCTTCCTGCATAACATATAACTGGATATTCCCGCTCATAGAGGAGAGCCCGTCAAATGTCTTTTCTATTTCTGTATACGTTTTTTCTGCATTTTTTCTTTGTGGGCAATACATCAGATATACTGCAAACCGATTTTTTGTTTTTAATTCTACAAACTCTTCCACACTCATATCTGCATTGTCTGAATTCACGTTTCTGCTTACCGGAACCACTTTTACTAACAAATATCCGTCCATGCGCTCAAGATTTTGCTCTATCTTCTGCTCCGCCTTATGGCAGACTTTTACAGACACGTAGTCGTCCTCTATATAACTGCCGTCACACGCGATTTCAGAATCAAAAAGGAGCTGTGGGGATTCTTTTGGATAGCATGTTATCCGGAAGAATCCTTCCAGATGCTCTGTCCCTTCATATTTCTCTACCGCGAATTCCTCTCCATACTTCTCCTCCAGCATTGTAAGCGCCTGCATCCGACCAACGCCCTGTTTTTCTGATAAACGACATATTTTGCCCTAATAAAAAGAACTTCGTCCAAAACTGAATTTATAACTCTTTTAGTCATATTTAAAATTGCCTTTATCCCGGAAAATCCGGGCGTTTAAAAAGTGGCTGAGCGAAAGAAAAAGTGTTGAAAACCCGTCTGTTTTTGGTACAATGGAAGAAACAACAGATAAGGGTAAGATAGATGTGCATATCATAGGAAGAATTAACAGAGATATTTATAAGTGTATAACGGATGATATTGTGACGGATGAAGTTATTATTACGGATAACTAGATACGGCATATAAAGGAGCGGCATCCAAATGACTACGAAAGGTTTTCACAATATTTTTCAAAAATTGTACAAGAACCGGATTATATTATTGAATCAAAGAAGAAAAATACTGCGCTTATATTAAAAGAAATACAAGCAGAGGAAGAAGTATTTAAAACAGTGTTGCGGTTGGCAACATCAAAAGATAATCCAGAATACAAAAATTCCATTATTACATTTATGAAGATTGACGAAAAGGAATGGAATAGATTACTGAGAAATAAAAAAATCCTTTACCAAAAGGAATAGTTCAGTTATATTGAGAGTAAGATAAGAGCAGAACTCTTTGAGGTGGAAGAATTCGTACGGTCCACACGCCGATGGTATTGACAGGGGAACCCCCCGAGAGATGCAGGAGAAGCGTACGCCTGCCAAAGAGTTCTAGTTCTTTTATCTTTAGAAGATTGTTCGAAGTAGAAAATTTCCATATGATTTGTAAAACTGATTTCCGTAAATGCTTTTATTGAAAAATCGATAGCCAGTGGCTATCGATTTGCTTTCTCAAACAACTCTTTAATATATTGCTACTCCAGATAACTATTTGGCAGGCGTCGCCTCTCCTGCATCTCTTTTGACCCAAGGGGTGTGTGGTTGCAACGAAATTTACCACCTCAAATAATTATCTGGGTAAAGCCTATTACAACTTGTATATGTTGCTTATAATTGTTATTATATGTAATCGAACTCATCCGGGCCCTTGAACCAGGAATTGCGTCCCAGGTGAAGCAAAATTGCAAGGACTGCTATAATAAGATATCCGATTGCGTAACCGGAAAGCGGATAGAAACCAAGCGCCGCACTGTGAATAAATCCAAATGCTGCAAGCACATAACCAACCACCGCTGTAAGAGCAACCTTATCCAGCCTCTTATCAATGATAAATACGGTCATCGTTCCAAGCAGGATACCAATCAGAATCGCGCCCGCCTTTGTAGCTGCTACACCATTCCACATGACACCATTGTCAATAATCATCTGCTTAACATCCGGTGCAAAATCCTGTATTCCGGATGGAAGAACCTCTGTATATATCTCAGCTAAAGCTCCTGCAGTACCGGTAACCTGTGTATACAGGTAATCTGCAACGGATGGAACCATTGCAATACCGATTGCCGCATAATACTTTTTCTCACATGCATGGAATGCCTGTGCAACCATAACAATTGCGCACCACAGGAATGTAATTGCACATACTGCAGGCGGAACGAGGTTATTCAGGAATGTAAACAACCCAAAAATACCGGATACACCAAGCACAATACCGGATACGATGGAATATCCAATACCAGCATTTGATTTCTTAAGTCCTGCATGTCCAAGCCATACGGTATTCGGGATAATACCTCCGAACATAGCAGAAATCATTGTACAGATACCATCCGCAAACTGTGCCTCACGTACATTATAATTATCGCCTGCCGCATTAGAAGCCTCAACATTATCCATTGTCTCGATGAAGTTGTAAATCTCAACAGGAATGATAATGGTAAGGTAAGGTACAACAATTGTAAAACCATTGATCATGTACTGAATACTTGTCACTGGATTCGGGAAATAGAATCCCACACCGCTGAAATCAATCGTCGTACGTCCAAGACAAAGTGCGTAGATCACACCGCCGACAATTGCCACAACAAGCGGCGGTATTTTCTTCGGGAAGAGATATCCTCCGAAAATACCAACGCAGGCAACAAACAGGACCGGAAGTCCGACCATCGGATCTCCCAGAATGTCAAATACACCCTGTGTAGCCATCCAGATAAAACCGATTCCGGCTACCGTACCAAGCAACGCCGCTCTTGGGATATGCTTTTTCATCCACGGACCGATAAAACCACCACAGAATTCAACAAAACCACCAATGAAGCAGGCTGCCATCGCTGCGGACCACGCAAGCTTTGGATCTTCAAGTGAATAACTCAGCGGCATAACAACACCGTACAAGATAACAAACATCGCCGGGGTAGAAACGCCTGACGGAAGCGCTGTAACATCTGCACGCCCCTCTTTTTTTGACAACTTATATCCCATCCATGCATAATATAGACATCCAAGCATCAGACCGATTGACATAGCAGGTACTACATAACCGAACACAACATCATCCGGCCACCCCAGTACATAAGTCAAGGTAGCAATTACAATAAGATAGTTGACAATATTATTTGTAACTGCATAGGAAATGCCTCCAATGTCTCCACGACGGAAAAATGGGACCACTGTCTTTTGTTCTTTCATTTTTCTCTCTCCTTTTGTTCCTTTTTGTTACTTATTGTTCTATCTCGACTGGAATAAATGAAAATTTGGTTACATCAAATAATCCCATATCTGTGAGCTTAACTTCCGGGATGACCGCAAGAGACATAAAGCAAAGCGTCATCACAGGCTCAACTGTACGGTGAATACCAAGCTGCGTATAAGCAGATTCATGAATAGCATCCAGCTTTTCAGCAACTTGCTCGCCTGACTGATCGCTCATCAGACCGGCAATCGGCATCGGCATACTATCAATAACCTCTCCATTTTTTACCAGAACGATTCCTCCATTCTGTTTCTCCAAACATTTTACTGCAAATTCCATTTCATCATCATTGACTCCAACGACAATGATATTATGTGAATCATGTGCAATAGAAAGTGCAACTGCCCCTTCCTGAATACCATAGCCTTTCAGGAATCCACAGGCAACATTTCCTGTGCCCTGATGTCTTTCTACTACCGCAACCTTCACAATATCAACATCTTTAGACCAGACAAATTCGCCCTGCTCATCTAATTTGACAGTTGCCTCTGCCTTCTTAGTCACAACACCGCCCGGCTGAATCTCAATCACATTTACATGTCCTGTTTTCAGGTTCATCTTGAATTTTTCTTTAGAAAAATCTTTGAGATAAACGCTCTGCATAACGCTGGAAATATCATAACGTTCAACCGGAGGTAAATACTCACCACGCTCTGCTGTCAGCTTACCTCTCATCCATACTCTGTCTACATGGAATTCACGCAGGTCATCCAGAAGAACAATATCAGCACGGTATCCCGGAGCAATTGCGCCGCGGTCATAAAGCCGGAAGCATTCTGCCGCATTAATGGTTGCCATGCGAAGAGCAGTAACCGGATCCAGTCCTTCCTCCACACAAATGCGCAGATGATTATCCAGGTGACCTTCCTGCAAAATCGTCTTCGGCTGGCGGTCATCCGAGCAAAGCAGACATCTGCGGCTATTCTCCGGCGTTACACCCTTAAGCAGTGTGCGCAGGTCATGACACGCCGAGCCCTGACGCAGCAGTACATACATTCCACATGCAATACGTTCCTGCATATCTTCTACAGTCGCACATTCGTGATCGCCCTGGATTCTGGCTGCCGCATAACCATTGAGCGCCAGTCCTGACAGCCCCGGAGAATGTCCGTCTATCAACTTGCCTTCTTCTTTTGCTAACAATAATTTATCCAGGACACTGTCATCGGTAGAAAGCACGCCTGGGAAATTCATAAACTCGCCAAGTCCAAGAATCTTTTCCCTCTTGATTGGCTCGTCCATCTGCTCCGCCTCAATGGTTGCACCCGCATGCTCAAATGGTGTTGCCGGCACACAGGACGGTAACATATACTGAATGTCAAGTGCAGTATTTTCAGCCGCTTTCATCATATAATCTAATCCTTTGATTCCACACACATTAACGATTTCATGCGGGTCCGCAATAATCGTTGTTCCACCGTGCGGAACTAAAAGCCGTCCTAATTCCTCCGGACACAGATAGGAAGATTCAATATGAATATGGCTGTCAATAAATCCTGGAACTGCATAACGGCCTTCTGCATCGATTTCCGTTTCGCCATGATACTGCCCGACACCGGCAATCTGATCTCCACAAAGCGCAATATCTCCTTCTACAAATTTTCCGGAAAATACATCCAGCACTTTACAGTTTTTAATGACTGTATCTGCCGGAATCTCGCCAGATGCAGTTTTGATTAATTTTCTAAGCATTTCTTTATTCAAAACAGGATTCCCCTTTCTTCTATATTTCTCTATGTTATTTTATATCTATCTATATTTCTTCTATACTTCTCTCAGCTTTAAAACAGGATCAAATGTTGTTAATGCAAGATAATCAACCGGTCCTACATCCGTAACAGCATAATCCGGAATCGCCGTAATCGGAAGGAAGAACATATACATCATCGGATTTGGCAGATCAGAACCAAGCTCACGCGTTGCAAGATCAATCCGTTTCTCCTGTTCTGCAACCTCTTCCGGCTCGCAGTCACTTACAATACCGCCAATCGGCAATGGCAGAAATTCAATAATTTCCCCATCTGCAACAACAACCTGGCCACCGCCCTGCTCAATCAGATAATTCGCAGCAATTGACATATCCTCAGCGCTTACACCCATAACTACAAGGTTGTTGTCATCCGGTGCGGCAGACGATGCCATTGCTCCCTTTTTCAGCTTCCATCCGGAACAAAACGCAAGCGCTTTATTTCCATTTCTTCCGAAACGCTCCAGCACGGAAACCATAGCCACATCCTGTTCCGGATCTGGTTTCACAACACCATTTTCTACTTTCAATACAACATCTCTTCTCTTGCGGACAAATGGTCCTTTTACATCGATTGCCAGGACATCAGCCTGTCCATTCTGAATTCCTACATGATATTCAAAATCCTCTTTTGTGGTCAGCGCACATTTCAAAGCGCCCTTAAGTACAGAACTTCTTTCCGGTGCGTGTAGCTCATAAGAAAGATGTTCATTTTCCGCAACCATTTTTCCGTTTGTCATAACTTTGGCAATCTTAAATTCTTCCAGACTGTCAACAAACAGAATATCTGCAATACGTCCCGGACAGATAGAGCCAACTAAATGATCGATGCGGTATGCCTCAGCACTGTTAATCGTAGCCATCTGGATTGCGGTCATTGGATCAACGCCGGCTTTCATTGCAAGACGTACAACATTGTCAAGATGTCCTTTCGACAAAATATCTGTTGCAGTCACATCATCCGTACAGAAGCTTACGCGGCGCGCAAATGCCGGATTCACTTCCGTTACAGCACGGATATTTTCCTCAAGGAAATGTGTAACACAAGATTCACGGATCAGCATATGCATACCTTTACGCATCTTCTCCACAACTTCCTCATGGTCATAGCTTTCATGGTCGAGACGGACTCCCGCACACAAATATCCATTCAAATCATTGCCTCTTGCCATTGGCGCACAGCCAAATACCGGCAGACGGTTTTTAAATGCTTCAGCAATAGCGCCAAGTGTATCCTCATCTTCTTCCTGAATAAACTCACGTACCGTTTCCCAGACACCGTAACATTCCGGCCACTGCTGTACCTCTGCGTGTACTTCTTTATTAAAATTAAATGCAATCGTAGATTCTGGGATTGTATATGGAGTTTTATATGGCGCTCCCCAAAATACCTTAAGCGGACTCTTTTTGACTTCGTCCAAAACCTCCCTGAGACCTTCAAGACCCGAAACAGAAATATACTCATCAAGACCGGAAATCATGCTTGTTGTACCATGTGGTACAACCGCTTTTGCATAGCTGGTAATACTAAGCTTACTGCACTCACTGTGAATGTGTCCATCAATCATACCTGGAACCAGATAACGGCCTTCTGCATCAATAATCTCTGTGTCTGGTCCAATATATGCCTCTACGTCACCCACTGCGGCAATCATATCATTATAGATTGCCACATCCGCCGGATATATCTCGCTTGACATTACGTTAACAAGCTGTCCGCCGCGAATTACCTTGTGTGCCGGAATCGTGGCTCTGCCCGCACGGATTCTTTCTTTCAAATCAGATACACTTCTTTCCATAGCTATCTCTCCTTTTAAAGCTCTTCTTTATGTAGTTTTCGTTCATGTTGAGTAAAAAT
The DNA here is from genome assembly GCA_937950565.1 of uncultured Lachnospiraceae bacterium. Classification (GTDB taxonomy): domain Bacteria; phylum Bacillota; class Clostridia; order Lachnospirales; family Lachnospiraceae; genus UBA7109. The sequence goes on from CALFCS010000190.1 coordinate 37,900, forward strand.
AAAGATACATCCCGGACGCACAGAACCGTCCAAAAAATAGCTGGTTCAGGTTTCTCGTCCTCAAGATATATCTAACAGAATTTCGACCACATAGTGATATTATTTTTTTCTGATTATAGATTAAACGTTCCCTTAAAAAATGTCAAGTAAATCCGCACACAAAAACACCACAAAAATAACAGTTCAGCCATAAAAACGGAGCTGCTGCTCCGGCAGATATTCATCTGCTTTTGCGGCCGCCCCCTTTCAATAACTTCTTTAATATACAAATTGTTTCATCCATGCTGTAAAAATATTTTCTATCCAGGGTTTCAAAATAATCCCGAAGCGCATGCAAAAGCCCTGGTTCATGAAGCTCCAGAAAAATGCGCTCTCTCCGTATCGTCGGTATCAAAAGATACCCTTCCTGCATGGAACTGTAAAGACAAATGTCTGCAGCAGCAATCGGACTATCCGCCCGGAGCATTTGATACTTTCCTGTCTTACACCGGTCTATCAGACGGCGGAGCAGCAACAGCCTGTCATTGTAGTCCAGCGGTCGGTAAACCGATGCAGGCAGATCAGATATCCTTCCGGACTCGGCAAACCTTTGAATACCCAATTCCGTAAAAATATAGGTTACTTCTGATCTCTCCGATACTTCAGCTGTCCGTAAAATATATTCAACAGCTCTCTCCTGAATCTGGTCCTGCAATAACAACTCCGGATACAAATACTTTCCCAAAAATTCTGTTGGAATCATAGGCATCAGACATGCTTCCGGCTGAAAACTTATCCCTTTGTTTCCCAAATTAATGCTTTCGAAACTTTTTAATTGCTTATCTATTGAATTTAGTTTACACGCCATCAAAGAAGCATCCTTTTTTAAGGACTCAAACAAGAAATGCAAATGCTCTATCGTCTCCCTTCCCGACAGCAGCATCCCATATTTCCCTTCCATGGAAAATACAATTGCATATTCCGATGTCAGAATCATAGAAGACAAAAAATTAAATCTGCTGTTATGAGAAACAATATTATCATAATAACAATAAGGCTGATAAGTACATACACTCTGTATAAACATCGGAAGAATATTCTGGAGACAATACAAATTATAATCTCTCTTATCTGAAACAATATCATTTGTATTACTCAGACAAAAAATATGTTCAATTTCCAGATTCTTTCTCTTCACTCCCGCATAGAGCAGCATATCCATAATATTATTATCCTCCGGCTGCATCAGCAATTTTATTCTTCCGGCTGATTTATCTGCTTCTACATGAAGCACGCTGGAAATCAAATGCTTCAGCTGTCTGTCCTTCATAACAGTTCCCTGGACAGAACCCAACTCCCGCTCATTCACTATCACAGCTTCTTCCCAAAGTGTTCCGACTCCCAGCTCCGGAACCGTTACCGGAAAAGACGTCAGGAAATCCTGCACACTTTTTCTTCGATGGTACGCATCGTAACCCATAACCGTAATCTGATACGCTTCCATTAACCGTTTTTTCTCCATTGGCTTCAGACGCATATACTCTGAAATTCTCCCAACAATCTCCTCGGATGCAGGATTTCGTTTCCCATTAATCAGCTTATACATATTCGAACGGTCAATCCCACAAAACTGCGCAATCGAGTAGGTCCGGATGTCTTTTTCCTTCATATAAAATTCCAGGACAGTAGAAAATGGTGTCATCTTATTGTTCTCCATATCTCTTATGTATTAAAATGCAGATGCGCATCCCCTATTGTCCATTTTAACAATACTTTTATATTTTGTAAATATACTCCTTGTTCCAAACACTCAAATTATATCAAATCAATGATATGATTCCCGTAGTTCTCAAGCCATCTAACAATGCTTTGGGATTTGCCTGCTTCTTTGCAGATCTAATATCGGAATATTCTTTATAATTATCTTTTATCATTTCAAATATTTCTTCCACATCACTATTCCGATGACTTTCCCAACATTGCACTACTTCCGATACAAATGTTGTAAGATAGTCTTCCAAATGTTCAATATATTGCAACAATGGTATAGTATCATTCAATGCGGAGTGTGCGATTTCATTTCTTATTCTATATAGACGACCTATCTGACGTTTTACGTTTATATAATGGTTATCTATTCTAGTAAACATTGCTTCCGAATCCGTTGCTAATTTCCGCATTTCTTTACATCTCTCTAGTAACAAATTATTGACGGCACATTTCGACAATATTTCTTTATACAACTGCTCATCATTTAATGCAGCAATAACGTCTTGTACTACCTTTCTCTTGTCTGGATGTTTTAATTGGATACTTTTCGCACTTAAAGTGAAATTGACATTACATCTCAAACAGTCCTCTATGAAATTTCTAAAGCAGCGGTATATATATTTAGAACATAGTGCAGGCGGTACAGTTTCCAAAACATTACTAATTATATTTTCGTACATATCAGTACGACACAATGACTCTAATGCCACCCAAAGATTTATAAATTTATCTTCCTGCGCATAAGAAACCTTTCCTATATTTGCATAACTATATGTCGCACGAAGTTTTGTTTTCAAAACTCCATCAGTATTTTTATCAAGCTCTTCTGAACTTCTGAAAATTCTGTTTGCACCTTCTATGTAATCATATGTACTATACAAATCCTTTGACTTTAACAAATTATTATATCCATTTGATATGTTAACAGCTATCCAACTAATATCTCGAATATTCCACGCCTCCACTAAATTATAGAAACTTAATTTATTCAAAACATTTGCAAATCTTGAAATTGCTCTATGAGAAGCTGTATATATATCATACGAAAATTCTCTCAAATCAACATACTCTTGATTATGCTCCACTTTGTTAGCGAAATCTGGATATTCATCTATTATACCTTGTCCGCTAATCAATCTTATGCCCATATTTTGAATTTTTTCTTTAACTTTCTCTAATGCATTACTTTTCTTTTGACCAGGCACATTTCGAGGGCGAATTCGTAACGGTAAAAAAATACGATATTCATCCAAATTCTCATTCAGTAATCTATTTCTAAAATTCACCCAGTTATCCGGGTTTTCCTTACTTTCATTCAATATACTAACCAGTTTACCCAACGCTTTTGCAGACCAGCCTCGACTAATACAACAGCTAACCAACTGATTTGTCTTTCCGATAATTTTAGGTATATCATTATTATCTATGCTTTTTTCAACACTTGAAATCAATTTTTCAAAATAATCTTTTTTCACTATGTTTAAACAATATTCAAGTTGATGTATAAGCGTCCTTTGAGCCGCATCACTATCGCATTTCATTCCCAAGTGAGATAATAGCCTTGCTCTAACCGTTGGATACCGCTCCATCAAAACATAATCTTTTTTTACTAATAAAGCTGTCTCATTTGCACACTCTTCTATATTTTTATTATTGCTATGGTATCTATTTAAACGTTGATACAATACTTTTTTCAATTCTTCTAAAGCAGAAATCGTATTCATAATCTTAAATTGATATGTATCCAATGTTTTTTCATCAGTTAATTCAAGCCATACCTGATAAAACAAATAATATTTTGAATCAACACCCTTTTTATCTAAATCTACGTTATTAAAATTATTTTTCATGTGTACCCCTCTTGACTTTCACGCCTGGAAAACCTATAATTATTACATATAGATAAGGTCTATATTATTAAGAGACACGTTTAACGACATTGAGCTAAAGCCATTTCGTTTTACCTGTCTCTTTTTTTATTTTATACTTTCTAAATTCAAAAAACAATCTTTTCTACTAAATATGTTCAATGCCCGGCCACTCACCTCCACTCACTACTCGTGATATTCTGCAAATACGGATCTGCACCATATCTCCCTTCCATATACTGCTTGTCAAAAGCAGCCGTGCTGTTGACTCTTTCATTATCCTCCCTTCGGATTTCATATAGAGAATAAATCTCACTGCCATGGCTTTCGTTCAATGCTGCAAACCATATTTCATCTCTACGAAATACTGTATTCTTCATAGTAGCCATATCATGAGATGTAAATAACAACTGTGCCCCATACTTATTAATCTTCGGATTCTTAAACAAAGAAATAACATAGCGCAACAACTTCGGATGCAGCTTCGCATCCAGCTCATCGATAATAACCAGTCTCCCTTCCTGCAATGCAGCCAACAATACCGGAAGGGTAGCGATTAGCTTCTTCGTCCCATCCGACTCATGATCAAACGACAGTTCATATTCTATATCTCCGATTCTGCGCTTCAGATATAACTGTTTTTCTTTTTCATCAAGTCTATAATCATTTATATCTATCCCCATATCATTTAAAAGTAAAAGAATCTGCTTTTTCATTTTCTCATCATCCGAAACCATAATCTGCATCTCTGCTATAGGATTTGCATAACTACGGACGATGCAGGACTCAAACCATTCTTGCACCTCTGCAATTACAGGAATATTATAATTAATTGCAAGGAAAGATAAAAACGGCATCTTCACATTAATGCTGGTATTCACATTTTCCTTCTTCAGAATTGTTCCGAGACTGATTTCTTCATCCCCACGATAAAAAATATGAGCAGGTTTCTTTCCTCCGATTTTCTTTCTGTCCAGTGCTTCCGCAGATATTTCATCCTTTAAAACCGCCAGATAATAACGATATTCATATTCTCCTGTTCGGAAAAATATCTGAAACTCCGTCGGTCCTTCTGCTGATATCTTATCAAACAAATACGGCTCTGCCACCACTCTCTGCTGCATAATTAATGATTTCCGGTTTTTCTCCAAATCATGAATCGGTTTTACTACAGTAGAAATCAGACTTGCCAATGCCAGCAGCAGATTTGATTTCCCGCCTCCGTTAGGACCGTACACAGCACTTACAGGTAAAAGATTGCTGCACTTATCCTTCCTAATCAGACTATCAGCAAATTCTGGAATTGATGAAGCTTGAAAATCAAACGTAGTTTCCTCCCTATAAGACTTAAAGTTCTGAAACGAAAACTGACAAAGCATTTTGTTCCCCTCCTTTTTCCGACTAAATTCCTGGCTAAATTATATCATTATTATTCTCACCTTTCAACTTTTATATTCGATTTCAAAAAAAATATTTTTTATTTTGATTAAAAAAATATAATTTTCTGCATTTAATTCTGTTTATGCCTTTAAGTGACCTTTAAAAAACTGCCACCTTAGCGAATAAATATTCGCAAAGTGACAGCTTTCACAAACCGACTTTATTTTCCCTTATCTTCATAATAATCGCAAACTTGTTGTATATAGTAAGCAATGATCCCCATTGCAATTGACGCATTTCTGTAAAGACTGATGGTGTCTACTGTTAAAAACGCTCTTGCTATATTTCTTCTCCACCATATATTAAATACATAATTTTCTCCATAATTCACATCATATATTATGCCTTTATACAAAATAACCGGGGTGCCATCTACATCCGATGCTTTCTCTATCGTAAAACCCAGCGGCATTAATACCGGTATCAAACGATTAATGAGTTCCGGATAAGGAATCTGATTTTCAATATAAAATGTGTACTCCCTCAGCATAGGTGCAAGACCCTGTGCAATTTTATTTTTTATAATCCAGCCAAAACACAGAGCGAAGAAAAACGCAAATATTATGCCCAAGAAATTACTCCCCATTACTATAAAAATAATTTCCATTACAATTACCATTACAACATAAATAATATTCCACTTTCTTCCGCCATCTGTAATAGGTTCTGCAGATTGTAAAACCAGCGCCTCCTTTTTATTTTGTTTCGTACTTTTTTTACCCGTTTCTGCTTTTTCGCTCAGCTCCGCCCCACAGGCCGGACAAATCTTCCATTCAGCCTTTACTTCTTTCCCACATTTACTGCAAAACATCCTCTCACCCTCTGTTTATTCTATTTTTTGTATAAAGGAACCTGCACCGACAACAGCATTCCTTGTTCCACCACTTGTAATTTCATAATTACTCATTCCTAACGGTAAAATATCTGCTTTGATAACATCTTCTCTAAAAATATCGGTCAGCGCGCCATTGTACAGAATATAATAATACTGATCATTGGCATCGACGGTTTCCAGTTCTGTAAATTTATGTCCATCACCCAGATCTTCTTCCGATACAGTTATAACATATAATTCCGGCAGTTCCATCAATTTATCCCCATAACTATCCGCACTTTTTTCCACATGCTTATATTCAATACTCAAATCTATATCGTTCACAATCTGATTATAGTCTGCCGTCGGGAAATAATTTTCATGGTCTTTCATGAACTGCTCTGCCTTCTCATTTACTACAAACGGCAGTACATCATTGTCTTCCAGCATCTTATACAAATCCGAAACAGACTCTCCTGTGCTTGTACCCGCTTCATCGGATGATACTTTCTTTTCAGTATCATCACCCCCTGAAAATATAACAACGAGAATGCCTATCACTATTACTGCGAGAAACCAGAACCATATTTTCTTGAAAAAAGGTTTCTTCTTTTTTATTTTATAGCCATCCATTCCTTTTTCTTGTGCGACCTTTTCCCCACAATTCGGACAAACCGCCCAGTTCCCATCAATTTCCTTTCCACATTTTTTACAAAACATTTTTCATCCTCCTCTTTTGATTTTTTATAATAAGCTAATATTGACAATATCAATCATTTCCTTTTCTTTCATTCACTGTCAGTGGAAATTTTTTCCAATCATCTTGCACAACATGGCACCCACAGATATAATAAAAACAGTTCCGGCAGGGATGGCGAATGAAATTTCAACTGCCGGATTTACACAGGAGGATAAACAGATGGCATTAAGCACAGATGATATAGATGAACTTTTTCAAAACGGGGTGACGCCCACAGAACAGGAAATTGACTTTAATCAAAATGCAGAGCAGGACCGGAATAAAATCTGGCATGATATTAAAGCATCCGGATACAGTATGAACCGGTTTGCTGATGAATGTTATCTGCAACATTCTCATTTATATGATTTTCTAAATGGAAAAAAGCAATTAAGCCGGGACAGGCTTTTAGTCGTATTTTTAAATCTTAACTACAGCTATAGTGATATATGCCGGATGTTCCGCCATTTTCACCAGCCACAGCTTTATCCAAAGGATAAACGGGATTACCTGATTATGAGTTGTATTCAGAAATGTCTGGCCATTGACGACATTAACCAGGAATTAGAAAGGAGCGGCTTTACCAGCTTATGTCCGGAAAAATCGAACAAACAATAGACCAATATTTTCTTCCCCGTGAATTACTTGCAAAAAACAGAAAATCTGATGGGAAGTTCTATCATACCTGGAAAGCATGCCTGAAGAGGGAATACTGGCCGCAGGGGCAGCCTTTTTATGCAGTTATCAAAGAAATACCGAAGGCTCACCAGGATATTTACCGTACCCTGTCTTCTCTATCACATCCCAATCTGGAGAAAATTTATCATATCATAGAAGATGAGGACTGCTGCTGTACTGTTAATGAATATATCATGCCGCCTTCCCGGCTGTTCACAGCCCGGACTACGGATTCATTTTGTCATGATTCTTCTCTTTCGCTGGAGCAGTTTCTGCATGATTACCAGGGAAGCTTATATGGAAAAGTTCTATCCTTTGAAGAACGGATCCGCCAGGGGCTTATCATTCTCCTGCAGCTTACGGAGGCTTTGGAGGTTCTCCATGCACACAGACTAATTCACGGAGATATCCACCCCGGCAACATTCTTTTGACAAATGTCCCGGCCGGATATCAGCTCTCCCGTACTGTTCCCTGTGATTTTTGTGTGAAGCTTATTGACTTTGATAATACCGCTGCCCCAAAGGAAGCAGACCACATGGTGACCAGACTGATGGGTTCCAAACCATTTGCCGCGCCGGAGATTCTCGACTTCTCCCACCCGCTGGATAAGTCCGATATTTATTCACTTGGCTGCATTCTCCACTATACAATCTGTGGGGAATCCCCAAAAAGCCGTGGACTGAATCAACAGCTCCTTCAAAACAAATGGATAAACCGCATCATCCGGCGCTGCACCGCCAGCTACGAAGCAAGATACCGGAACATCACCGCATTAAAAAAAGACCTTTTACAGGCATTACGGATTCCTTCTACCCCATTTACCAGAGTTTTATATAAAATCCCTGGTTTCCGCAGCCACACCCCGTGGAAAATGGGCGTTGCTTCCTATATTTATTTCTCATTGATTTTAACAGCTACAGTGACTTTTATATCTATCATCCAGGAAGGACTGCCCTTACAGGAATGGCAGAAATTAAATCTGTATACCATACTACTTTTTATCATAGAAATTATAATACTGACGGATGCATTTCAGACAGGGAGGCATTCTTCCTCCTACCATTACTTTAAAAACTCCCACATGTTTCTGCATATCTGTCTGAAAATAATAGCGGCGATATTTGTTTTCCTTTTATTTGCACTGCTGATATCGCTTTAGAAACGAAGTTTTCGTATATAACAAAAAATGTTCTTTGCAATGGCTTACCACCGCAAAGAACATTTTTATCATACACATTTTCCTTTTTATTATAATTCTAATTTTACATCCTTTTTGTATTTCTCTGTGTAAGCATCCTGCAGAATCTTCAGATTCTTTGGATCCTTACCACCTACCGGCTGACCGTCCAGCTCAACTGCCTGAATACACAAGCCACCGGAACTGCTGACGATAATCTCATCTGCCGCTTTCAGCTCTTCCATCGTAAATGGCTCCTCTTTCACCGGAATCCCATTCTCCACTGCAAGCTCCAGAAGATGCTTCAATGTAATTCCCGGCAGAATCAGGTTATCTCTTGGCGGTGTACATAAAACACCATCCTTGATCATCAGAATATTACTGTGAGCACACTCTGTCACCCTCTCGCCCCTGTGGAATACCGTTTCCTGGCATCCCTGCTCGATGCAGCGCTGATAAGCAATCACGCTTGGAATCAGATTCAGCGTCTTAATATTGCAGTGAAGGAAACGAGTATCCTCCATGGAAATCAACCGCATGGTAGAATCCATAGGAAGCAGTTCACAAGGAACCGTATAAATCATCAGATTAGGCTTCACATCCTCCGGCAGGAAATTATGCTGGCGGAAGCCCGTTCCTCTGGAACACTGCCAATACAGCATACCGTGATCCATTTCATTCATATCAATACACTTCTGCAATGCCTCTCGAAGCTCTTCTCTTGGCATATCGAAAGGAATCTCAAGCAGCTTGCAACTGTTATAAAACCGGTCCAGATGATCCTCTGCCGCAAAAATATGATTATTCGCAAAGGTAGTTGCATCGTAACAGCCATCTCCAAAATAAACGGCACGGTCGAGCATCGGAATCTTCATTTCCCGCAAATCTCCAATTTCTCCATTATAATATCCTACATATTGCATATTATTCACCCCTGTTTTTATATTTTATAATCTTATATCCACCGATAAGAAGCGTTGGCAACAGATAGAACAGGATAAAGCCGTAGGACAATACAGAGTAACCTTTTTCAATCAAAGTAACCACGCCAATCCTGGAAAGAATCAGGGCCGCTACAAGAGTTATCACGGTCACCATGCCACGCTTGCTGTCTGTCAGTCTCTCATGTCCCTTCTCTTCGAGCGCTACGTCAAAACGGTCAATAATCATATGAATACAGCCCGTAGCTGTCTCCACAAGCGTCCAGCCCATAACCACGCTGAAAAGCACCATCAAAGGTACGCCGCCGTGAATTGCCTTAATCATCTCCATCCATGGAGTCGCCACATCCGCACCTACAATCGTAGTATCTCCATAGAAACACATCATGGCAAAATAAGATAGAAACCACGGAATCGTCATTAAAAGTCCCGCAACCAGTCCGGAAACCACTGTCTCTTTCCTCTTCTTCTGTCTCGTCAGCGAGAACATTCCCATCGGAATCGCATTAATATTATACGCCACATACAGGATACCTGTCCAGATACAAAGCCCAATTGTTACACGCCCGTCATAAGCGCTGGTATCCATATTTGCAAAAACCGTAGAAATATTGCCACCCTTATTCACCAATACAAGAATGGTAAATAAAATATATCCTCCATACAGCAATATTGTTCCAATCGTCTCAAATTTCTCGATAATCGCAGAACCCTTGAAGTTCAAAAGTCCGCAAAGCAGGACAATAACTACAGAACCAAGAATATTCGGAAGCCCTACCTGTTCAAAAATACTTCCCGTAGCCGCCGCCATTACGGCGATCAGCATAATGGCAATCAATACCGTTAACACATCCATTACCGGCCATAACGGTCCGATGACCTTCTTAATATAATTTTTGTAATCATATACCTTGTAAATTCTACAGATTTCAAAAGTTAAAAATGCAAACAGCGCAAATCCAATCCCTATTGTAAGACCGGAAATCCAGCCATAGGCTCCGAATTTTGCTCCATAAGAATAAATCTCTCTTCCTGTCGCATAACCGCCGCCAATCAACACCGACTGCAGCAGGACACCCGGCAAAATATACCTGGCATAAGTACCCTCGTAAAATTTCTTTAATTTTCCCATTGTATCCTCCTCATTCTCATTCGTATTCTCCTGGTGTTTGAATCACCATGAAATTTATTATATCAGCGGGGAAAAAAAGTTGCCAATTCATATATCCTATTTTATAATTAACTAAAACTTATTACCAAATATCACTTAAGGTCAAAATACCGGAAATGAGGAAATTATGAATTTCAGACAATTAGAATATTTTGTAGCAGTGGCAGAGCTGCTCAATTTTACAAAAGCAGCAAAAAAATGCTACATTTCACAGACTGCCATGTCACTGCAGATACAATCTCTGGAGGAAAAAGTAGGCGTCCCTCTGTTCCTCAGAGATAAACACCATGTAGAATTAACGGCAGCCGGAAAAATATACTACCAGGAGTGTAAGGCAATCCTTTCCCGTCTGGAGGATGCTACCAAGTTAGCCCTCACTGCATCGGAAGGCTTCAGCGGTACACTTCACATCGGCTTCATCCGGGGCTATGAGTACAGCCATCTCTCCGGAATCCTGAAAAATTTCCATTCCCTGTACCCGAATATCTCTCTCCGCTTCACACGGGATAACATGAGCGCCCTTTATACAGCACTCGAAGAAGGAAAATGTGATATCATCTATAATCTCTCTACCTATTCTCGTCCTCATCCGGAAACTGTCTGCCAATACTTTCTGAAAGAATATCCGCTCCTGGCAGTCATGTCTACGGAACACCCCTTTGCCAGCCGCTTTACCCTGACCTACCGGGATCTCAAGGATTCACATTTTGTAATTATGCAGCCGGAAGGCCGCCCCATCGAAGAGACGGAAGAAGCGCTGCTCTGTTACCATCGGGGAGGCTTCTTTCCTCATATCGTCAGCTGGGAACGGGAGGTTCATCTGGTCATCCTGGAGGCTTCCATCGGCGCGGGTATTGCAATTCTACCCGAATATGCCCTGCGCCTTTACCGGAATACAGAGAATCTTTCCATCCTTCCCCTCGTAAAACAGGACGGCTCCGCTGAGACAGTAAATTTTGCCCTCAGCTGGAAAACAAACCACAGCAATCCTGCCATTGACAAATATCTGGAATGGCTTCAAATCCGATAGTTGCTGTACAAATACAGAAATGATATATTATAAATAGTGCTATATTTTTTTACAATGCAATATGTAATAAGGAGGGAAGCAAATGAAAAAGAAAATAATAGCTTTTGCAACGGTTCTTGCATTGATTCTGCAACCGGTCATACTGCCGGAATCACATGTGCAGGCCGCGGAAGGAACCTGTACCGTATATAACGGTTCTAATGCAGGGACCCAAAATTATTCCCGCTGGGCATCCCCTATCTCTTCCTATCTTGTACCGTGTACAGATGGAAACCTGATGCGTGTCCAGGGAGATGCTTTGGAAAACGATATTCTGGTAGAATATTATGACAGCGCATATAATTTAAAGAGTACAAAGACCATTGCCGGGGAACTTCCGTTATTTGGAGGATTTTATGCATCTGACACGAATTATTATCTGCTTACAGGACAGCAGAACAGCGCGGAATCTGCCGATGTTGAGGTATACCGGATTACGAAATACGACAAAAACTGGAACCGTCTTGGTTCTGCCGGGCTTTATGACTGTAATACAACCATACCTTTTGATGCCGGCTCCGCCCGGATGGATATGTATGGGAAATATCTATTTGTCCGGACCTGCCATGAGATGTATGCATCCGATGACGGATACAATCATCAGGCAAATGTGACAATACAGATAGACACGGAGACGATGACCATCACAGACTCTTATACAGATATAATGAATGTGAATTATGGATATGTCAGCCATTCCTTCAACCAATTTATAAAAGTAGAAAATGGAAAACTGGTTACTTTAGATCATGGAGATGCGCACCCGAGGTCTTTGGTATTGCTAAAATACCAGACGGATGTTACTACGGGAAAATTTGTGCCCTCCTATTATACTGGCTGCGAGCAGATAAATGTATTGGAATTCCCAGGGGCTACCGGCAATAACTCTACTGGTGCATCTGCAGGAGGATTCGAAATCTCCGGTTCTCATTATCTGGCAGCAGGAAATTCTGTTGTACAGGATGATACAAACCTGACACAAAAAACAAGAAATGTATTCGTTGCAGCAGTAGATAAAAGTACTTCTCAGGTGCAGATAAACTGGATTACTTCTTATGCAGAAGGAGAATCTACCGCTTCAACACCACAATTTGTAAAAATAAACGACAACCGCTACATTTTGCTCTGGACAAAAGATGGTTCCGTATATTATACCGAGATTGATGGTTCCGGCAAATCCTCTGGAACCATATACAGCTTGAAGGGCAATTTATCAGACTGCGTTCCGGTTATATCCGAAAATAAGCTTATCTGGTATACATGGGATGATAAAGTGAATACCTTTTACGATATTCATTTAAACGACCTGTCTCAATCCTCTTCTACGGTAATTGAAAATGGTCACCAATATGAGAATCTTGGTGTAGCAGATGGCTATGCAAATCTGTTATGCACACGGTGTAGGGAAAACAAACAGGAAAAAGTAATCACATCCATGATGGTACTTTGGAGAATACCAGGAACTAACTCTTATGGTCCTTCATTAGATACTGCTAAGTCTGTCGGCGATGTTGTGAATTATTGGATATATGAAACAACACCCTCTGATGCAAATTCAGAAATAGAGATTATTTCATCCGACCCGGAGAGAATAGAAGTCAATGCTGCGAGCGAAGCGCTGATAATAAAGAAACCTGGAACCGCTTCTGTTACAATCAGCCCAAAATATAATCCGGATTATGCTTTGACATACACATTTCATATACCTTGCGGTGATAATCATGAATGGGAGACAAAAGCCACTGCAGATAAAGAGCCGACCTGCACAGAAGCCGGAAACCAGTCCGTTCACTGCAAGAACTGTACGGAAATAAAGGATATAGCCGAGATACCCGCTTTGGGCCATGACTGGAGCAATACACTCTCCCATGACGGAGAAAAACACTGGTACGCCTGCGGCCGGTGCGACACACGGAAAGACGAAGCCACACACAGCAGCAATACCACCCCGTGTATGCAGAAACCTGTATGTGATATCTGCGGTATTACCTATGGTAATGTAAAACAGCATGACTGGGATGCACAACCCACAGTAGATAAAGAACCGACCTGTACAGAAACCGGAAGCCAGTCTGTTCACTGTAAGAACTGTACGGAAATAAAGGATGTAACCGAGATACCGACCTTAGAACACAACTGGAGCGAAACAATTTCACACGATGCTGAGAAACACTGGTACACCTGCAGCTGGTGCGGCGAAAGAAAAGAAGAACCCCACAGCTGTAAAGAAACAAATTGTGCAGAACTTCCTATTTGTGATATCTGCGGCATTTCCTATGGCGAAATCAAAGAACACAGCTGGGATACACAAAGTACAGTAGATAAAGAGCCGACCTGCACAGAAGCTGGAAGCCAGTCCGTTCACTGCAAGAACTGTACAAAGACAAAAGACATCACCGAAATACCCGCTCTGGGCCATGACTGGAGCAATACATTCTCCCATGATACCGAAAAACACTGGTACGCCTGCGGCCGGTGCGACACACGGAAAGACGAAGCCACACACAGCGGAGGAACCGCAACCGAATCAGAAAAAGCCATCTGTGACGTATGCGGTGCTTCCTATGGCGAACTGCTGACACCTGATATACCGGCAGAAAGAAGATTTGTAGATGTATTGGAAGGAGACTGGTTTGAGCCTTATGTAAATTACGTAGCTGACAGAAACATCATGACAGGTCTCCGCGATAAATACTTCGGTCCATCCGAAAACATTGTCCGCGCACAGTTTGCAGTTATCCTGCACCGAATGGAAGGAACACCGGCTATCGCCTATACAGACAGATTCCCGGACGTACAGGATGAAATATGGTACACAGATGCAATTCTCTGGGCCGCAAGCACAGGCGTAGTTACCGGCTATACAGCTACCAATTGCTTTGGTCCAAGTGATAACATTAACCGCGAACAAATGGCAGTCATGATGTACCGCTATGCAAAATACAAAAAATATGACTTATCTGACACTGCAGATTACAGCAGCTATGAAGATGCCGCCAATGTTCAGGAATACGCAAAAGAAGCTATGAGTTGGGCAGTTGGGGCAAAAATCATAACAGGAAAAACAAAACCTGGAGAGAACACTCCAACAATGCTTGATCCGCAAGGTTACGCGATTCGTGCCGAATGCGCGGCAATCATCCAAAGATTTTTAGAAAAATATAATTGAGGTATTAAGAATTATAAAAATAACTGCCCGGTTCGTTCAAGAACCGGGGCAGTTATTTTTTATGCTTGTCTATGTAGACGGGTGACCTTTACCAATCTTGGACAAATTCCGGACAAACCTTGATTTTCTTACTTCTTCATGCTATACTCTCCCCTGTAGCAAAGCCCACGAAAACCAAGGTCTTATGGGGCTTGCCGCCGATTCCCGGCGTTATGGGAAGACATAAAAGCCGTCCACTGGAAGCCTTTTATGTCCGCTTAGGCGCGTGTGTTCGAGACCTTCCACACGTAAAACAAAACTAAAGGAGAGAAAAATCATGAAAAACAAAAACGTCGCGTTCTTAACGCAGGCAGCTATGATTGCTGCCATCTATGTCGTGCTCACTTATGTGTTTGCACCATTTTCTTTTGGGGAAGTTCAAGTAAGAATTGCAGAAACGCTTACGATTCTTCCGGTATTCACCCCGGCTGCTGTTCCGGGACTATTCATCGGATGCTTAATTGGTAATATTTTAGGTGGCGCTATCCTTCCGGATATTATTTGCGGAAGCATCGCAACCCTGATCGGAGCTGTTTTTACATATCTGCTCCGGAAAAAAAGTCCATATCTGGCGCCGATTCCGCCAATTGCAGCAAATACTATAATCGTTCCATTTGTACTCAGATTCGGCTACGGAGTCACTCTTCCCATCCCATTTATGATGCTCACGGTAGGCATTGGGGAAGTGGTATCCTGCGGCATACTTGGACTGATTGTGTATTTTGCACTGAATCGTTACAGAAACACAGTCTTCAAGACAGCCTGAAACAAAGTAGTTTTATTAATAACCTGTAAAAATACAGAGCCTCCTGCCACTATCTAACCTGTGACATGAGGCTCTTCGTGGGAATGTACGCTGCACATTCTTTTTATTTTGCATATCCTACATACGCGTGTCCGCTTCCCTGCGTCATATTGTCCATTTCCTCATAAGAAACGCTGTGCCGTTCTCCGGTCTGTACATCAACATAAGTCACAAAGGCTTCACCATAGCCTACAAGAATAACTGCTCTGCTAATATCCAGCATACCGATAACCGGAATGTCCTGATTTACAATATACAGAAGCTGCTCCGCCGTACAGCCGGTAAGGTCTGTGCTCTTTCCATCTGATATCTGATTCATAATCTCTACCGGAGTTTTTCCGCTGTTTAACTCATTACAAATCCCGTCTATCTCACCATCTTTTCCTTCCATACTGTATTTTAAATCTCTGTTTCCGCGGACCCATATATAGGACTGTCTGTCCGACACAACAACTCCTCCCATTTCATCCGCCTTCTGAATCGCTTTGCCCGCACTGTCGCAAATATCCTGAAGTTCACCATGACCGTAAACATAATATTTTTCTTTTGCATTCTCGTTGTCAAATACAATTTCCTTCGAATTTTCACGCAGCACCTGCTTCGGCTTCAATAATTTCGGATTCTTATCTGAAATTCCGTCCACATAAATCAGCCGCACCTGTGTCTCCTTAAGCTCTGTCACATATGTTTCCGCATAAATATTACTTTCATCTTTTTCTTCATTATTGGTTATATAATCCTCCGGTGCACGAGTATAAGACGCGCCTTCTTTGGTCACTCTGTTAAGCGTAATCATATCATCAGCAAATTCTGCATTCAAAATATAAAAACCATTCTGCTCATACGTTTTTACCTTTTTCCCTTTGCTATTCTGGATTTCAATCTTATACATCGGAATGACATCCTGCCCGGACACCGTCTTTCCCGAATCTTCATCTCTGGCTGTGCCATATACGAAATCATTCTTGATAAAACCAAGGGGATGAATACTTTCTCCATCTTTACACTCGATACTCCGTTCCTCCCCGGTAATAAAATCCTTTACAATAATCTGCTCATTTTCCCCGGAACCTCCGGTTGTCTGATACGCTGCAATATGTCCATCCTTCGACACAACATACTGGCTGTCTGAAAGTCCCGACACCAGTTCCTTCATGCTTCCGGTTTTTGCCTTCACTTCATATAAGGCTCCTTCAGACAATACATACAACATATCCCTGTCTACATTATAATATACTAGTTCACCGAGTTCATGTATGGTTCTTCCATAAGACTTATCCGTAGAAATAAATGCCTTCTCTTCTACTGTATTCTTCTCAATATTGTAATAATAAACTGCAACCCCGACTTCTCCCTCATGGGCGCCACGGTTCATATAACCATACACAGCAAACGTTGTATTGCCCTTTTTATCAACCTCAATCAGCTTCACCTCATGTTGGGAAAAAGCATTTCTTGCATCCGTATTTTCAGCGTTGGAAAAGCTGAATACAAGAGAGATTTCATCCGCATCCTTATTATAATTCCATAATTCATTCGCCTGTACAAAAGAAACTACCGTACCATCATCATTTACCATATATGGAATATCCTTATCTGTAATTCCAAGCAAAATCCCCTTATTGCTTAGAACCTGCTTTGATGTATCAAAAATCTGCTCCATCGTCCTGTCATAATCCAGAAGATAAGTCTTATTTCCAGATGCTATATGACGTACGCGGAAAAACTCCTTTACTTGATAGATATCATCTTCATTTTCCTCACCCTTACAGCGCACACGGTACTCCAGCAGCACAGCCGTATACGTACTGTTCATTTCCTGAATGCTCCAGCGTTCGCCGCCTTCTACTACCGGCTCCAAGTCTCCCCATGTTACATGGTTATAATCTGAATGTATCGTCACATGCTGAAGCGTCGTATTATTGCCCTCATTACTTGGCTCAATCGCCTTTCCGATGCCGACACCTTCTGCCTTATCCAGAGCATTTTCATGAAATGCTCTGATATAATCCAGACATTCCAGTACATTTAAGCCTGAGGCATCCAGAATACGCGTATACAGATAGGCCTTCTCTTCATTCTCAAATTCCAGTACAACCTCAAGCACCCGCTCTTCACTCAAGAGGCCTTCTTCCTCAAATTTTAGTGTCACACTTTCTTCCGGCTCTCCAGTCTTTCTTTCATAAAGCTTATTTTTCCCATCCAGCGTATACACACGATATGTCATCTGCATAACCGGGTTATCATAATTCTTAAGATTCATAATCAGGCTGCCGTCGGCAACGGGAGTCACCGTATCCCGCACAGCCGGAATATCCATCTCCGCCGCATATACCGGAACATAATTAAACCCATATCCATTATAGGAAAATGATACCTGCGGTCTCGTTGCTGTCCCCATGTCCGCCGTCATGTCACTGTTCTCTTTGTTCGTAATATAGCTAAATATAATAACCGCAAGGATAAAGACCAATATCAATATCCCCACGTGAATGAACTGTTTTTTTCCTTTCATAAAGCGCCCCTTACACATCTAATAACTTCCCAAGTGTCGGTGACACATGGAGAAATTCTTCACACCGCTTAATCTCCTGTACGTGATTCCCCTTTTTCCCGGTTCTGACCGCCCGGATCAAAATATTCTTCGGCGTATGCTCCATATCGATAAATTCCAGAAGCTGTACCTCGTACCCCTCACACTCCAGGTACTGTGCCCTGAGGCCGTCCGTAATCAATGCCGCCATCCGTTCCTTCAGAATCCCATATTTTAATACCGGCTTCAATATATCATTCTCAATCTGCTGATTCAACTCATGCTGGCAGCACGGCACAGACAAAATGACTTTCGCATTCCATCCGGCCGCCTTAGCAAGCGCAAAATCTGTCGCCGTATCACAGGCATGAAGCGTAACAACCATGTCTACCTCTTCCGCGCCTGTGTAATCTGCAATATTTCCCTCCATAAACCGAAGCTTCTCATAACCATATTTCTCACTCAGCTCATTACATTTCTGAATGACATCACTCTTCAAATCCAGCCCGATAATACGGATATCATATCCTTTCAGCTCATGAAGATAATAATACATGGCAAATGTCAAATAAGACTTCCCACAACCAAAATCCAGAATTGTAAGCTCTCTGTCACGGGGAAGCTCCGGAAGGATGTCCTCAATAAATTCAAGGAAACGGTTAATCTGACGAAATTTGTCAAATTTTGCATGAACCACCCTTCCTTCTTCCGTCATAACACCCAAATCCTTCAAAAATGGGACTGGAACCCCCTCCTCAAGGATATATCGTTTCTTTCTGTTATGCTCAAGCGTTCCCTGTTCTCTCACATTTCTCTGTGCTCTTCTCTTAATCGTAACCTTTCCTTTCTTACTTACAAGCACAGTGTAAGAAAACCTCCTTGTCTCAAGCTGCATCTGTCTCATATTCTGCATCATTTCCGCCAGCTTTTCCACGGATTCCCCGGCAGACAGATTCTCATGAAATGCCTGATTATTCCGGAACACCTCTGTCTGAAATACCAGTTTCTCTTTTACCAGAACCGGACGCACCTTCACCTTTGTCATTGTCTCTTTTTCTCGTGGGTTGCTCAGTACCGCAGATATAAATTCGTTATTTAAATTTTCCTGTAATAATTTTCTTAATTCATCCATAATAGTAACATTGTAATGTTTTTTTACAGGATGTGCAAGTAGCTGTGAGACAAATATCAGTTCTTCACTCTCGGAAATGTCACTGTTGCCTTAAACAAATCTCCATCCAGGTACAGTTCGAATTTCCCTCCCTGCATCTCTGTAAGGGTTTTTGCAATTGACAGTCCAAGCCCGCTTCCTTCTGTACTTCTTGATACATCACCGCGAATAAAACGCTCCGTCAGCTCATCTGCAGATATATTCAGCGGCTGTTCGGATATATTTTTCAAACGGAAGCTTACTTCCTGCTCATTCACAATCAGATCCGCATATACCCTTGTACCTTCCATCGCGTATTTTGCGGCATTATTATAAATATTTTCAAGAACTCTCCACGTACGCCGCCCATCGACATAAATAAGTGCGTCCTCCTCTGGAAGTGTCAGAACCTCTTTCAGATTCCGCTTTCTAAATTTTTCCTCGAATTCACCGCTTGTCTGCTGAATCATTTCAACAAGATTAATATTCATATATTCCAGAGTAATATTTCCGGAACTCACTTTTGAAGCTTCCACCACATCCTCTGTTAACGTTTTCAATCTCTGGGACTTCTGCTCCAGCACCTCAATATATCTCTGAATCTTCGGGTCTTCAAAATTCTCCTGTTTCAGAAGCTCAACATAATTAATAATAGAAGTAAGCGGCGTCTTGATATCGTGAGATACATTTGTAATCAAATCCGTCTTAAGCCGTTCGCTCTTCATACTTTTTTCTACCGCCGCATCCAGTCCTTCTCCAATGCAATTAATTTCCTGCGCGATAATTCGCTGTTCTCCCCGCAGCAGCTCAAGAGGAATCTTATATTCCAGCTCTCCCCCTGCAATCTTCTTAATTCCCTGACCAATGATTTTTCTTCCAACTGCCTTGTAAACCAGATATACAAATGCTGCGACATCCGCCAGGAACATCAGCAATACCCACAAATAATCCCTGCCTCTGCCACCCAGCAAAAACAGCAGTTGTATAAATGCAAATGCACCGAAAAGAACAATCGTTTTCCACACACTATTTAAATTCCGGAATATCATACAAATGAATTCAAACAACCATTTCAGGACACTGTTTTTCCATACAGTCCGCGCCTTTATCCTTCTTACCAGACTTAATATTCCAATGAGGAACATCAAACAAGTAAATACCGCAAATGCAGAAAAAGCTGCAATATAAGGAATTGAATTTTCTACATAAGAAGCAGTTTCAACCCACTTCGTGCCGATTCTTGTCACGGAAGAAACGGCTCCCGAAGAAACCACTTTGCAAAAAACCACAAACGGCACCAGCCATCCTAATATAACACTGCCGGCGGCAAGTTCTGTCTTCCACTTGTCAAACCAGTTCAGATGCAGTTCTTCATCCTTATTACTCCGTCCCGCAACTGCTATCAACCACAGAACACATACCAGAAGCAGAATACCTGCCATGATGAACAGAATACCTGTCTGTCTTGCTCCGGAGCCGTATTTCTCATACAACTGATTCTCCGTATAAAAATTATCCCGGACAGGATAACTCGTATCTACCGCCGCGATAAAAACAAAATTATCTATGTTGCATCCTGTATATTTAATCTCATCCCGCCATTCTGAAGCATTCAGTTCCATGTTGCTTTCAAAATCTGCAAGCAGCGGGGACACAACAACATATTTCCCAAGAGACTTCATTTTTTCTATATTTTTATCCAGGTCTTCATATCTTTCATATGCTTTCTTGTTCGTATAGACACACTGCTGTTCTTTATCTGCATAAAGATAGAAAAAGTTCGTATCCCCTTCCTGTATCCCCTGGTTGAGCATCTCATAATTTTCATAATAGTCCCCTATATTTTCAATCGCAAACCGAAGCATGTTATACACTTCATTCAACCTGCCATTCCACCTCATATCTGTATTTACCAGGTCGAGAATACTTCCTGCTTCCAGGGGACTGTATTCCTCATGCAGAAGTGTGCCGTCATAAATCCAACAGTCAGAATATAACATCATGCCGTCCGGAGTCTGGATTCCACGAAATCTGTCTTCTGGCATCTCATCTCCATATTCCAGGGCATATAAAATTTCTGTCGTGTATTCCCCGTCAAAAGCAATAAACAGCAATTCTTTATTTTCTATAAGCTTCATAAATTCCGATATCCGGTAATAATAAAATGTGCCGTCCGTTTTCTTGCACACAATGATTTTCTCTTCCGGTTCTGTCTCATTATTCAACTCATATTTCCAGTCAATCAAATCACCCAGACGATAGGAAACTCCGTTTAATGCTTCCCCGCTGACTTCTGCAGTATCATAAAATTCTTCCAAATCCACTAATTTATCCGGATTATAGTTCCCATCTGTCTCCAGAATCTGTTTCGCTCCGATACCTGCAACCGCCCGGCTGCTATATATACGCATCTGTTCGGCGAAATTTCCAGAATCGCAATATTCCTCCGCCGGATTTCCTTCGAATAACTCAATACGCAGCGCCGGATATGCCATGATCCACAGGAAGCTTACCGTCATTACAACAACCATAAGATGAGCCGTCAGAATCAAACCCGTTTTTGCAATATTTGATTTATACCATTTTCGCTTCATTTTATCTCCTTCTTCTATAATTTCTCCACTTTATACCCGACTCCCCATACAACCTTCAGATATCTTGGTTCTTTGGGATTAATCTCTATCTTCTCCCGAATATGCCTGATATGTACCGCCACTGTATTATCCACCCCAATGGCATTCTCATTCCATATTCTTTCATATATCTGGTCAATCGAAAATACTTTCCCCTGGTTTTTCACAAGCAGGAGTAAGATATTATATTCTATTGGCGTAAGCTTCACAATCTCCCCATCCACCGTGACCTCCTTCAGATCATCATCAATGGACAAGCCTCCTACGGTATATACCGACTGCTTTTCCTGCTGCGCCGTACTTCCAAGCTTTGTGTAACGTCTGATCTGGGATTTCACTCGTGCCACCAGCTCCAATGGATTAAACGGTTTTGTCACATAATCATCTGCTCCCACGTTTAATCCGAGTATCTTGTCCGCATCTTCTGATTTTGCAGACAAAATAATAATCGGTATATTATTCATTTCCCGTATTTTAAGCGTAGCACGTATGCCGTCAAGCCTCGGCATCATCACATCAATAATAAGAAGGTCTACCTCCTCCTTTTCAAGCACATGCATTGCCTCTATCCCGTCATAAGCCTTTAATACTTCATATCCCTCCTGGGAAAGATAAATTTCTATTGCTTCTACGATTTCTTTATCATCATCACATACTAATATTTTTGCCATTATTATCACCTCCTCTATACTATACAAGAATATCAGACTTTTTTTAAGACTAATTGGGGAAATTCTTAAGAATTCATGAATCCGGGTGCAGTTTATCCCACACCCGGATTCCGGTCTCCAAAAAACTATTTCTTTAATTTATCCGAAGCGCCTGACCTGCATAAATCAAATTCGGATTCTCAATATTATTGAGCTGCTGCAGACTCTGTACTGTCGTGCCAAAACGAAGTGCAATCTCACTTAACGTATCTCCTGACCTTACCGTATAATAACGGCTTCCGGTTACATTACCGCCAATCGGAATCCGGATGTTCTCACCTGCATAAATCAAATTCGGATTCCCAATCCCATTATATAACGCAATCCTCTGATAAGAGGTTCCGTACTTCGCCGCAATCTCACTTAACGTATCTCCCGGACGAATGGTGTAGGTAATTACATCTACCGGTTCTGTTACCGGCGGCTCTGGTGTTGTATGCTCTTCCCGCAGTTTATTTAATCCGGCCTTCGATATAACATTTGCAATATCATAAAATGCAATGTCCATATCTACATTTCCCCTGATTCCATCTATTCTGCCATTGCTGCGGTACTGCCACATTGCAAGACCTGAAAGTCCGGCCTCAGACTGGTATCTTGCGTACCATAATGCATATTTTGAGCGAAGAGAATTATCAAAATAACGATTCAGAAAATCCAGATTTCCATAATACATCGCAAAATACCCCAGCTCCTCTACTCGTCTGCAAAATGCATTTACCAAAGCTGTGGCCAGCTCCCGGTTAACAACTGCGCCATAGGACTCTCCATAATGAATAGACGCGTATTCATAATCATATGCTACCGGATACTGCACCGTATAGTCGCTCAATGCCTCAATGCAATAATCCGCTTCCCTTGCCGCTCCTTCTTCTGTATATGCATAAGAAAACCAGTATACTCCAAAAGGAATGCCTACACGGTTACATTCTTCGGCATTTCTCCGGAATTGTTCATCAATATTTCCCGCTCCATATCCTGCACGCAGCATGGCAAACTGCACTCCCGCAGCCTTTACTGCATCCCAGTTTACTTCTCCCTGGAACTGGCTTACATCGATTCCATGGATACTCATTTTATTTTCCCCTTTTTCTTTTAATATATGAAAAAATTCCGGTCTGTTAATAAGTTTTGCGCATTTTCCTTTCCCCCTATTGCCGAATTTTGTCGAATAGCTTCTTATTGTGACTTCTAATTCGACAAGGTGCATTTTTCCAGTATAATAAGACTGCTTATTGTTTTTCAATTAAATAAGTTAAATCTCATATACAAACAGGAGGAGCACTTCTATGCACGATTTAGAAATCGAATATCTTATTCGTTCCCTTGGTATTGGTGCTACCTACCGTGGTTATCGTTATTTAAGCTATGCAGTCAAACTTTGTCTCAAAGACGAGGATTACTTATTATCTGTAAGTAAACTATTATATCCTGAAATAGCAAATAAATTTTGTACAACCTGCAGCAGTGTAGAAAGGGACCTGCGCACGGTTGTTAAGGTCTGCTGGGAACGTGGAAATCGTAAGTACCTTCAGGATATCGCCCTGCATCCACTGTCATTCAAGCCTACATCCAGTGAATTTTTAGATATTTTAGTCGGCCATCTGCTGCGATGTAATATGCAGGAAATGATTCCTTAACCTTTTCTCCCCGACTTCTTAAGCTCTCCTTAAGAAATTTTCTTTTTCTTTTATAGATTCAACATATTTTGGACACATTTATTTCCTATACTAGTCTTAGATAGTTGATGAACAATCACTATCTTCCCCCTCATAAAGTAATACATCAATAAAATGATGTACACTTTACTCTCATTCCTTTAGATAACTATAAAACAACGAAGCCCGTTAGCCCTTGTGGTTAGCGGGTTTTCGCTGTTCTGTACTTGTTGCAAAATCCGCTTCGGTCAAATCTCGGTCAAATAATTTTCTAAAGAAATGTTGCACCTTTTCTATTCTCTTTCTTATTCTTGTTCTGATTATATGATTTCCTTATACAAATTCTGTAATTTATCCATTTCCGATTTTGCTTTATCATCTGTGACGTGCGTATACAAATCCAGTGTGATTGCTATGGAATAATGTCCGAGGAATCCTTGTACTACCTTTGCGTCAATCCCGGCTTCAAAACAACGCGTTGCAAAAGTATGACGAAGTGCATGTGGATAAAAATGCGGAATCGGTATAAACACTGTCTTGTTTTTCTCTGCCTGCTTTTTTCGTTCCTTATTGATAGATTTTTCTATCCAGTCTAACGTCACTTGAAAGGTGTGTTCTGTAATCGGTTTTCCGTTCTTTCCAACAAACACAAGATTTTCAAATCCCTCTAATGGTTGCCATTCACTAGCTGACAACTGCATTTCTTTCAACTGAATCCACTGACGTTTTAAAGCCTTATACACACTGTCCTGCATGGGAATCGTCCGTATACTGTTCTTTGTCTTTGGTGTCTGGTACTTGAATACATACTTCTTTGTTTCCTTATCTTTGATATACACCAACGTTTTATTTACAGAAATTTCCCGTTTCCGAAAATCTACATCATCCCATGTAAGCCCAAGCAGTTCTCCGCCACGCATTCCCGTTCCGAGTGCTACCTGTATGAGATTCTCGTGTATTCTCTCCTTTGCGTGTTCCAATACTTCCCGTTGTTCTTTCACAGTCAGTACCCGTATCTGTTTTGTCTTTGTTTTGGGAACTTCCACTCCTGCACATGGGTTGAATGTAAGAATCCTGTTATGCACTGCATATTTGAACATAGCATTGAGAATATTATACACATCCCGTATAGTCTTTGTGCTGTAATCATCATCTGCCATATTCTGAAGCAGACGTTCCAAAATAATCGGATTAAAATCTGCCACACGTTGTTTTCCTATCTGCTTCTTTATGTAACGTCTGTAAAAATCATCATAACGTACTTGTGTACTCTCCTTGATAGTCCGCTTCTTATGGGTATTCAGCCAGATATCAAACCATGTATCCAGAGTGATATTATCGCCCTTTCCTTTCAACCCATGCTTGACTTCATAGCGTAAATCTTCCATTTCTTGAACTAACTTTTTTAAGTCCGCATTATCTTTTGTATACGTTTCTCCTTTGTAATAAAACCGCCCTCTGTAAATTCCGCTTTTTCTCTGCATAATTCCCGGCGGTAATGGATTTCCTTTTAAGTCCTTGCCCAATCTGCACGCTCCTTTCCGTGCAAGGACTATCAGAACTGGTCTGACAGTATTATATGCTTATTTGTGTTTATACTGCAATTACTTCATATTTATTTTTCAGATTATGCCCTTCGTTTTTCTTCAAAAACTGGTCTAAAACCTCAGAGAGTATAAGAATCTTATTTCCAATCCTTATGACCGGAATCTTCTGCCATGTAATCAGCTTTCGCAGATTATTTCTTCCAATTCCCGTATACTCTGACGCTTCATTCACTGTAAGGGCTTTCTTTGTCTGTATCGTTTTCTGTGTATGTTCTGTCAAAGATTCTCCTTTCTTCTTCCCTCAAAAGGAAAGATTTTTTATAGTCCTCATATATGCGTTGTTGTTCTTCGTTCATCTGCCCCCGTTCTATTAGCTGGCGGATATAATCTCTGTTATCCAGTTTTCCGATTTTATCCATTAGCTTTAAAGAGGGCGAAACTGCTACGTTCAGCCACTGCCATGTTCGTTCCAGTGTCTTTTTCTCTGGATTCATGGTCAACTTTATCTTCCCTACATCCTGCATGAGTTCTTCCCACGGGGGATAAGTAGGATAAAGCCGTTTTCTTGTAACCGTGCTGTTTTCCGGCTTCTGTAAAAACCGCACTTTCTCGTTTAATACAGACAACGCAATCCGTGCCACATCCCTGTCTTTCAGAAGTTCTTCTACTAATCTGACCGCTTTTTTGTGCCGGAATCGAAGTTCATATCTGTTCCAGTCCGGGTTGAGTTCTTTTCCGAACTTTTCTGCCTGTTCATATCCCTTTTCATAGAATGTAATCCGAAAATCACTGTGTTTACTGCCGAGATATAGTGTTTTTCCCTGCGCTTCTATTTCATCCTCTTTCAGTCTATCAGAACGATTCTCTGCTGTATCACGCAACTGACTAGATATCAGCCCCTCGTTTTTCAGACGAATCAATTCCGGGATAGACAGATAAGGCTTTGTATCGTCGATTGCCAAGTCTATCCTCGGAAAATTCACCGGGTATCTGCAAACTCTTTCCAGAAAATCAAACCATGTTTCCTTATTCATCATAAGGAAATTTTCATAATTCCTGCACCCCGAACCACTCATAAGAATCTGAAATCCCTCATACTGTGCATTTCCTGTCGGTTTCAGAATCTTGATATTGTCAAATCTTGCTATCAGTTCGTGTCCAGCAATTCCTTTTTCCTTACCATGCAGTTCCATAAAACTCAGTGGAATCCGCAAGATATCTTCTATGATTATGAACACGTCTACACCTTTGACAGTAATCTGACACCAGTCAATCAGTGCTGTCAAATCTTCTTTCTGACGAGTTACCCCCCTGTTAGTATAGGGGGGTTCTGAAATTTTCATTACCTCTGTTATCATCATCC
>CALFCS010000191.1 GCA_937950565.1 uncultured Lachnospiraceae bacterium
GATGATGATGATGACGTTCAGGATGTTTATCATAACTGGGACGAGTAAAACATAAAAAGGGGATAAACTTATGAGTAATTACAAGATTGAAACAAAATGTATCCAGTCCGGTTATGAGCCGGGCAATGGAGAGCCGCGTGTACTTCCGATTTATCAGAGTACAACATTTAAATACAATAGCAGCGATCAGATGGGTCGTCTGTTCGCATTGGAGGAATCCGGATATTTTTATACAAGACTGCAGAATCCAACCAATGATGCAGTGGCAGCAAAAATCTGCGATTTGGAAGGCGGAGTTGCAGCAATGCTGACATCTTCTGGTCAGGCAGCGAACTTCTATGCCATTATGAATATCTGTGAAGAAGGAGATCATATTGTATGTGCTTCTGCAGTATATGGCGGTACCTATAACTTGTATGCCCATACAATCAAAAAGATGGGCATTGATGCAACATTTGTTGATCCGGAATGTACGACAGAAGAGTTAAATGCCGCATTCAAAGAGAATACAAAAGCTGTATTTGGTGAAACCATTGCCAATCCGGCTCTTGTAGTATTAGATCTCGAGAAATTTGCAGCGGCTGCTCATGCACATGGCGTACCGTTTATTGTGGATAATACATTTGCAACACCGGTCAACTGCCGTCCGTTCGAGTGGGGTGCAGATATCGTAACACATTCTACTACAAAATACATGGATGGACATGCCACATGTGTCGGAGGAGCTATCGTTGACAGTGGTAACTTTGACTGGGCTGCCCATGCAGATAAATTTCCGGGACTTACAACTCCGGATGAGAAATATCACGGAATCGTATACACAGAGAAATTTGGAAAAGCTGCGTATATTACAAAGGCGACTTCTCAGTTAATGAGAGATTTAGGTTCCATTCCATCACCTCAGAATTCATTTATTCTGAATCTTGGACTTGAAACGCTTCCATTACGTGTGGAGCGTCATTGTGAAAATGCTCTGGCAGCTGCAAAATATCTGCAGGCACATGAAAAAGTAGCGTGGGTAAGTTGTCCGATGCTAGAAGGTGATAAACATTATGCACTTGCTAAGAAATATATGCCAAACGGAACGTGCGGAGTCATTACATTCGGGGTAAAGGGTGGCAGAGATGCGGCAGTCCGCATGATGGACAGTCTTAAGATGATTGCCATTGTAACGCACGTTGCAGACGCAAGAAGCTGTGTGCTTCATCCGGCAAGCCATACACACCGCCAGATGAACGAGCAGGAACTGCTGGAAGCAGGCGTACAGCCTGACCTGATTCGGTTTAGTGTCGGGATTGAAAATATTGATGATATTATTGCAGATCTGGAACAGGCACTTGAACAGGTATAAAAAGTAAGAAACACCTTCATACTAGAAAGTATGGAGGTGTTTCTATATATGGAAGACAAAAATAAAAAAGAAGAACAGCAAAACGAGCAGATTAAAGAAATGGGGAGCTTACGTCTGGAAAATAATGAACGAAAACATCGGATTAAATTGCTTACGATTATTGGGGAGATTGAAGGCCACGAGGCGGTGTCCGGAAATACGAAGGCTACAAAATACGAACATCTTCTTCCAATGATCGCAGAGGTAGAAGACAGTGAAGAAATCGACGGACTTCTTATCCTGCTTCACACAATGGGAGGAGATGTGGAGGCAGGGCTTTCTATTGCAGAAATGATAGCATCTGTCAGCAAACCGACAGTTTCATTAGTCCTTGGAGGCAGTCATTCGATTGGCGGCCCGCTTGCAGTTGCGGCAAAATATTCTTTTATTGTTCCGACAGGAACTATGATTATACATCCGGTGCGCTCCAACGGAATGTTCATCGGAGTCCAGCAGAGCCTGCAAAATATGCTCCGTACACAGGACCGCATCACAGGATTTCTGGCTGAACATTCGAAAATGAAAAAAGAACGGGTAGAAGAATTAATGCTGAACCCGACAGAGCTTGTGAAAGATGTAGGAACTTTGCTGGAAGGAAAGGAAGCGGTGGCGGAAGGTCTGATCGATGAAGTGGGAGGAATGAGCGACGCACTGAACAAATTACACGAAATGATCGATGCAGGAATTCAAAATGAAAAATGATTGAAAAATAAGGATGACAGTGTCTCTCTAAAATGCTATACTATAAATAGTATGTTCTAATCAATAAGGGGGAAGAGAGCATGGCTGCAAAGTCAAAAAAAGGAAAGAATTCGAATCGGGGGAAGAAAAAGGAGACACAAAATAGTTTTCTTGCCGATGAGATTGTTATATGGCTGACACTTGCGGTTAGTCTGTTGCTTTTGATCAGTAACTTTGGCCTTGGGGGGAAGGCCGGAAGTTTTGTGGCGGGAATCCAGAAAAATATTTTTGGATGGATCGCGTATCTTATACCGTTCATTCTTTTTGGAATTGTTGCCTTTGGAATTTCAAACAGGGGAAGTTTTGCTGCAAAGATAAAAATTATTACAGGAATTGTGCTTGTGATATTGTCCTGTACGCTTCTGGAGCTGATTCATGAGGAAGGCGGAATAGCAGGCGGAGCAATTGCGGGAGTTATGGTTCCGGCATTTGGAACCGCCGGTACATATGTGGTTGTCATTATCAGTATGATTATCTGTATTATTATTATTACAGGTAAGTCTATTTTGAAAAGTATAAAAAGTCAAAGTGGGAAAGCCTATGGTAAGGCGAAAGCGGATGCGGAACGAAGAAGAGCAGCCGTGGCAGAGAGAAGAAAAGCACAGGAAAGTGAAAAGAAACGGAGAGGCCAGCATGTGGAAGGTGTTTCATTTGATACCACGCTGGTAAAAAAATCACCGGATGTAAAAGAGCTGAAGGCTTCATCAGAAAAGGAAGGCGTTGAAGGGAAACCGGAAAAGGAGACAGAAGAGAAGAAGACACAGTTTGTGATTAACCGGGGCGGACAACAGACAATGGTTACCATGTCTGATGCAGATGCTTCTGTTTCGGAAGATGATGCAGTATATGAAAAAGCTCCGGCAAAGCGGAAAGAAAAAATGGGGCAGGATGCGGTAGAGAAGGAAGTTGCTGAAGTTGCGGCTGCGGCTGCACAGAAGGCAGAGAAGCCGAAGAAAAATTATCAGCTGCCGCCAATCAGTCTTTTGAAAAGGGGGAGAAGAGCCTCCGGAGAATCCGATGCAGTTCTTCGGGAAACTGCCATGAAACTTCAGCAGACGTTACAGAATTTTGGCGTAAATGTAACCGTTACCAATGTAAGCTGCGGGCCGTCTGTTACAAGATATGAGCTGCAGCCGGAAATGGGTGTGAAAGTAAGTAAAATTGTAGGACTTTCGGATGATATTAAGCTGAATCTTGCAGCGGCAGATATTCGTATTGAAGCGCCGATTCCGGGAAAAGCGGCAGTAGGGATTGAAGTCCCGAATAAAGAAAATTCAGCAGTGATGTTAAGGGATTTGCTGGAGTCCAAAGAATTTAAGGAAAATTCTTCGAAGATTGCATTTGCCGTAGGAAAAGATATTAGTGGAAAGGTTGTGGTGGCAGATATTGCCAAGATGCCGCATCTTCTGATTGCAGGGGCGACCGGCTCCGGTAAATCTGTGTGTATTAACACGTTGATCATGAGTATTTTGTATAAGGCGTCACCAGAGGAAGTAAAGTTAATCATGATTGATCCGAAGGTGGTGGAGCTTAGCGTATATAATGGGATTCCGCATCTTATGATTCCGGTTGTCACGGACCCGAAGAAGGCGGCGGGGGCTCTGAACTGGGCTGTTGCCGAGATGACCCGGAGATATCAGGCGTTTGCAGAACACGGAGTGCGTGATATGAAGGGCTTTAATGACAAAATAAAGACGATGCAAAATACAGAAGAAGAGAAGCCTGCCTTTATGCCGCAGATTGTGATTATTGTGGACGAGCTTGCAGACCTCATGATGGTAGCGTCCGGAGAAGTGGAAGAAGCAATCTGCCGTTTGGCGCAGCTTGCAAGAGCGGCAGGTATCCATCTGGTCCTTGCAACCCAGCGTCCGTCGGTGAATGTAATTACCGGATTGATCAAAGCAAATATGCCATCCAGAATTGCATTTTCCGTTTCTTCCGGTGTGGATTCCCGGACAATTATTGATATGAATGGGGCAGAGAAGCTGCTTGGAAAAGGGGATATGCTTTTCTATCCGTCCGGTTATCAGAAGCCTGCGAGAGTGCAGGGATCTTTTGTGTCGGATGAAGAGGTTCAGGCAGTGGTAGATCATTTGATACATAAAAATGGAGACGCCGTATATGATGAAGAAATTGTTACGCATGTAAATACGGCAAATGTAGGTGCCGTGTCACCGGCATCTGAATCGGGAGATGAACGCGACGTGTATTTTTCAGATGCAGGCCGCCTCATTATAGAAAAAGAAAAGGCGTCCATAGGAATGCTGCAGCGCTCATTTAAAATAGGTTTTAACAGGGCGGCAAGAATTATGGATCAGCTCTGTGAAGCCGGAGTTGTCGGAGGAGAAGAGGGAACAAAGCCCAGAAAGATTCTGATGACGGCGGAAGAGTTTGAACAGTATATTGTGAATGGAAGAAAGGAAGGATAGGAAACCGATGAAAACAGATATCCAAATCGCACAAGAAGCAACGATGGTTCATATTAAGGAAGTTGCGGAAAAATTAGGCATTCAGGAAGAAGAGTTAGAATTTTATGGGAAATATAAAGCGAAGCTGTCAGATGAATTGTGGGACAAAATAAAAGAGAATCCGGATGGAAAGCTTGTTCTGGTTACCGCGATTAATCCAACACCCGCAGGAGAGGGAAAGACAACAATCACCGTCGGCCTTGGAGAAGCAATGGCAAAGCTGAATCAAAAGGCTGTGATTGCGCTTCGTGAACCGTCTCTTGGTCCGTGTTTCGGGATTAAAGGCGGTGCGGCCGGAGGCGGCTATGCACAGGTAGTTCCTATGGAGGATCTGAATCTTCATTTTACAGGTGATTTTCATGCAATTACTTCTGCAAATAATCTTTTGGCGGCGCTTCTTGATAATCATATCCAGCAGGGAAATGCGTTGCAGATTGATCCAAGACAGGTAGTATGGAAACGCTGTCTTGATATGAACGACCGGAATTTAAGAAATATTGTTGTCGGACTTGGAAGCAAAATGGATGGAATGGTAAGAGAAGACCATTTTGTCATTACCGTTGCATCTGAGATTATGGCAATTCTGTGTCTTGCAGATGATATTCATGATTTGAAAAAGAGACTCGGAAGAATTATTGTGGCATATAATTTTAATGGAGAACCGGTAACAGCAGATGACCTGCAGGCCACAGGTGCCATGACCGCACTTCTTAAGGATGCGGTTAAGCCGAACATTATCCAGACGCTGGAACATACGCCGGCAATTGTGCATGGCGGTCCTTTTGCCAATATTGCCCACGGATGTAACAGTGTCCGTGCGACAAAGATGGCGTTGAAGCTGAGTGATATTACCATTACAGAAGCAGGATTCGGCGCAGACCTTGGCGCAGAGAAATTCTTTGATATCAAATGCAGAAAGGCAGGTCTGAAACCAGATGCAGTTGTTCTTGTTGCAACTGTACGTGCATTGAAGTATAATGGAGGGGTTCCGCGTGCAGAGCTTGAGAAAGAGAATCTGGATGCTCTTGCAAAAGGAATTGTAAATCTTGAAAAGCATATTGAAAATATTCAGAAATATGGTGTTCCGGTTGTTGTAACACTTAATTCCTTTGTGTCAGATACGGAAGCAGAATATGAATATATCCGTAAATTCTGCGAGGAAAGAGGATGTGAATTTGCACTTGCGGAAGTATGGGCAAAAGGCGGCGAAGGCGGTATCGCCCTTGCAGAAAAGGTGCTGGAGACTCTGGAAACAAAAGAAAGCAGATTCAAGCCTTTATATGAGGACGGGCTTTCGTTAGAAGAAAAGATTGAAACGGTAGCAAAAGAAATCTACGGGGCAAAAGGGGTTGTCTATGAACCTGCCGCAAAGAAACAGCTTGCGAAGATAACGGCAATGGGATTCGGCAGTCTTCCTGTATGTATGGCTAAAACGCAGTATTCTTTATCGGATGATGCATCGAAGCTTGGAAGGCCGGAGAATTTTGACGTGAAGATAAGGGAAGTGTATGTCAGCGCTGGAGCTGGATTTATTGTGGCAATCACAGGGACCATTATGACAATGCCGGGACTTCCAAAGGTACCGGCGGCAAATGGGATTGATGTGTCTGAGAATGGACAGATCACAGGATTATTCTAAGGAGAGAAAAGATGGCGCAGTTAATTGACGGAAAATATATATCAACGCAGATAAAAGATGAAGTAAAAGAAAAAGTAAAATTGTTAAAAGAACAAGGCAAAGAAATCTGTCTTGCAGTTATACAGGTAGGAGAAGACCCGGCTTCCTCCGTATATGTCAGAAATAAAAAAAGGGCATGTGAATATGTGGGAATCGAGTCTCTGTCCTATGAGCTTCCGGAACAGACGACGGAGGAAGAGCTGCTTGCACTGGTGGAAGAGCTGAACGAGAATGAAAAGGTAAATGGAATTCTGGTACAGCTTCCGCTTCCTAAGCAGATAGATGAGGACAAAATTATCCGTGCAATCAGTCCGGATAAGGACGTAGACGGATTTCATCCGGAAAGCGTGGGAAGGCTTTGTATCGGTGAAGCCGGATTTCTCCCATGTACACCGGCAGGTATCATTGAACTTTTAAAGCGCTCAAATGTAGAAATAGACGGAAAAGAATGTGTCGTTATCGGAAGGAGTAATATTGTCGGCAAACCGATGGCAATTTTGCTTCTTAGAGAAAACGGAACCGTTACGGTAGCACATTCTCATACAAAGAATTTAAAGGAAATCACCAGACGGGCGGACATTCTGATCGTTGCCATTGGAAAGCCGCAGTTTATTACTGCTGATTATGTAAAAGAGGGAGCGGTAGTAATTGACGTGGGAATCCACAGAGATGAGAAGAATCATTTGTGTGGTGATGTTGATTTTGAGCAGGTGAAGGAAAAAGCATCAGCGATTACACCGGTGCCTGGCGGAGTGGGGCCAATGACAATTTCCATGCTTATGAGTAATTGTGCTGCGGCTGCAGATAAGTAGGGGGTAACAGGAAAATGAGGTGCAGCTATTGCGGATATGAGATACCGGAAGGAAAATTGTCTTGTGATAATTGTGGAAAAGAAATCTTTATTGTTCCGGATTATAATCCTTTGGACGATATGCTTGCAGAACAGGTAAAGGTAAGTGTAAACGGCGGGGGAGAAAGAGAAGAACTTAATATTTCGCAGAACACAAGAAACAAAACCTCTGCACGGAGAAATACAAGAAATACCGGGAGTACAAGAAATACAAAAAATATAAGAAACCAAAAAAATACTGCACGTGAAAGGCAGCGGCGCCAGGCTGAGAAAAGGAAAGCAATGCGGCGGAAAAAAAGGCGCAGGCTGATTGTGGTTATACTGATTCTACTTGCGGCAGCTGCCGGTTTCGGTATTTTATTATATCAAAATTCATATAAAGGAATCGTAAATAAAGGGTATCAGGCGATAAAAGCGCAGGAATATGAGAAGGCGGCTGAATATTTTCAGAAAGCAATTGCAAAGAAGGGCGACAGGGCAGAGGCATATACCGGATTGTCCAAAGTATATCTTGAACAGAATGTGGCGGATCAGGCGAAAGAACTTTTTGAGCAGGCAATCAGGAAATATTCGAAAAATGCTGATATTTATGAAGCATATATTCAATTCCTTCTTACCGAAGATGAGGTTATGCAGATACCGCTTCTTCTTGACGGAGCAGATGATAGTGTAAAGGAAGCGCTCGCAGATTATATGGTCGATGAGCCGGAATTTGATCTGGATGAGAAAAAAATATACGATGATGTTCAGCAGCTGACCATTTCTGCTGGCGGAAATAAGATATATTTTACAACCGATGAAAGCAGTCCGTCCCCGCAGGGACAAAAATATGCGGAGCCCATACAGCTTGCCGAAGGGGAGAATGTAATTCAGGCAATTGCTGTAAATAAAAAGGGAATTCCGAGCATGACTGTGAAAAAGACTTATGTAATTGAGTTCCCGGTTATAGATCCTCCGGCAGTGTCTCCTTCTACCGGACAATATGAAAGTGAACAGGAGATTGAAATTAAAGTGCCGGATGGTTACGAAGCTTATTATACTTTGGACGGTGAAGAGCCGACAACAGCTTCAGAAAAATATACAGGCCCTGTTCAGATGCCGGAAGGAGAGACTTTATTTAAAGCCATTCTGGTCAATGCAAAAGGACGGGTAAGCGGGGTGACCACCAGAAATTATCAGTTATATACAGATTCTGCAGCGGAGCCTTCGGATGAACCCGCAGATGAACCTTCGGAAGAATAAATTGTACAGAAATAAATACATGAAAAAGCCTCCGGATTATTGCGTTAATTATTTAACAGGGATATAATATAGTTAAATAATTAACAAAATAAAAAGGAGGTTTTTAAAATGGGCAGATTTACATTACCAAGAGACGTTTATCACGGAAAAGGATGTCTCGAAGAATTAAAGAATTTAAAGGGGAAAAAGGCAATTCTTGTCGTAGGCGGCGGTTCTATGAAGCGTCAGGGATTTCTGGACAAGGCTGTAAACTACTTAAAAGAAGCTGGCATGGAAGTAGAACTCTTTGAAGGCGTAGAGCCGGACCCATCTGTAGAGACAGTTATGAAAGGCGCAGAGGCTATGCGTAATTTTGAGCCTGACTGGATTGTATCTATGGGCGGAGGTTCTCCGATTGATGCTGCAAAGGCTATGTGGGCATTTTATGAATATCCGGATACAACATTTGAAGACCTTTGCATCCCGTTTAACTTCCCTGAATTAAGACAGAAGGCAAAATTCTGTGCAATCCCGACAACATCCGGAACAGCTACAGAGGTTACTGCATTTTCTGTAATCACAAACTATCAGACAGGCGTAAAATATCCGCTGGCTGACTTTAACATTACACCGGACGTTGCAATTGTTGACCCGGATCTGGTTGCAGGACTTCCTGTAAAACAGGTTGCCTATACTGGTATGGATGCACTGACACATGCAATTGAAGCATATGTATCTACACTGAACTGTCCGTTTACCGATCCGCTTGCACTGCAGGCAATCGAGATGGTGCTGGATTATCTTCCTGCTTCCTATAACTGTGATATGGATGCAAGAGAGCAGATGCACTATGCACAGTGTCTGGCTGGTATGGCATTTTCCAATGCACTGCTTGGTATCGTTCACTCTATGGCACATAAGACAGGCGCTGCATTCTCAACCGGACATATCCCGCATGGATGCGCAAATGCCATTTATCTGCCATATGTAATTAAATATAATGCACACGATAAGGTTGCGGCAGGACGTTATGCAGAGATTGCTCGCAGAATGGGACTTGCTGGAACATCTGAGAAAGCACTGATCAACAGCCTGTGTGCAAAGATTGACGAATTCAATGTAAAGCTCAATATTCCGAAGACTTTGAAAGAATTTGGAATTAATGAGGATGAATTCAAAGAGAAGGTTGCAGGAATTGCAGAGCGCGCAGTAGGGGATGCCTGCACAGGTTCTAATCCGAGACCGATTGATCCCGCAACGATGGAGAAATTATTTAACTGTACCTATTAGGGAACAGAGGTTGATTTTTAACAGAGGATTTCTATAGGGATTATATATAATTGTACATAATATGCAAGAGGCAGAAGTCTGGAAAGGCTTCTGCCTTTTGTGATGTTTCGGTATATTTCGAATGTGGGTAAAATTATTGAAAAAAGATACCGGGGGGGGGTATAATGAAATAAAAAATGGGAGAATGCTTATGAAAAAAATCAGGAACAGGTATTGCAAAGTTACGGCATTGATTTTGACGGCAGTTTTGACATTTTTATGTACAGAAAGCGCCATGTACGGCTGGAAGCTTCAGCCGGCGGTGGCGGTGTCGGCTCAGACAGAAGGGGATTATGAGTACAAAATCCTGAATGACGGAACGGCGCAGATTACAGGTTATTCGGGAACAGAATCCAATTTGACAATCCCTGCGAAAATCGGAGATTATAAAGTCTCTGAAATCGGGAAAGATGCATTTAATGGAATGGATAATCTGCTTTATGTCGATATTTCAGAAGGAATTGAAGAAATCGGAATGAACGCATTTGCTTCCTGCACTTCTCTTGTGGATATACATATTCCGGCAAGTGTAAAGACGATTTTCAGTAATTTTGCCAACGGATGCAGCTCCCTGCAGGAGATTACCGTTGATTCTGAAAATAAAAGATATTTATCGGCAGACGGTGTATTGTTTGGAAATATTTATCTTGGTGGATGGAAAGGATATAACCTGACGACTTATCCTGCGGGAAAAGAAGGCGCTTATACCATCCCGGATTACGTGCGGCAGATTGAGGATGATGCGTTCAAGGACTGTACAAAGCTGACGGAGGTTGTGTTTCCGGAAAAACTCGGAAGGATTGGAGACGATGCTTTTTCCGGATGTACCAATCTTAAGAAGGCGGATATTTCCAGTCAGGTGACAAAAATCGGTTCCTACGCCTTTGCAGGATGTGTTTCTCTGTCAGAAGTGACACTCCCGCATACGCTGGAATACATGGATGATGGCATATTTGAGGGCTGTATAAATCTGAGAAAAATGGTGATTCCGGTGAATACGGCGACTCTTGGGTATGAAGTGTTCTGGGACTGCCCGAAGCTTTCTTCGATTATTATTCCGGCCGGCGTGGTCCAAATGAAAGGAAGCGGAATGTTTGGGGAGAATCCGCAGGTGACAGTTTACGGATTCCCTGGGACAGAGGCAGAAACATATTGTAAAACGTATAATGTAAATTTTGCAGAGATTCCAGATGAAAGTTATACGGTTTCTTTTGATGCAAATGGCGGAACGACAGATACAAACAGTAAGAAAGTATCCCTGTATGATTCTTATGGGATACTTCCGGTTCCACAGAGGGATGGATATTTATTTGACGGGTGGCATACAGAGCCAGAGGGCGGAAGCCTGGTGACAGGCATTTATGCAGTGCAGCGCAGGGAAAACCATACGCTTTATGCACACTGGAAGCCGGTTCCGGAAGATAAATATATCATTTATTATCATGCCGGATACGGCAGTGTGAGTACTTTTAGTGAAGAAGTAACGCTGGGAGAGACAATAAAAGAACTGCCGAAGGCAATGTGGGAGCATGCCCGGTATTCATACTGGAAAACGGCTGACGGGACAAAGATTACAGAGGAAACAGTTATGACAGAAGAGCTGTTTTCGGAGGGGAATGTACTGACTGTTTCTCCGAACTGGTGGGCGGACCGTTACTGGCTGCGGTTCTATGGAAATGGAGGAACGGTGGATACCGGAGGGAAAGATTATTATGTGTCTCACGGATATCCTTACGGGGAGCTTCCAGTTCCAAAGCGGGAGGGATGCCGGTTTACCGGATGGTATACCGACCCGGTGGCAGGAGAGTTGATTACGGCAGATACCATTGTAAATGTTATTAATGTCAAGGACGGACAGCTTGCAAGAAAAGAACTGTATGCCCACTGGGAAGGGGAAAATCTCTGTCAGGTTACGTACGATTATACCGGAGGGTGGACTCTGGGAGCCGGAAAATCAGTAGAATATGGGAAAAAATATGGAAGCCTCCCGAATCCCAGCAGGCGAGGATATACTTTTACCGGATGGTATACCAGCTCTGTAAAGGGAAACCGGATAACGGAGGACAGTACGGTGAATATTCCGGCAGACCATACGCTGTATGCGCAGTGGGAGGCTGAGATATATAAAATTTCCTTTGATGCGAATGGAGGAAGCGTAAGCCCGTCGACGAAGAAAGTCATATATGGAAAAGAATTTGGAAAACTTCCGGTTCCAAAGCGGGAAGGTTATACCTTTGTCGGATGGTATACGGAGCCTTCCGGAGGAAGAAGAGTGGTAGAGACAAAGCTTGTCACATCACTGGGAGCTACTTATTATGCCCACTGGGAAAGCAATCATACACTGAAAAACCCGAAGCCGGAAGACATGGCGTACCGTTTCACAAACTCAGCCCGTGCGTTTGGATATGAGGAAGGCTACCGGGCGGATTACAGCATTTATAAAATGATGTACGGAGACAGTTCTACGACCCGGGAGCTGTATGACGGTAAAGAAAAATGGACTGGCAGTTGTTTTGGAATGTGTGCTACAGCCGCAATGTTTTTCTCGGAGGAAGATGACGTGTTCGTAACAGACTACCGGGATCATGCAAGTCAGCCATATGAACTGACAGTAAAAGATTTTAATCAAAAGATTGGGATTAACCTGACACAATTTATAGAATGTCTGCAGTATGGACAGAGTAAAAAAGAAATTTCGCAGCATTATAAGACGCGTTCGCCGAGAAGGGACAATTTCAAGGAATTATGTGAAAAGGTCTCTGAATTTGAAAGAACAGGAAATAATCCGGTTCTTATCGTGATATGGGGAAAAGGCAGCGGACATACTGTGATTGGATATAAGCTTAAAAATATCAGTAAGAAAGAAAGCAGAATCTATATTTATGACCCAAATTATTCGGTTGCGGAAAGATACATTACCTTGTATAAAAATGATTCCGGGGAATATACCGGCTGGTATTATTACCTGAATGAAGGATACAGCAATCAGGAAGAAATCGGGACAGAGTATCCCGGGCCTGCCATCTCCTACGTTTTGTATAATGAGGCGCTTTCTGTGTGGGAAAACAGGGCGGAAAAGGATATGGTGGAAAGGGAATTGAATCTTGTAAATGTGAATGCTGAAAATGCAGTCATTTATGACCACAAAGGAAACGTAGCCGCCGAAATTGAGAATGGAAATGTAATATCCGAAAGAGAAGATGTATGCCCGGTTATTTCAGTTGGAATGCCTGTGGATGAAACAGTTTCGGAAGACCAGGCTGTGGCTCTGTGGCTGCCGGTCGGACTGTACACGATAAAAAAGACGGCTTCTGACGGAAAGAAGATGGAAGTAAGGATTGCGGACCAGAAGCAGTCGGCGCTTGTCAGCACGGATTCAGATGAGGTAACTTTTGCCGTGGATGACGATGAAAAAACGAATCATGTCCAGGTATCGCAGGAAGGCGCCGGTTATGAGATTACCTTATCCTCCACTATGGGCAATACATTTTCAGAGGTGAATCTGTCCGGAAAGACTGGGGAGAAGGCAGTTCAGTTCTCGCAGATGGACGGAGAGCTGATTGCGGAAGGTGCGGATCTGGAGCATACAGATGAGCTTTCTATTAACGGAGAGAAAATGTCAGTAACCGGGAATACCGCATCAGGGGGACAGGTAAGTACATCTGTTGAAAATAAGATTTGTGCAAAAGAGCTTTATCTGGATGCAGATAAAGCCACCATGAAGGCAGGAGAAACGAAAACCCTGACGGCGGAACTTCTTCCGCAGATGACGACAGAAAGAACGGTTACATGGCAGTCTGATAATCCTGATGTCGCCACGGTATCTCCGTCAGGTGAGATAACAGCAGTTGGAGAAGGAAAGGCGGTAATACTGGCATCCTGCGGCAGCGGTTATGGATATTGCGTTGTGACAGTAACAAAGGGCGGCGGAAATCCGGATGACGATAACCCGGATGATGATGACCCGAATGGGGACGATCCAAATGATGATCCGGTGGATGATGATCCGGTCGTAACGAAGCTTCCGTTTGCGGACGTATCTTCCGGAGACTGGTTCCAGTCATATGTAGCATATGTTTATCAGAATAACCTGATGAAAGGTCTTGATGATACGCATTTTGGTCCGGTACAGAATCTTGCCCGCGCTCAGTTTGCAGTGATTCTTCACCGCATGAACGGAGAACCGAAGGTCGCTTATACGGCGAAATTCCCGGACGTAGGAGACGGAATCTGGTATACGGACGCCATTCTCTGGGCGAGCAGCATCAAGGTGGTAAATGGATATTCCGATACTGGAAGATTCGGTCCGGCGGATTATATCAACCGGGAGCAGATGGCGGTTATGATGTACCGGTATGCGGATTATAAAGGATATTCCACCGGAAATAAGGCGGATATCAGTAAATTCAAAGATGCGTCACAGGTGACCGGGTACGCCGGGGAAGCCATGAAGTGGGCATATGGAAACGGAATCATTACCGGAAAAGATTATGAGACGAGACTGGTTCCGCAGGGGAATGCAAGCCGTGCGGAATGTGCGACGATTATCATGCGGTTTGTGGAGAAGTTTAAATAGATTGTTTATGTTAATATTTTATTTAATTTAACCCTCTTGCTATTTTTCTTAAGATACATTATTATATTGTATAGTAAAAAATTTAGGAGGAACGTAAGATGTACAAGATATTGAAAGCTGAAAAACTGGCTGATAAGATCTATCTTATGGATGTTGAAGCACCGCGTGTGGCAAAGCACTGCCAGCCGGGACAGTTCATTATTGTGAAGATGGATGAAA
This sequence comes from uncultured Lachnospiraceae bacterium, assembly GCA_937950565.1. Classification (GTDB taxonomy): domain Bacteria; phylum Bacillota; class Clostridia; order Lachnospirales; family Lachnospiraceae; genus UBA7109. The sequence continues at coordinate 14,473 of CALFCS010000191.1, forward strand.
AAGGTGAAAGAATCCCTCTTACAATCTGTGATTACGACAGAGATGCCGGAACAATTACAATTGTATTTCAGGAAGTTGGAGCATCCACTGTGAAGATGGCTGAATTAAAAGAAGGAGATTCATTCTGTGACTTTACAGGGCCTCTCGGATGTCCATCTGAGTTTGTAGAAGAGGATATTGAAAGCCTGAAGAACAAAAAAATGCTGTTTGTAGCAGGTGGCGTTGGAGCCGCACCTGTATATCCGCAGGTGAAATGGCTGAAAGAGCATGGAATAGATGCAGATGTTATTGTTGGAGCTAAGACAAAAGATATGCTGATTCTTGAAAAAGAGATGGAAGCAGTTGCCGGAAATTATTATCCGTGTACAGATGATGGTACATATGGCCATGCAGGTATGGTTACAACAAAGATTGAAAAGCTTGTAGAGGAAGGCAAGGAGTATGATGTCTGTGTTGCAATCGGACCAATGATTATGATGAAGTTTACCTGTCTTCTTACAAAGAAGCTTGAGATTCCTACGATTGTCAGCATGAATCCGATCATGGTTGACGGAACTGGTATGTGTGGAGCTTGTCGTGTGATTGTGGGCGGCGAAGTAAAATTCGCATGTGTAGATGGACCGGAGTTTGACGGACATCTTGTAGATTTTGACAATGCGATGAAGAGACAGCAGATGTATAAGACGGCAGAAGGCCGTGCAATGCTGAAATTACAGGAAGGCGACACTCATCATGGTGGATGCGGAAATTGCGGAGGTGACAACTAATGGCTGATGTATTAAAAAGAGTACCGGTAAGAGAGCAGGATGCAAAAGTCCGTGCAACAAATTTTGAAGAGGTATGTTACGGGTATAATAAAGAAGAAGCAATGGAGGAAGCTGGACGCTGCCTGAATTGTAAAAATGCAAAATGTATCCAGGGATGTCCAGTATCTATTAATATTCCGGGATTTGTATCGAAAGTAAAAGAAGGAGACATTGAAGGCGCATATGAAGTAATTGGAGAGTCTTCTGCACTTCCGGCTATCTGCGGACGTGTATGTCCACAGGAGTCACAGTGTGAGTCCAAATGTATCCGTGGTATCAAGGGCGAACCTGTATCTATTGGTAAACTGGAGAGATTTGTAGCAGATTATGCATTAGAGAATGATATCAAACCAAAGAAGGCAGAAACAACGAATGGACACAAGGTAGCTGTAATCGGTTCTGGTCCGTCGGGACTTACCTGTGCAGGCGACCTTGCAAAATTGGGTTATGAAGTAACTGTATTTGAGGCGCTTCATGAGCTGGGCGGCGTACTTGTATATGGTATTCCGGAGTTCCGTCTTCCGAAGCAGAAAGTTGTAAAGAAAGAAATTGAAAAAGTAAAAGAACTGGGAGTTAAGT
>CALFCS010000192.1 GCA_937950565.1 uncultured Lachnospiraceae bacterium
TTAATACTTTTCACAACGCTAATTTCTTCATCACTCAATATTCCATCGTAATTGGTATCATATCTTTGAATATGTACCATAAAATTTGAATCAGGAAAATTGGTTCCATTAATTTTCACTCCTTCACTTTCTTCAGCAGCTGCTGTAGTTATTGGAACCATATTTATTACCATAATGCAGCTGAGCAAAAGAAAACTCCATTTTTTTATTCGGTGTTTCATCGTAAACCTCCATAAATCGTATATTATGCTTCCAAAAAGATAACGTAACCGGTATTTTTTAGCCCCTGAGGGGGTAGAACTTGTTTGTCAATAAATTGACAAATATAATGATTGTAAATCTATAGAAAGGAAAATATTCCCATTATGATAGCATGTATTGTTACTGTTCCGGGAAGCCCTATAAATATATGATTATTATAAAATTATATTCTTTAGAACGCAAGGAAAATTCGAATCTTGTTTATGTGAGAAGTCAGGAGGAATGCAGTTGTCCTTATTGCGATGGCAGTTTTAAGGTTATTGGGAGCCGTAAGAGGGGGCTTTACCGACTGGATGATACAATTGACTATTTAATTATCAGGAGACTTCGTTGTGAGAAGTGCAGCAAAATCAGTCATGAACTTCCGGATATAGTTATTCCATATAAAAGATATGAGGCAGATGCTATATCAGAAGTATTGGATGAATCGGTAGAACCGGAAGATACCTGTTGTCCGGCAGAACTTTCTACCATTCAGAAATGGAAATACTGGGTTTTCCTGCTTTGTAAAGTTTTCGAGGCTTTTATCCGTACATCGACGGAAGTTAAAGATGTCAGAAGGGTTGTCCAGCTGCCACTTTATCCACTTTCACGGCAGCCTGTCGGATGGCTGAAGGCGCTTGTCCGGACTCTTGTAAATTCCGGATATTGGGGACAGACCTGTTGTGCGTAGCGGTTTGTTTTACATGTTGATAAAATGCCCTTATCAAAGCCGAAAAGGAAACTATAAGGAGGAATGATCAACATGAAAGAGCAACAGATTGAAGAAAATATGACAAACTGTCCACGTTTGGAGACAACATGGAACAGAACAGTTTTGTTGGAATATGCAAATATTAAGGAAGAAATCAAAGATTTGAGACAGCGGATAACAGAGGATAAGAAAAATATAAAGAATATAGGAAAGGGTGTTTCTGCAAATAGAAAGAAGCAGCTTCTGGATAAAAATATCGCAATGCTGGAGGAGCTGGAAACAGTGCTTTTAGAACGGCAGATACAGATAGAAGAATATATCCAGAGTGTTGAAAAAAGTGAGATGAGGATGCTGCTGCGCCTGTATTTTATAGATAATCTGCCTTATTTTAAAGTGGCAATGGAGATGAATGAAAGATTTCCGAAACGTCAGGTAAAGTATACGGATGAAAATGTGAAAAAAAGAATACAAAGATTTTTACATAATGTCCCGCAATGTCCCGGGAAAGACGATTATAGTGTGAATTGAACAGGAGGAAGTGAGGTATTTTGATTAAGGTAACGGTGTATAGGAATTCGATTCATATATCAGGTCATGCAGGTTATGCGTCTCCCGGGAAAGATATCGTGTGTGCGGCGGTAAGTATACTGACGCAGAACCTGATTCAGTCCATTCAGGATTTGACAGAGGATGATATGAAATACGAATTATGTGGTGGTGACACAGAAATCAGATATCAGAATGCTTCAGAAAGGTCAAGAGTTTTAATCGATTCCTTTTGTATTGGTATCGCTATGATTGCCGATACATATCCGAAATATGTTCAGATGATAGATTTAAAACAAAATATTTATTCAGGAGGATGTACAGAATGAAAAAATTAGATTTGCAGCTTTTTGCAGAACCAGTAACAGGTAAAAAAATCTTTTATCTTTATCGTATTCTTAAGGAGGCTTCCACAACAAATGCGCAGGGCATTGCATTTACTTCCGAGAATGGAAGGAGCGTAAGTGTGGAGAGCGAGTCAACAGTGACAAAAGATGGTGCGGTACGTACTCCGGGAACACCGGAAATCGAGATTACAGCGACCTCTTATCTTGCAAAGGGAGACACGCTGATTGAACGTCTGGAAGAGGCTCAGTTAAATAGTGATGTGGTTGAAATCTGGGAGGTGAATATGGAGGAGCCTGTAGAGAATGCAGAAGATAAGTTCAAAGGAACTTATTATCAGGGTTATCTTACAGGTTTTGAAAAGACTTCTTCTGCAGAAGGTTATACAGAGATTTCGCTTACATTTGGTATTAATGGAACCGGTAAGAAGGGAAATGTCACAGTAACTGCTGAGGAGCAGGAGATTGCGGATTATATGTTTGTAGACACACAGAAAAAACCAGCGTAGACGGTAGGAGAGAAGGGGGAAGAATCCCCCTCTCTTTATACCGAAAGATATTTTGAAATGACAAATTTTCAAGTTACATTACCGTAACAGAAAGGATAAGACATGATATTAAAAATTAATGAAAAAGAATATAACGTACATTTTGGAATTCAGTTTATCCGGGAATTGGATAAGAAAAATTTCTTGGAGGAAAAAGGAGCAAAGTTTGGAGCTGGATTGGAATTAAAGGCTACGGCGCTCTACAGCTATGATACGGTAGCACTTGCAGAAGTTCTTTATGCAGGTACGTGTACAGAGAGAACTCGCCCGGCAATGAATGAGATTGACAGATACATAGAGAATTATGAGAATCTGGAAGCGTTGTTCGATGAGGTGATCAGTGAATTAAAAAAGGGAAATGCTACCAGATTAAAGATGGAGAATCTGGCGGCAGGCTTAAAGGAAACACAGAATCAAGAATAGAGCGACAGACATCGCTGGAGACATATGAGGATATTATTATAGATTGTATTCGTTTTCTCGGTTTTCATAACATGGATGACATAGGAAGGATGACATATTACGAATATGAGCTTCGAAAGAGAGCCTATGCCCTTGCGGTTGTAGATGAAGAATACAGGATACATCGCATGGCATGGGTGAATCGTGAAATCAAGGCTGAGAAAAAGTCCGGAAAGAATAAGAGCAAGCCTGTATACAGACGGTTTAAAGATTTCTTTGATTATGAAAAAATGCAGGAAGAAGTGAGGAACAATCTTTCCGGTAAGAAAAAAGCGATGTCCGGTAGGTCAGAAAGAATTATTGAATATTTGAAAAGGAGGAAAACGAATGGAGAATTATAGTGTGCCGGCTGCTTATGGCAAAACTTATGAAGCATTTGCAAATGCAATCAATGAAGCTGCTAAAGCGCTGCAGAATATCCAGAAGGTTTCACAATCATCCGCCGATTCAATTACTAAAATTTCATCAGCAGTAGAGGTGTTTCAGACGATATCAGCAGAAGTCGGGAAAGTCAAGGCTGCGATAGGAGAGATTGGCTCCGTCGGAGATGCTTTTAAAAAGATCATTGATGTAGGAAATAAGACAGCGGGTATGTTTGATGCGGCTGTTGAAAAATCAAGAAGTTTTGCGAGTGCATTAAAAGAATTACCAGAAAAGTCGTTAAATGGAATAGCAAAATTAAAGGAAAACCTAAATCAGGTGATACCAGATAGCTTATCTGAAGAAATAGGAGAAATTACAGATAAAATTACAGATCGTTTGAAGGAGTTACCAGGGAAAGCATTAAATGGAATAACAAAATTGAAGGATAATCTGACCCGGATGATACCAGATAATCTAGCAGGAAAAATACAAAGCCTAAGTACAAAAATGAATAAAGGTTTTGCTCGTTTAGGAGATTCTGTTGCCCGGATAGCTTTTCGGTTTGATACTGTGACAGGAAGATTTGAAGAGGACGGGCCTAAGATTTGGAAGGTTATTGATTCGATAAGAGATAAAGTAGATATGTCATCAATGATAGGTGACGCACTGGGCAAAGGACTAGAGTCAGGCGTAAATGTAGGAATGCAGGCTATGAATGGAATGGTTTCTGCATTGACTTCGGTTATGAGCGTCGCAATGCGTATGGTAGGACCGGCAGCAGTACTTGGAATTATTCTTGCAGGGCTGGGTGTCTTACAGGGACAGTTTGGTCAGCAGATTAACGGTATCATACAGACGGTCACGACCCAGGGACCACAGATTATACAAGGACTTGTTGATAGTATTGTAAGCGGACTTCCGGCATTGATGCAGTCAGGAAGCCAGATACTTGCAGGGCTTATGAATGCAATTACAGCAAATCTTCCGGTTATTATGCAGGGAGGGCTGTCAATTCTTACATCACTGATACAGGGAGTAATCAATAATCTGCCTGTGTTAATCCCGGCAGCATTGAGTTTGATTACAACTTTTGCAACGTCTATTATAACGGCCTTACCACAAATATTAATGCTTGGCTTGGAACTCTTGATGAGTCTTGTAACTGGTCTGACAGAGAATCTTGATCTGGTTATTAATTCAGTACTTACCATTATTGATTCCATTGTTACCGGACTTACGGAAAATCTTCCTATTATAATTGAACAAGGACTGGCAATTCTTATGGCGCTTGCACAGGGAATCATAGAGGCGCTTCCTCAGATTATCGTGGCAGCAGTAAATGGACTGACAGCGTTTGTAAATACAATCTCGGAAAACCTTCCTCAGATTATTGAAACGGGTGTTCAGATCATTCAGATGCTGGTTAATGGGCTGATTCAGAATCTTCCGGCTATATTAAGTGCAGTTGTTACGTTAATAGGGGCTTTAGTTAATGGCATTATATCGAATCTGCCCGGTATTCTTGCAGCAGGTCTTGAGATTATTGTCACATTGGCGTCGGGACTGCTGCAGGCATTGCCTCATATTGCATCAGCAATGCTTGATATTATAAGTTCGATTGGTGAAAGTATAGGTGGATTGATTGATAAAGCATTAAGCTGGGGAAAAGATTTTATTGGTGGTTTGGCAGATGGAATTGTTTCAGGTGTAAAAAGAATTATAGATACTGTGAAAGGCCTTGCAGAGAAGATTTGCTCTTTTCTACATTTCTCACGTCCGGATAAGGGACCGCTTCGTTCTTATGAACAGTGGATGCCAGACTTTATGAAAGGACTTGCGGCAGGTATTACAGGAAGTATGGGTCTGATTGAAAGTGCAGTAACGAAAGTGGCAGGAGTTATGGATTTTTCAATGGATGCGCAGATTACTCCGAATATCAGCGCTGCAAACTTTACAGATAATTTTACTGGTCAGCTTGCTTATGCCGGAACCGGATATCTGGATGGAGAGTTAAATAGCGACTTTAACTACAGGAATGATTTTCAGTATACCGTTATCGTTCCTCTTGATATAGAGGGCCGTGAAGTTGCGAGAGCGACAGCATCCTATACGCAGGAGGAACTTGAAAAAATACAAAAAATCAATAATAGAAAGGCGGGTTACAGGTAATGTATGGATTTGTAGATACTACAGGTCCCCAGCCGGAAGATAAACTTCCGGCTGAGGCCCTTAAATTAAATGGAAAATATATAGAAAAGTTAGATGATGAAAAGCCAGATGATGAAAAGTCAGATGATGAAAAGTCAGTTGTCGGATACCGGACGCTGTATGTATCTGGCCGTGAGCTCCTTGAGAGTGAGATTGATGATTATCAGGTGGGAAATTCCGATGGAACAAGGTACAGGGGAAAACGGTATCCGCCACGGATTATTACGGTAACATATCAGCTTGTGGCAAAGGATGCGCAGGCATTCCGTGCGTCATACAATAAGCTGAATCGTATATTGGATGTAGAAAATGCAACACTTTCATTTCATGATGAAGAGGACAAATACTTTATTGGAACAAAGTCCGGAAACAGCGTGGTTACACCAGGAAAGAACCGGGTGATTGGAGAGATTGAGTTCTATTGTGCTGATCCATTTAAATATTCTACTGCAGATAAAGAGTTTAAGGCTACACTCAGCGAAGATAAGAAATCAATGGAAATGACAATAAAAAATGATGGTACAAAAGAAGTTCCTGTAAGTTACACAATTACACATGGCAGTGAGAATGGATTTGTCGGAATTGTAAGTGAACATGGGGTAATAGAGCTGGGGAAGATCAGTGAAGCAGATGGAAAGACAGTTAAGATGTCGAAAACATTGATAAATTTTGAGGATATCAGTGATTATGGAAATATGGATTTGGATAATGATGATTGCGTTTTATTTGATAGTGGATATGGGAAGAATAATACCCTTGAGCCGTTAGGTGAATGGTTAAAATTATCAAAAACGGAAATGGGTAAAAATTGGCATGGCGCAGCAAAAGCAATGAAGATTCAGTCTGAGGATTATACCAGTAATGAAGAGGTGAAGGGAATTGAGCTGACAGGAATATTTCAGTTTGCACCTTTTTGCGAGGTGCGGGGTGAAGAAAATAATGCAATAGTTTCGGCTCAGGCATCACCTGGACTGGGCATAATAGAATACTGCCTTATTGATAAGGATAAAAAGCATTTGATGTCTATGCGAATAGTCAAATATGATATGTCTTCTGGTAATGTGGAATTAGGCATGTGTATTGGAGGGGAAGATACACGACGGGTAACAATTCCTGTGTCATCGTTGGAAGCATCAGTAAAAAAATTTTCTATGGAAAAATATGGCGAAACATTCCGATTTGCTTTATGGGATGCGAATAATAGCAAGTCATCTGCAAAAACATATGAATTTGTGCGAGAAGACTTAAAAGATAGAAAAGCAGATAGACTGTCTGTATTTATTGGGCAGCGTGATAATTATGATTTGGCTGTTATGGGTTTGGGAGAGCTTGCTTTTGTAGAACATTATATGGAATGGAAGGATATACCAAACAGATACCGTAAAGGAAACTCCATCTTGGTTGACGGAAAAAGTTCTAAAGTATATGTGAATGGAAAGGAAACAGCTAATGAGATTGTCAAAGGAAGCACATTTTTTAAAGCCCCGCCGGGAGAAACAAAAGTTCGGTTTTTCTTTTCTGACTTCTGCCAGTTAACCGATGGGAACAACCAGCCGGTAATGGATGTATCTGCTAAAATAAGGGAGGCTTATTTATAATGGAAAATGTAAGAATTGCAATATTGAGTCCACATGATCTCGTGTATACATTTATGGATAATTCAGCTCCCGAAGCTTTACATTATTATGACGATGAGCTTCATGTCTATGTAAAAGGAACGGCGGCAACTTTTACTTTATCAGCAGGTACGGAACATGACGATTCGCAATATCTTGTGGAAGGGAATAAGCTGGCATTTACATATCGGAACAGGGATTATTACTTTACGATTATGCAGGTGGAGAAGAATGAATATGAAGTAAGAATTACTGGTTTCTCTTTATCCTTTGAATTGCTGAATAATACGGTAGGGAGCTATACAGCATCGCGGGAATTGTCATTTGAAGAATATCTGGATATATTTGATTCCTGGAAAATAATGGAGATTGGAATTAATGAGGTGGCAGGATATAAGGTGAAGGGTGATTTTGCGGAGGAAACACTTCTTGCAAGAATCTATACTCTTGAAAACTTCTTTAATGCGGAAGTGGAATTTATTCCTGTTCTTGGAAGTAATTACATATTAAAGAAGATACGATTAAATATATACAAGGCGCATTCCGATAGCTGCCAGGGAATTGGAGAGGAACGGAAGGATATTGTTTTGCGTTATGGCGTGGATGTTACCGGAGTCAGGAAAACGTCTGATATTACAGATCTTTATACTGCCATTCAGCCGATAGGGAAAGATGGAATTACTATACCAAGGGAAAAATACGAAGTAAGGGATGACAAAAAAAGGATAGAATATTTATCGGAAAATGATTCTATCACACTTCTTGCAGTACAGGCAAGGGAGCGTTTTCCGTCAAAGATGTCAGATATTGGGAATGGATACATTTATGCGCCTCGAAAGACTTATGAGGAATCAGACGCGAAAGCTCTGCGTGATGCGGCATTGAAAGACCTGAAGGAAAATTGTGTCCCGAAGGTGACGTATGAAATTGAAGGAACTGCGGAAGTGAACATTGGTGATACAGTAAGTGTAGAGGACAATGAATTTAAACCAGCATTATATCTGGAAGCCCGGGTAGTAGAGCAGGTGATTAGTTTTACAGATGCGTCATGCAATAAGACTACATTAAGTAATATAAAAGAAGAGCAGTCACAGATATCATCGGAACTTTTAGAATATATGAAACAGATGGTGGATGCAAACAAAGTATATGCTTGTTCTATTGTTACAGATAATGGGATAATTTTTAAGAACGGTATTGGTGAAACGACTTTGACAGCCTGTATGATGGACGGTGGTCTGGAAGTAACGGATAAATTTACAATATGCTGGTATAAGAATGGTGAGAAAATATCTACAGGAAAAACTATTCTGGTATCAGTATCAGATGTAGAAGAGACGGCTGTTTATCGGTTTGAAGGGAATACGGCTGCCGGAGTGATAAGAGGAAGCTGTGAAGTGACAATCACGAACGTATGGGATGCATTCACTTATAGATTGAGGAGCAGTATTCAGATTCTGAAAAAAGATGCTTTGGGGAAATTGGTAACAAATTCTGTTGATTTCAAGTATGAGAAGAAGGCAGGAGACAGGATTGTTTCGGGAAAGGCAAAACTCTATATCGAATATGAAGGAAACGCTGATTTAGAGTCATATGATATAGCGTCAGCGGGAGAATGTGTGACGGTAAATGTTCAGCCGGATGTTACCGGTATGCGGTGTTATGTCATTCCTGAAGGAATGAATACTATAGTAGATGAGATTGTTATTCCGGTAGTATCAGATGGATCAGGTGTAAAACCTTATAAGATATCGGCAGATGCATCTGTAATCATACGGGATTCCGGTGGACTGATTCCAGAAACAATTACATTTACACCTTTAAGAGATGGGAATCCTTATATGGCACCACTAGTAATAGAATATATGATTAAAGGCTGGCTGGAGGAAGAAGTAGTATCCGATTCATACACATTTACAATACCACAAAGTGCAGTTCTGATAAAATGTTCTATACGTGCTTATCCTGGGTCGTCATCAATATTAGATGAAATTACCATTCCTATAATTAGTGCCGGTGAGGCTGGAGCAGATGCAGTGTTGTATGAAATACGTCCAAGTGTTACATCAATAGTGAAAAGAGATTCGATATATTCTCCTGATACTGTTACAGTATCTAATTATAAGAAAGTAGCAGACAGGGGATATGAGCCTTGCGAGAATACAATAACTGTGGAGGTGCAATACCATAACAATCTGGAATATGAAATGATTGCACAGGTAGTAGACAGGTCATATAGTTTCAGGGTTCCAGATGACACGGAAAGAATTCGATGTACTATGGGAGACATTCGTTCTACAGGGGATTCAAGTGCATATGGCTCTGTTCCATTGGCACAGGTAACGATTCCGGTTGTTTGTGATGGAATAAGCGGTGGAAATACCACTTCATATAAAATGAAAGTAAACACTTTAGTTGTCACTAGAAAATATGGCTCAAGCGTGTTGCTTTCACCGTCGAGAATTATTTTATCAGCGTTCAGTGAGACTGGAAATGAAGAACCTATCCCATATAATGCCTATTTTGTTATTGATTATGAGTATAGATCAGGCTATATATCTCTTTGTGAACAAGAGGGAACATCTTGTATTTATAGAATTCCTGATCAAAATGGTGCAATATTTGCGTTTAGAGTGTCAATGTATAGTGATTCATCAAAAACGACTCTTTTAGATCAATTAACAATTCCAATTGTTGACAGTGGTATAGATGGAGTCAGCCCTACTGTGACAGTGAATGCGGATACGTCTTTGACATTCAAGTGTGCAAATGAGGAAGTGACAACACCTGTATTGAAAGGTTCAGATGGAAATAACGGTAAGGATTCTACTTCGTACAAAATGCTGATAAATGCAGCATCTATTGCAAAAACTGCTACGGGTTCTTATAAGCAATCGTCTATTACGGTACAGGGAAAGAAGCAGACGGGGAATGGAGTATTCAACAGCTATTATTGTCGGTTTAAAATTGATACAACGACCAACTCAAATCTTTCATCGGCTACTTGGACAAATAGATATACGTCTTCTTCTAATGTATCGTCTTACACATATGCACTTCCATCCGGAATTACAGGCATTCGGTGCTCCATGTATCTTGCCGGAGGGACAAGCACCCTGTTAGAACAGGTAATTATTCCAGTGGTGTCAGACGGGAAAAATGGAGTGGGTGAAAATGATAATTTTTATTGCAGCGAGACATATAGGGAGCTTTCAGTTTCCACAGATGTTCAAGAACTTTGTAAACTAAATCTTCCGGCCGGAACGTTTTTGATTTTCCAATGTGTGAAACAACACTATTCGAACAGTAAAACAGCAGATATATATTTATTGACTAGCGGAAATGGTAGCATTCTTGCCGGTAATTCATGGGTCTGGGGATATTCTGGTGGACCAG